>VAWL01000148.1 GCA_005883965.1 Actinomycetota bacterium
CTCGCAGGTCATCGGGTCGATCCTGATCTGCCGCTTGCCTTCGAGCTCGAGGCCCCACTCGGCGATCGCGCCGAGGTGCGAGTGGAAGCCGAGCAGCGTGATCAGCGCGTCGCAGGGCACCTGCTCGCTTTCGCCGGTCTTGGTGTTCTCGATCGTGACCGCCTGGATCGCGCCGTCGCCGTGCACCTCACGGATCTCGCACGGAGTCATGATCCGCACGCGGCCCTCGCCCTCGAGCGCCTTCGCCTCGTTGACCGAGGACTCGAGCGCCCGGAAGTTGTCGCGCCGGTGGACGAGCGCGATCGGAGGCTGCGCGGTGTCCTGCAGGCCGAGGGTCCAGTCGAGCGCCGAGTCGCCGCCGCCGACGATCACGCAGGTCCGGCCGTCGAAGACCGCCTTCTCGCGCACGAAGTAGTGCAGTCCCTTCCCCTCCCACGCGTCGATCCCGTCCACGCCGAGCTTCCGCGGCTCGAAGGCGCCGTGGCCGGCGGTGATGATCAGCTTGCGCGAGAGATACGGCCCGCCCTTGTCCGTGCTGACCGCGAGCAGCTCCTCGCCGTTCTGGCTGATGCGCTCGAGGCTCTGTACCTCCTCGCCCAGGCGCACCTCGGCGCCGTACTGGAGGCCCTGCTCCGCGCAGAGCTCGACGAGCTTCGTGCCGAGGATCTTCGGGTGGCCGGCCACGTCGTAGACGTGCTTCTCGGGATAGACCGCCGCGACCTGGCCGCCGAGCTGCTCGAGGCTCTCGACGATCCGGACGGTGGCGTCACGGTGTCCGGCGTAATACGCGGCCGCGAGGCCTGAAGGGCCTGCTCCGAGGATGGTGATGTCGACGACGCCGTTCTCGCTCACGGCGTCGAATGCTAGCCCCGCCGGCGGGGTCCCCAGCCGGCCTCGAAGGCGAGGCGGCCCGCGAAGCCGAGGATGATGAACGCGACCACCGGGTGGAGGACGCCGATCGCCGGAACGCTCTCGCCGCCGGCCGCAAGCCCGATCTGAGCGGCGATCAGCAGCGGCAGCCCGGTGATCTCGAGCACGCGCTTGCGCGGGAAGCGCCCGATGATCGCGAGCGCGAAGGAGACGATCGCGGCGTAGAAGACGATGTACCCGAACCCGTCGTGAAAGCTCCAACCGTGGTCGAACGCGTGGTGCGTGACGGGTCCCGGGTCGGCCTTGTCCGCGGCGTAGAAAGCCCCGTACCCTGCCGCGCCGATCTGGACGATCACGGCCAGGACGACCAGCGCTGTCCAGTAGCGGTAGACCGTGTTCAGCGCAGCCCGCCCATCAGCGGGGCGAGTCTAGTGGCAGGACCCGCAGCCGGCGGCGTCCTCGGGGGTGCCGCCCTCTTCTTCCACCTGGAAGGAGTGGCCGCAGCCGCACGAGGCCGAGACGTTCGGGTTGTTGATCGCGAACCCGGCCTGCAGGCCTTCGACCCAGTCGATCTCCGTGCCGGCCAGGTAGGGCGCGCTGAACGGGTCGACCGCGATCGGCACGCCGTGACTCTCCAACTCGTTGTCGCCGTCCTGGGGTCCGCGGTCGAAGCCGAGCGCGTACTGGAACCCGGAACAGCCGCCGCCCTGGACGGCGATCCGCAGAACCGAGGCCTCGCCCTCGGGCTCTTCGGCCATCAGGTCCTTGATCTTCGCCGCCGCCGACTCGGTCAGCGAGACGAGGGTCAGCGGCCGCTCGACGGTCTCCATCTCACGCATCGTAGCAACGTCCTCGGGCCGCCCGAATCCCCCTCCTGAGGCGGCAGTTTGTAACACCTGCCTCACGCTTGGTTGAGCCGTTTTCCTCTCCGCTCGTGATCCTGCACGCTCTGCTAGCGTCCGGCCTCGGTCGGAGGCGAAGGAGCGCAGTGCTCACCAGCTGGTTTTCGTTCCTCATCTACGCGTTGCTCGCGCTCGCGATCCCGCTCTCGATGGTCGCGGCGTCCTTCGCACTCGCGACCCGGCCGAAGCGGCGGATCCGCGCCCGGACGGTGCCCTTCGAGTCGGGCGTCTCCAAGGGGCCTCCCAACCAGAAACGCTTCACGATCAGCTTCTACCTCACGGCGATGCTCTTCATCGTCTTCGACATCGAGGTTGTCTTCCTCTACCCGCTCGCGGTGATCCTCCACCAGCTCGCCTGGTTCGGCTTCGTGGAGTTCCTCTTCTTCCTGGTGATCCTCGCGGTCGCCTACGTCTACATCTGGCGGAAGGGGGCGCTCGAGTGGCACTAAAGGACCACGGGTTGAGCTCAGAGCGAGTGCTCTGGGTCGGCAAAGGCCCGGGCGTGTTCGAGCAGGAGATCGAGAACCTCGAGGACAAGTTGGGGCTGACGACCGTCGAGAAGGCGGTCGCCTGGGCGCAGGGCAACTCCATCTGGCCGGACACCTTCGGGCTCGCCTGCTGCGCGATCGAGATGATGTCGATCGTCTCCGCCCGCTACGACATCGCGCGCTTCGGGGCCGAGGTATTCCGCTCCTCGCCGCGCCAGGCCGACCTGCTGATCGTCTCCGGCCGCGTCGCCCACAAGATGGCCGCGCCGCTGCGCCAGATCTACGACCAGATGCTCGAGCCGAAGTGGGTGATCGCGATGGGCGCCTGCGCCAGCTCGGGCGGGATGTTCAACAACTACGCCGTCCTGCAGGGCGTCGACAAGATCGTCGCGGTCGATGTCCACGTGCCCGGCTGCCCGCCGCGGCCGGAGGCGCTCGTCGAGGGGATCGTGCGGCTGCAGGAGAAGATCAAAGCGGGCGTGCCGCCGGCCTACGAGATCCGCGGGGTGGCCTCATAGCGTTCGACGGCGTCCCGGGCCTGGTCGAGACGCAGGAGGCGCACGGCGAGACGACGCTCGTCGTCGACCCGGCGCGCCTGGTCGAAGCCTGCACCTACCTCCGCGACAACGAGGGGTTCAACTTCCTCGCCGACGTGGCCGCCGCCGACTACCTCGGCTGGGGCTCGCGCGGGGTCGCCGGCTACATCGGCAATGCCGCGGGCCGCGACCTGAACCGCCCCGGTTCGCAGGGGCTCGAGCGCACGCCCGAGCCGAAGCCGAAGCGCTTCGCGATGAGCTACCACCTGCTCGCGATCCCCGGTGCGCGCCGAGTTCGTGTCCAGGCCTGGCTCGACGAAGACGAGCCGGTGCCGAGCGTCGTCCCGGTCTGGCCGACCGCCGACTGGCACGAGCGCGAGGCCTGGGACCTGATGGGCATCCGCTTTGAAGGCCACCCGAACCTCAGCCGGATCCTGATGGACGACGACTGGGAGGGCCACCCGCTGCGGAAGGACTACCCGATCGGCGGCGAGCCGGTCCGCTTCTCGGGAGAGGAATAGGTGGCCCTCGCACCCGAGAGGCCGCGGATCTACGAGGGCTCGCGCATCCCGTCGCCGGTCCCGACCATGCTCCAGGTCCCGCCCGACCTGCGCGGCTCCGAGGACCTGCTGCAGGTCAACTTCGGGCCGAACCACCCGTCGACGCACGGCGTCCTCCGGCTGATCGTCGACCTGCACGGCGAGGACGTCGTCGGCCTCAACGCCGTGATCGGCTACCTCCACACCGGCTTCGAGAAGAACATGGAGGCGAAGACCTGGTGGAAGGCGATCACCTACCCGGAGCGCATCGACTACCTCTCCTTCCAGAACAACGAGCTCGTCTTCGTCCTCGCGATCGAGAAGCTGCTCGGGCTCGAGGTCCCGGAGAAGGCGACCTGGATGCGGATGTGCCTCGCCGAGCTGAACCGGATCCACTCACATCTCGTCTGGCTCGGCACCGCGGCGCTGGAGCTCGGCTCGATCTCGATGTTCTGGTACTGCTTTCGCGAGCGCGACTCGATCCTCGACCTCTACGAGATGGTCTGCGGGGCGCGCATGCACACGCGTTACTTCCAGGCCGGTGGGCTCGCCGAGGACATCCCGCGCGGCTTCTTCCCGGATGCCCGCGAATTCGTCGACTGGATGCCGAAAGCCGTCGACGACTACGAGGGGCTCGTCGACAAGAACGAGATCTGGCTCGAGCGGACGAAGGGGATCGGGTTGCTCTCGGCCGATGACGCGATCGCGCTCGGCCAGTCCGGGCCCGTGCTGCGCGGATCCGGGGTCGACTGGGACCTGCGGAAGTCCGAGCCCTACCTCGCCTATGACCAGGTCGACTTCAGCGTGCCCGTCTACGAGAACGGCGACGTCTGGGACCGGTACAAGGTTCACATGGACGAGATGCGGGAGTCGACCCGCATCATCGCCCAGTGCCTCGACCGGCTCGAGGGGATGGAGGGGCAGCCGTGGATCGCGGACGACCGCAAGGTCGTGCTGCCGCCGCGCGAGGAGCTGCAGACCTCGATGGAGTCGCTGATCCACCACTTCAAGATCGTCACGGAGGGGTACCGCGTGCCCGAGGGCGAGATCTACGTCGCCGTCGAGTCGGCCCGCGGCGAGCTCGGCTGCTACGTCGTCTCCGACGGCGGGCCTCGGCCCTGGCGCGTGAAGTTCCGGGCGCCGTCGTTCGTCGCACTGGAGGCGACCGCGACGTGCATGACAGACGCGCTCGTCGCCGACCTGATCGCGATCGTCGGCTCGCTCGACACGGTCATGGGGGAGGTCGACCGCTGAGCGATTTCTACGCCGAGGTCGACAAGCTGGCGGCGCCGTACGCGGAGCGACGCTCGGCGATCCTGCCGGCGCTGCGGCTGGCACAGGAGCGGCACGGTGGCTGGCTGCCGCGCGAGGCGCTCGAGGAGGTCGCCGAGGCGATCGGCGTCGCGCCGGCGCAAGCCGAGGCGGTCGCGTCCTTCTACGACATGCTCCACCTCGAGCCCGTCGGCAAGCACCTCGTCGAGGTGTGCACGAACATCTCGTGCGCGCTGCTCGGCGCGCAGCAGGTGCTGGAGGCGTTCGAGCGGGAGCTCGGCGTCGCCCCGGGCGAGACGAGCGAGGACGGCGAGTTCACGCTGCGCGCGATCGAGTGCGCCGGTGGCTGTGGGCGCGCGGTCGTCGTCTCGGTGGACGAGCGCTACCGCGAGCCGGTGCGGCCCGAGGACGTCCCGGCGATCGTCGAGGAGCTGAAGCGTGGGGATTGAGGAGCTGACGCTCGCCAACACAGGCGACCGCGACCTGACGAAGCTCGCCGAGTACCGAGCAGTCGGCGGCTACAAGCCGCTCGCGAAGGCGCGGAAGCTGAAGCCGGAGCAGGTGATCGAGCAGCTGCTCGCTTCGAACCTGCGCGGCCGCGGCGGCGCCGGCTTCCCGATGGGCCGCAAGGCGAGCTTCCTGGCGAAGGGGACCGGCAAGCCGACGTACCTGTGCGTCAACGCCGACGAGTCGGAGCCGGGCACGTTCAAGGACCGCGAGATCATGCTCACCAACCCGCACCGGCTGATCGAGGGCTGCCTCGTCACGGCGCACGCAATCGAGTCGCAGGGCGACGTCACGATCGTCCTCCACCGGGGCGCCGGCGCCTACATCTGCGGCGAGGAGTCAGCGCTGCTCGAATCGCTCGAGGGCGAGCGCGGCCAGCCGCGGCCACGGCCGCCGTTCCCCGCCGTGAGCGGGCTCTACGGCTCGCCGACGCTGATCAACAACGTGCAGACGATCGCGACCGTGCCGCTGATCGCCGAGCACGGCGGCGAGTGGTACGCCAAGATCGGGCCCGAGCCGTCTCCGGGGACCGTCGTCTTCTCGCTCTCCGGCAACGTCGAGCGGCCCGGCAACTACGAGCTCGAGCTCGGCACCCCGCTCCGTGAGCTGATCTACGACATCGGCGGCGGCATCCCGGGCGGCCGCGAGCTGAAGGCGGTCATCCCCGGCGGCTCGTCCACGACCGTCATGACGCCGGACCTGCTCGACACGGATCTGGACTTCAACTCAGTGGCGGAGGCCGGCTCGCAGCTCGGCGCAGCCGCGGTGATCGTGATCGACGACCGCGCCTGCATGGTGCAGCTCGCGCTTCGCTCGTCGCAGTTCTACATGCACGAGTCGTGCGGCAAATGCACACCGTGCCGCGAGGGGACCCGCTGGCTGGTGCAGCTGCTGCAGAAGCTCGAGGAGGGGCGTGCCGAGCAGAGCGAGCTCGAGCTCCTGCTCTCGGTCTGCGACCGGATGATCGGCAAGTGCCTCTGCGCGCTCGGCGACTTCGCCGCGGGCCCGGTGGTCGAGTACGTGCGCAACTTCCGCGAGGAGTTCCAGCGGCACGTCGACGAGGGCGGCTGCCCCTTCGGCGGCGAGTCGTCGCTCGAAGGCGTCTTCGCGCCGGTCGAGCAGCACACGCACCACCCGGTCGCGGAGGTCCCGGCATGAGCGCGCCCGAGCTGGTCACCGTCACGGTGGACGGGCGCGAGGTGCAGGTCCCGCCCGGGCTCGGCCTGGTCGAGACCGCGCTCGCTGCCGGGATCGAGATCCCCGTCTTCTGCTACGAGCCCCGCCTCGGCGCGGCGGTCGGCGCCTGCCGCATGTGCCTCTGCGAGATCGAGGGGATGCCGAAGCTCCAGGCCGCCTGCACGCTCACCGCCACCGAGGGCATGGTCGTCCACACGGCGCAAACCTCCGACAAGGCCGCCGAAGGCCAGGAGGCAACGCTCGAGTTCATCCTCGTCAACCACCCGCTCGACTGCCCGGTCTGCGACAAGGGCGGCGAGTGCCCGCTGCAGGACCTGACCTTCCGCTGGGGCCCCGGCAACACGCGCATGACCTTCGCCAAGCGCACGATGGAGAAGCCGATCCCGATCTCGCCGGCGATCGCCCTGGACCGCGAGCGCTGCATCCTCTGCTACCGCTGCACGCGCTTCTCGGAAGGCGTCGCCGAGGACGGCCAGCTGATCGCCCGCAACCGCGGCGCACAGTCGGTGATCGCCACCTTCGAGGACGAGCCCTACCGCGCGCGCTTCTCCGGCAACGTGATCGAGCTCTGTCCGGTCGGCGCGCTCACGTCGACGCAGTACCGCTTCGAAGCGAGGCCGTGGGAGATCCAGAACGTGCCGACGGTCTGCGGCCTCTGCCCGGTCGGCTGCAACGTCCACGCGACGATCCGCGAGGGCAAGGTCAAGCGGATCCTCTCGCGCAACCACCCTGAGGTGGACGAGGGCTGGCTCTGCGACAAGGGCCGCTTCGCGTTCACGCACCTCTACGCGCGCGACCGGATCGCCGATCCGCTCAAGCGCGTGCGGCGACGCGGCTTCGACGTCCTCTCCTGGGATGCCGCGATCGACGAGGCCGAGCGGATGCTGCGGGCCGCCGAGGGCCGGATCGTCACCGCACTCTCGGGCTCCGAGACGGTCGAGCACGCCTACGCGCTCGGCCGGCTGCTGCGAGTGGGGCTGCGCTCGCACACCGCCGTGCTCGCGGAGGAGACGAGCCAGGCGCTCGACGCCTTCCGCCTGCCGCTCTCCGCAATCCGCGACGCCGAGTTCGTGGTCGTGCTCGGCGATGAGCCCGTCGCCGAGCGCGCGCCGATCGTCGACCTCTGGGTTCGCGCAGCGCGCCGCGGCGGTGCACAGGTCGAGTACGCGGGCGACGCGCTCGAGAGCTGCCGCCGCCTCGCGGGCAAGGGCGACGCGCTCGGTGTGCGCCTCCGCGAGAGCGAGCGGGCGATCCTGATCTGGGCGGGGGAGGAAGGGGCCGGCGGCGCGCACCTCGCGGCGCTCGCGAGCGAGCTCGGCTTCGCGGGCAAGCCCGGCTCCGGCGCGTTCCACCTCCCGTGCACCCCCAACGGCCGCGGTGCCGCCGACGCCTGGGCAGCCGCTTCCGACGAGGAGGGCCCGAACCCCGAGCCCATCGGCCTGCTGGTCGTCTCCGGCGACGAGGCCGCTGCCGATCCCGGCGTCCGTGCGCTGGCCGAGCGCGCCGAGCAGGTGCTGGTCACCTCGATGTTCCAGGGCCTCGCGGCGGGCTGGGCCGACCTCGTCCTGCCGGGCACGAGCTACCTCGAGCGCGACGGCACCTACGTCAACCTCGAGGGCCGCCTGCAGCGGCTGCGGCGCACCGTGATCCCGCCCGCGCCGGACGAGCTTGCCTGGATCTCGAAGCTGGCCGAGCGCTTCGGCGTCGAGGTGCCGCCGTACGCGTCGGCCGTCTTCGCCGAGCTCTCGGAGCGGATCTACGACGGGCTCGCGTTCGGCGAGGTCGGCGAGCAGGCCGCCCTGCGCACCCGCAGCGACGCGCCGCAGGCCGAGCTGCCGCCCTCGCCGCAGGCCGCGAAGGGCAAAGGCCTCGAGCTCGTGCGTTACCGGCCGCTCTTCTCGGGCCCCGCCGTCGAGCGCACTCCCGAGCTGCAGTTCCAGCGGCCCGAGCCAGAGATCGAGCTGGCCCCGGCAGACGCCGCGGCCCGGAAGATCGCGGCCGGCGACACGGTGACCGTCTCGCACAACGGCACCTCGCTCGAGCTCCGGGCCCGCATCAGCCACCAGCTGCGCGAAGGCGTCGCCCGTGTCGCAACCGAGCACGCCGGCGAGCTCGGTGGCCGGGTGGAGGTGACATGAGCGCAGGCTCGACGGAGCTCATCAAGGAGCGGAGGTGCCGGCTTTGCCGGCGCCGGGAGCGGGCCAAGTGAACGAGGTCTGGTGGATCTCGGTGATCAAGGCCCTCGTGATCATCAACCTGCTGATGCTCACGTTCGCGTACATGACGTGGGTCGAGCGCAAGGTGCTGGCGCGGATGCAGCTCCGCTACGGGCCGAACCGCGCGGGCCCGTTCGGGCTCCTGCAGCCGATCGCCGACCTGGTCAAGCTGATCCGCAAGGAGAGCTTCTTCCCGGCCTCGGCGGTCGACATCCTCTACATCGGCGCGCCGGTGCTCTCGGCCTTCACCGCGCTCGCCGTCTTCAGCGTGATCCCGTTCGGCCCGGGCTGGGAGGTCAACGGCTGGACGATCAACGGCGAGGTCGTGAATGTGCCGATCTCGCTCGTTCTGATCTTCGCGCTCAGCTCGCTCGGCATCTAC
Source organism: Actinomycetota bacterium (assembly GCA_005883965.1). GTDB lineage: Bacteria > Actinomycetota > Thermoleophilia > Gaiellales > Gaiellaceae > AC-32. Next base: position 8,910 of record VAWL01000148.1, read on the forward strand.
GGCTTCATCGTCGGTGGCTGGGCCTCCGACTCGAAGTATGCGCTGCTCGGCTCGATGCGCACCTGCGCGCAGATGGTCTCGTACGAGGTCTCGCTGACCTTCGCCGTGTTGGGCGTGGTGATCATGGGCCAGTCGCTCTCGCTTGTCGACATCGTCCACAAGCAGGCAGAGACGTTCTGGTTCTTCGGCCCGCAGTTCGTCGGCCTCCTGATCTTCTTCATCGCGGGCGTGGCCGAGACGAACCGCCCGCCGTTCGACCTCCCCGAGGCCGAGACCGAGCTCGTCGCGGGCTACCACACCGAGTACAGCGGCATGCGCTTCGGCCTCTTCCAGATGGGCGAGTACGTGAACATGATCACGCTCTCGGCGCTGGCGGTGACGCTCTTCTTCGGCGGCTGGTACGGGCCGTACGCGCCGCTCGGGCCGCTCTGGTTCCTGCTCAAGCTGGCCGTGATCCTGTTCGTGTTCATGTGGCTGCGGGCGACGCTGCCGCGGCTTCGCTACGACCAGCTGATGCGGCTCGGCTGGAAGATGCTGCTGCCGCTGGCGACGATCAACGCGGTCGTGACGGCCGCCCTGGTGGTCGCCCTGTGAGCCCGCAGCCGTTCGACAGCTTCAAGGGCTTCGGCGTCACCTTCAAGCAGATCTTCAAGAAGCCGATCACGCAGCAGTACCCGGAGTACAAGCGCCCGGTCTACCCGAGGTTCAGAGGACGCCACCGGCTGCACGTACACGAGAACGGGCTCGAGAAGTGCGTCGGCTGCTCGCTCTGCGCGGCCGCCTGCCCGGCCGACTGCATCCGCGTCGTCGCCGAGGAGAACACCCCCGACAACCGCGTTTCTGCCGGCGAGCGCTATGCGCGGATCTACGAGATCAACATGAGCCGCTGCATCTTCTGCGGTTACTGCGAGCTCGCCTGTCCGTTCGACGCGATCACGCTCGGCAATGAATACGAGATCTCCGAGTACTCGCGCGACGACCTGATCTACACGAAGGACATGCTCCTGGCCGAGCCGATCAAGCAGGTACCCGTCGCCGACCGCGACCTCTACGACACGCCGATCCCGTTCTACGAGGACCATTCGTGATCCTCGCGGCCGACGCCGGCAACATCCTCGTCTGGATCGTCTGGGTGGTCGCCGCGTTCGCCTGCATCGGCTCCGGGATCGCGGTGATCTCGTTCTCGAACCCGTTCTACTCGGCGCTGTCGCTGATCGGGAACCTCGCCTCGCTCGCCGCGCTCTACCTGCTGCTCTCGGCGGAGTTCGTCGCCGCCGCGCAGGTGCTCGTCTACGCGGGCGCCGTGATGGTGATGTTCCTGTTCGTGATCGCGTACCTCGGCGGCCAGGCCGACGCGCCCTGGGCCGGGGGACCGAGCTGGCAGTCGATTGCCGCGGTCTGCGCCTCGGCGGCGCTGCTCGTCGAGGTGATCGTCGTGATCGGCCTGAAGTCGGGGGGGCGGCTGTCGCACGAGGCGACGGTCGACTCCGCGTTCTACGGCCGGCCCTACCAGATCGGAACCCTGTTCCTGACCGACCACCTGCTCGCGTTCGAGATCACCTCGATCGTGCTCCTGATCGCGGCGGTCGGCGGTGTCATCCTCGGCGCCCACTCCCGGGAAACGACGTGAACGGCCCCGACGTCGTCTGGTACCTCTGCGTCAGCGCGTTCCTGTTCTTCACGGGCGGGC
>VAWL01000164.1 GCA_005883965.1 Actinomycetota bacterium
GTCCGGCTGCGGCTCTCCGAGCGCGCGCTCGAGCGCCACGCCTAGGCAGACGACGCCCGCCGTGCAGTAGCTGAACGTGCGCTCCTCGCGGACGGGAAGGCCAAGCGCGAACCCGACCCAGTCGTCGGTCGGGTACATCAGCTCCTCGTTCCCCGGTGACGAGTCGTCCCAGTCGTTGCAGTCGAGGCAGGAGCTCATCGTCAGCACGTCGCGCAGCGTGATCGCGTCCTTCTGCGCGTCGCCGATCTCGCGCCCGAGCAGGTGGGTCACCCGCGCGTCGACGCCGGGCACGAGGCCGCGCTCGATCGCGATCCCGAGCAGCGACCCGGCGATCGTCTTCGTGGCGGAACGCGTGTTGCGCAGCGCATTCGGCTCGCCGTCGAGGTGCTGCTCGAGCACGATCTCGCCGCCGCGCGAGACGACGACGCTCGTGATCTCGCCGAATTCCGCGAGCTCCATGCGGCGAGATTAGAGCCTGGAACGGGCATTCAGCCGGCGGGCCGCAGCGCCGATACCACCACGATGCCGCCCGTTTACCGCGGAAAGTTCGGCAAGCCGCAAGCCGAGCGCCTCCTTTGGCGCGCCGGTTTCGGCCCGCGCCCCGGACAGGCCGAGAAGCTCGCCAAGCTCGGGCTCCACGGAGCCGTCCACTCGCTGACCCATCCAGGTCGCGAGCGGCTGCGCGGCCCGAAACCGCACGACGACCACGGCCATCCACTCGCGCCGTACGACGCCTGGGGACACGACCAGCTCTGGTGGCTCGACCGGATGGTGCGGACGAGCCGCCCGCTCGGGGAGCGGATGACGCTCGTCTGGCACGACTGGTTCGCGACGTCTCGCGACGGCGTCGACTCCGCGCGGCTGATGATCCGGCAGAACCAGCTCTTCCGAACGCACGGGCTGGGCTCGTTCGGGACCCTGCTCACCGAGGTCACGAAAGACCCGGCGATGCTGATCTGGCTCTCCGGGACCGACAACACCAAGGACTCGCCCAACGAGAACTACGGGCGCGAGCTGATGGAGCTGTTCACGATCGGCGCCGACCGGGGCGGCTACACGGAGCGCGACGTTCGGGAGCAGGCCCGCGCGCTGACCGGCTGGCGGAACGACTGGAACGACAACGTCGGCCCCGTCAATTTTCGCTACGACCCGCGGCGCCACGACGACGGCGTCAAGACGATCTTCGGAAAGCACGGCCGCTTCACGTGGCGCGACTCGGCGCGGCTCTGCGTCCAGCATCGCTTGCACCCCTCATTCTTCGTGACGAAGCTTTGGAGCTACTTCGTCCCGACCGCGCCGCCCGCTGCGACGAGGCGCGAGCTCGAGCGGCTCTACGTCCGCCACGGTTTTGCCGTGCGCCCCGTCGTCGAGGCGATCCTGCGCCACCCCGCGCTCTACCTCGGCCCGCGCATGGTCAAGTCGCCCGCGGTCTACACGGCGGGGCTCCTGCGCGCGCTCGGGCGCGGGATCGACACCGAGGACTGGACCTGGCTGATGAGCCTCGCCGGCCAGCAGCTCTTCTTCCCGCCCAACGTCGCCGGCTGGGACGACTCGCGCTGGCTCGACACGGCGACCTACCGCGCCCGCTGGCTGATCGCCTCGCAGGCGATCGAGAAGCGCGCGCTGAAGCCCGACAAGACGAAGCTGCCCGACGACGCCTCGAAGCTCCTCGTCCGCGCAGAGGCATTCTTAGTACCCGGCGCTGATCGAGAACGCGCTGCGGCAGCTGCTGGCCTCGTCCCCCGACCTCCAGACCTGCTGATGGCCCACTGCCACCACTGCGACGAGTTCTCGCGGGCCTCGCTCATGCGGCGGACTGCCGCCGAGGCCGGCCGCGGGCTGCCTTCGATCGAGCCGGGGATGCCGGTGCCGGCGGGGACGGGGCTCGACCGGCGCTCCTTCGTCACCCGCACCTTCGGCCTCGCGCTCTCGGTCTACGGGATCGGCAAGCTCGGCCTGTTCGAGGAAGGGATCGCGCGGGCGGCGAGCGGCCCGGCGCAGCCGGTGCTGGTCTCGGTCTTCCTGCCGGGCGGCGCCGACGCGCTCTCGGTCCTCTACCCCGCGCTCGACTCGACCTACCGCAAGCTCCGCCCGACACTTGCTCTGGGTCCGGCCGCCGGGACGGTGTTCAGCGAGGACACACGCCTGCACTGGCACCCGTCGCTACAGCCGCTCGCCACGCTGCACGGCGAGGGCAAGGTCTCGGTGCTTCCGGCCGTCGGCTACACGCACCCCGATCAGTCGCACTTCACCTCGCGCCACTTCTGGGAGGTCGGCGCCACGGACGCACAGCTCGTCAGCGGCTGGATGGGCCGCTACCTCGACCACGCGGGCTCGATGGACAACCCGCTGCAGGGACTGTCGCTCGACTACCAGTTGCAGCCCTCGCTGGCCTCGACCAAGGTGCCCGTCGCCTCGGTCGCGGCGCCCGAGGAGTACTCGTTCTGGGCGCCGGGCGTCTGGGGTGACGTGGAGCAGCGGATGCTCGACGCGCTCGGCTCCCTCTACCCCGCGCTCGACTCGACCTACCGCAAGCTCCGCCCGACACTTGCTCTGGGTCCGGCCGCCGGGACGGTGTTCAGCGAGGACACACGCCTGCACTGGCACCCGTCGCTACAGCCGCTCGCCACGCTGCACGGCGAGGGCAAGGTCTCGGTGCTTCCGGCCGTCGGCTACACGCACCCCGATCAGTCGCACTTCACCTCGCGCCACTTCTGGGAGGTCGGCGCCACGGACGCACAGCTCGTCAGCGGCTGGATGGGCCGCTACCTCGACCACGCGGGCTCGATGGACAACCCGCTGCAGGGACTGTCGCTCGACTACCAGTTGCAGCCCTCGCTGGCCTCGACCAAGGTGCCCGTCGCCTCGGTCGCGGCGCCCGAGGAGTACTCGTTCTGGGCGCCGGGCGTCTGGGGTGACGTGGAGCAGCGGATGCTCGACGCGCTCGGCTCGCTCGGCGCGCCCCGCAAGGATCCCTACCTGAACCAGGCGGCCAAGGCGACCGCGCAGTCCGACCGGCTCCGGCGGCAGCTCGCGCCCTTCACCGGCGCGGGCTACGGCACGCCGGTCCCGTACCCGGACGTCGACGACTCGTTCCCGCACCGGCTCGCCGGGCTCGCGGCGATGCTGAACGCGAACCTGCCCCTGCGCTGCGTGGCGATCACCGCGCCGGGCGAGTACGACACGCACTCTGACCAGCCCCAGGCTCTCGCGGACGGCCTGGACGTCACGGCGCGCAGCCTGCTCGCCTTCCAGCGCGACCTCGAGGCCCGCGGCCTCGCCGACCGCGTGCTGACGCTCGTCTGGTCGGAGTTCGGCCGCCGCGCCGAGGAGAACGGCAGCGGCACCGATCACGGCGCGGCCGGAAGCGGTTTCCTGATCGGTACCCGGGCGCGCGGCCAGATGGTCGGCGAGTTCCCCGGCGTCGACAACCTCGACGACGACGGCAACCTGCACGCGACCGCCGACTTCCGCGGCGTCTACTGCTCGCTGCTCGAGCAGTGGCTCGGCGAGGACGCCACCGCGGTGATCCCCGGCGCGGGCTCGTTCTCGCGGCCGGTGCTGGTCAAGTGATCCGCGGGGCGCTCGTGGCGGTCACCGCCTACGCGGTGGTCTTCGCGGGCCACGCGGCGCCCGCGCGGCTCGGGGTGGAGGCGAGCGAGTACCACCTCGCCCTCTCGCGTGGCTCCGTCAAGGCCGGCCCCGCGCTGATCCAGCTCCAGAACCTCGGCCAGGACCCGCACGACCTCCGCCTGCAGCGGATCGGCGGCAAGCACACCTATGCAATCGCGCTGACCGACCCCGGCAAGCGCCGCACGCTCTCGCTCAAGCTCCTGCCCGGCCGCTACCGCCTCTGGTGCTCGGTGCTGGATCACGCGCAGCTCGGCATGCAAGCCGTTTTGCGCGTCAGGCGCTGAGGGCGGGCATCCCTCGAACGAGGGATTTCCGTGCAAAACCCGGTGGACCAGTCACCCTGAGAGGGAACGACAACTCTAGGCAGAGATCTCTCTGCGGCCCGGCTCGTTCGCGATTCTCGGAGCCGCGCACGACGAGGTGGCCGAGGCGGAGCACGCCCGCCCGATTCTCAGGCCGCAACGGCTGCCCGCGGTTGTTGAGTCAGTGCGTCGCCGGATCCTGCTCGTCGACGACGACCCTGACCTCCGCCTTCTCCTGCGAACAACGGTCGCGGCAGACGAGTGCGCCGTCGAGGAGGCGGGCTCCGCAGAGGAGGCAGCGGAGCTCGCTCGCTTCTGGCGCCCCTCGGCCGTCGTCCTCGATGTCGGGCTTCCGGGAAGGAGCGGCCTGGACCTCTGCCGCGAGCTGAAGCTGCGGGACGTCTACGGCTCGCCCGGCGTCGTCCTGTTGACGGGCGGAGACACGAACGGCCCGGAAGCGCGCCTGGCCGGGGCCGACGCGCTGCTGCGGAAGCCGTTCAGCCCGCTCGACCTCATGGCGACGATCGACCGTGTCCTCGAGGGAAGCTCAGAGCGGCTGGATGCGGCAGAGGCGGAGGGTGCCGACCAGCTGCTCGCGTACGCCCGCGACCTCAGCCGGCTCGCTCAGGTCGAGCGGGCACAACGGCGGTTGCTGCAACACGCCTACCGCCAGACGGTTACCGCCCTGACGGACGCGCTCGAAGTGCGAAACAAGGCGACGGGGCGGCATGCGCTGCGCGTTCATCGCTACGCGCTCGAGTTGACCGAGGCGCTCGAACCGAGCCTGCTCGACGATCCGAGCCTCGAGTACGGCTTCCTGCTGCACGACATCGGCAAGATCGGGGTGCCGGACTCGATCCTCGACAAGGAAGGACCGCTCAGCCCTGCGGAGCTGCTTCTCATGCAGCAGCATCCTGTGATCGGCGCCGAGTTGCTCAGCGACGTCCCGCTGCTGGACGGCGAAGGCTTGCAGGTGGTCCGCTCGCACCACGAGCGCTGGGACGGGCGCGGCTATCCGGACGGCCTCGAGGGAGACGAGATCCCCCTTGGCGCGCGCATCTTCGCCCTCGCCGACGCCCTCGATGCGATGACGAGCGAGCGGCCTTATCACCGGAAGCTGAGCTGGGAGAGCGCGGTCGACGAGATCCTGCGTGAGAACGGTTCGCAGTTCGACCCCCAGGTCGTTCAGGTCTTCGCCCTTCGGGAGCAGCGGCTGCGGCGAACCCAGCACGACCTCGCACGCACTGCGTGACTGGTTGCGCGAGAATCGTCGGATGAAAGAGCCCGTCACAGTCGCCTGCGCCCAGGTCGAGCCCGTGGTCTTCGACCTGGACGCGACCATCGACCGCATCGACGAGGTCGCGCGCGAGGCCGCGGCGAGGGGCGCAAAGCTCGTCCTCTTCCCCGAGGCGTACATCCCCGCGTACCCGTCGAACCGCTGGGCGCGTTACCTCGCCGCCGGGCAGGACGCGAAGGGCATCTACGCGAAGCTTGCGCGTTCCTCGGTCGAGATCCCGGGGCCTGCCTCCGACCGGCTCGGCTCGATCGCGCGTGAGCACGGGCTCTGGCTCGCGACCGGCGCAAACGAGCTCGACGGCGGCACGATCTACAACGCGCTGCTCCTCTATGGGCCGGACGGCTCGCTGGCGCTGCACCACCGCAAGCTGGTGCCGACCAACCACGAACGGCTCGTCTGGGGACCGGGCGACGGAAAAGGCCTGCGCGCGGTCGAGAGCGATCTCGGCAAGGTCGGCGGGCTGATCTGCTGGGAGAACCTGATGCCGCTCGCGCGCTTCTCGCTCTACGAGAGCGGCGTCGAGATCTACCTGGCGCCGACCGCCGACGACAGCGAGGACTGGCACGACTCGCTCAAGCACATCGCCCGCGAGTCGCGCGCGTTTGTCCTCTCGTGCTGCGTCTTCCAGCGGGCCTCGAGCTACCCCGACGACGTGCAGCTCGCGGACGGCGACGAGCTCGTAGGCCGCGGCGGCTCGGCGATCCTCGGGCCCGACGGGGCCTACCTCGCCGGTCCGCTCTGGGACGAGGAAGGGATCCTCACCGCCGAGCTCGACCCACAGCGGCTGTACGAGGAGCGCCAACGCTTCGACCCGGCCGGGCACTACAACCGGCCCGACGTCCTCCGTTTCGAGCTCCGCACCTAGGCTGACGGCCGTCACGACCGGGGTCTGACCCCGGTGCACGGCCGGGGTCTGACCCCGGTGTGCCCGCGAAACGCCGACGCGTCCGCTCAACCCAGCGGGAACACGTCGAACCCGGGGTCTGACCCCGGGTTCCGAGGGGTCAGACCCCGTCCGTTTCCATCCCGGCTGGGCGGGAACACCGCCCAGGAGCGACGAAAGGACGACATGGCCCAGCTGGTTGCGGATTACATCCTCGAGCGCCTCCGCGAATGGGGGCTCACCAGGATCTACGGGTATCCCGGCGACGGCATCAACGGCTTTCTCGGCGCGCTCGATCGCGCCCACCCGCAGACCGAGTTCGTCCAGGCCAGGCACGAGGAGATGGCCGCCTTCATGGCGTGCGGACACGCGAAGTTCACCGGCGGCGCCGGCGTCTGCATGGCGACCTCCGGCCCTGGCGCGATCCACCTCCTGAACGGGCTCTACGACGCGAAGCTCGATCACGCGCCCGTCGTCGCGATCGTCGGCCAGCAGAAGCGCATGTCGCTCGGCGCCGAGTACCAGCAGGAGGTCGACCTGCAGGTGCTCTTCAAGGACGTCTCCGAGTTCGTGCAGGTCTGCATGGAGCCGGCGCAGGCGCGGCACCTCGTCGACCGAGCGGTGCGGATCGCTCTCGACCGACACGGGGTCTGCACGCTGATCGTCCCGAACGACGTCCAGGAGGAGAAGGCCGTCCCCTCGCCGCCCCGCGAGCACGGCGCCGTCTTCTCGAGCGTCGGCTACACGCCTCCGCGCATCCTTCCGCAGGAGGCCGAGCTCGAAGACGCGGCCAGGATTCTGAACGAGGGCAAGAAGGTCGCGATGCTCGTGGGCCAGGGCGCCGCGGGCGCGCGGGAGGAGCTCGTCGAGACGGCGATGCTGCTCGGCGCCGGAGTCGCGAAGGCGCTGCTCGGCAAGGCGGTGCTCCCGGACGACCTGCCGTTCGTGACCGGCTCGATCGGCCTGCTCGGCACGACCGCGAGCTACGAGCTGATGAAGGGCTGCGACACGCTGCTGATGGTCGGCACCAGCTTCCCGTACTCCGAGTTCCTGCCGAAGGAGGGTCAGGCGCGCGGGGTCGAGATCGACCACGACGCGAGCCGCGTCGGGATCCGCTACCCGGTCGAGGCCGGGCTCATCGGCGACGCGAGGGAGACGCTGCGCGCGCTGATCCCGAAGCTCGAGCGCAAGCAGGACCAGTCCTGGCGCGAGCAGATCGAGAGCCAGGTCGAGGAGTGGTGGCGCGTGGTCGACGATCGCGCGCACCAGCCCGGCGATCCGATGAACCCGCAGCGCGTGGTCTGGGAGCTCTCCCAGCGCCTGCCCGACGAAGCGATCGTCGCCGCCGACTCCGGCTCGTCGACGAACTGGTTCGCGCGCGACCTACGCCTGAAGGCCGGCAACCTCGCCTCGCTCTCGGGCACGCTCGCGACGATGGGCCCCGGCACGCCGTACGCGATCGCGGCCAAGCTCGCCCACCCGGGGCGCCCGGTGATCGCCCTCGTCGGCGACGGCGCCTTCCAGATGAACGGGATGAACGAACTGATCACGGTCAAGCGCTACGAGGACCGCTTCCGCGACGGCGGCTTCGTGATCTGCGTCTTCAACAACCAGGACCTGAACCAGGTGACCTGGGAGCAGCGGGTCCTCTCCGGCGACCCGAAGTACCCGGGCACGCAGTGGATCCCGAGCGTCCCGTACGCGCAGTACGCAGAGCTGCTCGGCTTCGAGGGAATCTACTGCGAGGACGGCGAGCAGGTCGGCGCGGCCTGGGAGCAAGCGCTGGCGTCCAAGCGCCCGTGCGTGCTCGAGGTCAAGACCGATCCCGAGATCCCGCCGCTGCCGCCCCACATCACGCGGATGCAGGCCCAGAAGATGGCGAAGGCGATGGTCAAGGGCGACCCGGAGCGCACCGGCGTCATGGAGAAGTCGCTGCGCGGCAAGCTCGCCGAGTTCAAGGAGTCGCTGGCGCCCGGGCGGAAGTGAGCGTCGCCGCCCGGACCGAAGTCGCCGTCGAGCGGCTCGACGTCTCCGCCTACGAGATCCCGACGGAGGAGCCGGAGTCCGACGGCACTCTCGAATGGGACTCGACCACCGTCGTCGTCGTCGAGGCCCACGCCGGCGACGAGACAGGGCTCGGCTTCACCTACGCGCCGGCCGCCGCGGGGAAGCTCATCGAGGAGAAGCTTGCCGAGGAGGTCGAGGGGTCCGACGCGCTCGCCCCGGCCGAGACCTGGGAGCGGCTCGGGCGGGCGCTGCGCAATGCGGGCCGGCCCGGGATGGGCTCGATGGCGCTGGCTGCGGTCGACATCGCGCTCTGGGATCTGAAGGCGCGCCTGCTCGAGCTGCCGCTGGCCGACGTGCTCCCCCGCGCCCACGAGTCGGTGCCGGTCTACGGGAGCGGCGGCTTCTGCTCGTACTCGCTCGAGCGGCTGGCCGAGCAGCTCGCCGGCTGGGTCGAGTGCGGGATCCCGCGCGTGAAAATGAAGATCTCCCGCGAGCCGGAGCGCGACCCGGAGCGGCTCGACGCGGCCCGCGAGGCGATCGGCGACGGCGTCGAGCTCTACGTCGACTCGAACGGTGCGCTCGGGCGCAACCAGGCGCTCGAATGGGCGCACCGCCTGCGGAACGAGTGGGACGTCTCGTGGTTCGAGGAGCCGGTCTCCTCGGCCGACTTCGACGGCCTGCGCCTTCTCCGGCGGCGCGGGCCGGGCGGGCTCGACATCGCTGCCGGCGAGTACGCCTTCGTCCTCGCCGACTTTCGGAACCTGCTCGGCTGCGTGAGCTGCCTGCAGGCCGACGTCACCCGCTGCGGCGGGATCACCGGCCTGCTGCAGGCGGCCGGCCTGGCCGGCGGCCACGGGATCGATGTCTCCGGCCACTGCGCCCCGCAGCTCTCGGCGCACGCCTTCTGCGCGGTGCCGACACTGCGCCATCTGGAGTACTTCCACGACCACATTCGCGTCGAGCGGCTGCTCTTCGACGGCGTGCTCGAGCCGGTGGATGGCGAGCTGCGGCCGGACCGGTCACGCGCCGGCCACGGCCTGACGCTGCGGCACGCGGACGCGCGAGACTTCGCGGTTTGATGGCCGTCGATCTCAAGGCGCTCGAGCACGACCTGGGGAAGACGGTGGAGGGCGAGGTGCGCTTCTCGGCCGGCGACCGCGCGCTCTACTCGGCCACCGGCGCCAACTACCGCCAGCTGCCGATGGGAGTCGTCATCCCGCGCACGGTGGACGACGTGGTCGCGACCGTCGCCGCCTGCCGCGACCACGGCGCACCGCTCCTCTCGCGCGGCGGCGGCACCGGCCTCGCCGGCCAGACGACCAACGTCGCCGTCGTGATCGACTTCTCGAAGTACCTGAACAGGATCGTCGAGATCGACCCGCGGGAGAAGCTGGCGCGCGTCGAGCCGGGCCTGATCCTCGATCACCTCCGCAACAAGGCCGAGCACGACCACCGGCTCACCTTCGGGCCCGACCCTTCGACGCACGAGTACTGCACTTTCGGCGGGATGATCGCGAGCAATTCCTGCGGAGTCCGTTCCGTAATGGCGCAGTTCTACGGGCCCGGTCCGCGCACCTCGGACAACGTCCACGAGCTCGACGTACTGCTCTACGACGGGCGGCGGCTGACCCTGCGCGAGGGCACCTCCGGCGACGATGAGATCGACGCGAAGCTGACCGAGCTGCGCGACCGGTTCGGCGACCAGGTGCGCGAGCGCTACCCGGACATCCCCCGCCGCGTGTCGGGCTACAACCTCGACGACCTGCTGCCGGAGAAGGGCTTCCACGTCGCCCGCGCGCTGGCAGGAACCGAGAGCACCTGCGTGACGATCCTGGGCGCGACCGTCCACCTGCTCGACAGCCCACCCGTTCGCTCGCTGCTCGTGCTCGGCTACGAGAGCGCGGCCGATGCCGGCGACCACGTGATGGACGTGCTCGAGCACAAGCCGCTCGGCCTCGAGGGCGTCGACGAGACGTTGATCACCGACATGACGATGCTCGGCAAGCACCGGCAGGACCTCTCGCTGATCCCGGACGGCCGTGGCTGGTTGCTCGTCGAGTTCGGCGGCGCGACGAAGGACGAGGCGGACGAGCGCGCGCACGAGCTGATGGACAAGCTCAAGATGGGCCGGAACGCGCTGACCGGGATGAAGCTCTACGACGACCCGCCGGCCGAGAAGCACGTCTGGGGCGTGCGTGAGGCCGGCCTCGGCGCGACCGCGTTCCTGCCCGGCAAGGCCGACACGTACGAGGGCTGGGAGGACTCGGCCGTCCCACCGGAGCGGGTCGGCGACTACCTGCGCGAGCTCGGTGTGCTCGCCGGCAAGTACGGCTACCGCAGCGCCATGTACGGCCACTACGGCCAGGGCTGCATCCACGCGCGCTGGAACTTCGACCTGAAGACGGCCGAGGGAATCAAGACGTACCGCCGCTTCCTCGACGACGCCGCCGACCTCGTCCTCTCGATGGGCGGCACGCTCTCGGGCGAGCACGGCGACGGCCAGTCGCGCGCAGAGCTGCTGCCGAAGATGTTCGGCGAAGAGCTCGTCGGCGCCTTCCGCGAGTTCAAGTCGATCTTCGACCCGGACTGGAAGATGAACCCCGGCAAGGTCGTCGACCCGTACGCGATCACCGACAACCTGCGGCTCGGGACCGACTACCACCCGCCGAAGGTGAAGCAGCGCTTCGCGTACCGCGCGGACAACGGCAGCTTCGCCCACGCGACCACGCGCTGCGTCGGCGTCGGCAAGTGCCGCCACACGGAGGGCGGCGTCATGTGCCCGAGCTTCATGGTCACCCGCGAGGAGAAGCACTCGACGCGCGGCCGCGCGCACCTTCTCTGGGAGATGCTGAACGGCGAGGAGCTCGACCTATGGCGCGACGACGAGGTCTTCGAGGCGCTCGACCTCTGCCTTTCCTGCAAGGGCTGCACCAACGACTGCCCGGTCAACGTGGACATGCCGACCCTGAAGGCCGAGTTCCTTTCGCACTACTACGAAGGCCGTATCCGGCCGCGGACGGCGTACGCCTTCGGGCTGATCGACCAGGCCGCCCGGGTCGCATCCAAGGCCCCGGGGCTGGTCAACTTCTTGACGCGGACACCGCTGGTGAAAGCTGCGATGGGCGTCTCGCAGAAACGGCAGGTCCCGCCGTTTTCCTCGCCTCCGTTCAAGCAGCGGTTCGCAGAGCGACCGCAGCGGAACGGCGGCGGGCGGCGCGTGATCCTCTGGGCCGACACGTTCACGAACTACTTCCACGCGCCGATCGGAGTCGCGGCCGCGGAGGCTCTGGAGCATGCCGGCTATCACGTCGTCGTCCCGCAGCTGCACCTCTGCTGCGGGCGGCCGCTCTACGACTACGGGATGCTCGGCCGCGCGCGGCGCTACGCCGAGCGCGTGGTCGACAAGCTGCGCGACGACATCCGCGCCGGCACGCCTGTGGTCGGGGTCGAGCCGAGCTGCATCGCGGTCTTCAAGGACGAGCTGTCGAAGCTGATGGCCTTCGACGAGGACGCGATGCGTCTCTCGAAGCAGGCCTTCCACCTGAGTGAGTTCCTGGCGAAGGAGGACTACGAGCCGCCGCAGCTGCGCGGAAAGGCGCTGCTGCACGGCCATTGCCACCACCGCGCGACCGGCGGCATCTCGTCCGAGAAGAAGCTGCTCGAGACGATGGGCCTCGACGTCGAGGAGCTCGACAGCGGCTGCTGCGGGATGGCCGGCGGCTGGGGCTACGAGCCGGACCACTACGACGTCTCGATCGCCTGCGGCGAACGCGTGCTGCTGCCGAAGGTGCGTGAGGCGCCGGCCGAGACGCTCGTCGTCGCCGACGGCTTCTCGTGCCGCTCGCAGATCGAGCAGACGCACACAGGCCGCGAGGCGCTGCACGTCGCCCAGGTCCTGAAGCTCGCGCGCGAGCGCGACGAGCTGCCGCTCTACCCGGAGCACGCTCCTGAGCTCCTCGAGCACGTCCCGAAGAACGGCATTCCGAAGACGATCCTGGCAGCCGGTGCCGTTGCCGCCGTAGCCACCGGCGCGGCCGCCCTGTTCGCGCGGTCGAACCAGACGTAAAGAGCACGTTTCAGCGTGACCGGCGCGGCAAGTACGAAGCCGTGAGCATCGGCGACGCGCTCGACCGCTGGCCCGTCTTCCGGCAGCTGCGAGAAGGCGACCCGCTCGGCCTCGGCCGGGCGGCCCGGTCCGAGCGCTCGCGAGTGCTGAAGCCGCGCAACGACGAAGCCGACCACGTCGTCCAGTCGGTCTGCCCCTACTGCGCGGTCGGCTGCGGCCAGCTCGTCTACGTCAAGGGCGGCGAGGTCACGCACATCGAGGGCGATCCGGCCAGTCCCATCTCGCGCGGCCGCCTCTGCCCGAAGGGCCAGGCCTCGAAGTCGTACGTCCAGAGCCCGCTGCGCGAGTACAAGGTCAAGTACCGCCGCCCGCACGCCACAGCCTGGGAAGAGCTCGAGCTCGACGAGGCGATGGAGATGATCGCCCAGCGCGTGGTCGATACCCGCGCCGCCAACTGGCAGGCCGAGACCGAGAAGGGCGACCCCGCGAACCGGACGCTGGCGATCGGCAACCTCGGCGGCGCGACTCTCGACAACGAGGAGAACTACCTGATCAAGAAGCTGTGCTTTGCGCTCGGGATCGTCCAGGTCGAGAACCAGGCGCGCATATGACACAGCTCCACGGTCCCCAGTCTGGGGACCTCGTTCGGTCGAGGCGGCGCCACCACCTTCCAGCAGGACCTCCAGAACGCGGACGTGATCACGATCATGGGCTCGAACATGGCCGAGAACCATCCGGTCGGGTTCCAGTGGGTGATGGAGGCAAGGGAGCGAGGTGCGCGGATCTTCCACGTCGACCCGCGCTTCACGCGCACGAGCGCGATGTGCACCGACTGGATCCGTATCCGCGCGGGCTCCGATATCGCCTTCCTCGGCGGCGTCGTCAACTACATCCTCGGGCACGAGCGCTGGTTCGACGAGTACGTCAAGCACTACACGAACGCGCCGGTGATCATCGACGAGGAGTTCCAGGATACGGAGGACCTCGACGGGTTCTTCTCCGGCTGGGACCCCGAGAAGGGCAAGTACGACGTGTCGACCTGGCAGTACGCGGGCATGGAGGCGCACGGCGCGGCGGGCCAGCGTGAGGAAGGCTTCGAGCCGACGAAGGGCGAAGGCTCAGGCCACGGCGGCCACAGCGGCGGGCTCGAGCACGGCGAGCCGCCGGAGGAGGACCCGACCCTCCAGCATCCGCGCTGTGTCTTCCAGCTCCTGAAGAAGCACTTCGCGCGCTACACGCCCGAGCTCGTGGCCGAGACGTGCGGCTGCTCGGTCGAGCAGTTCGTGGACTACTGCGAGGCGATCTGCGAGGCGTCGGGCCGCGAGCGCACCGGCGCCTTCTGCTACGCGGTCGGCTGGACGCAGCACACGGTCGGCGTCCAGTACATCCGCACCGCGACGATCATCCAGCAGCTGCTCGGCAACATCGGCCGGCCCGGCGGCGGCATCCTCGCGCTGCGCGGCCACGCTTCGATCCAGGGCTCGACCGACATCCCGACGCTCTACAACATCCTGCCGGGGTACCTGCCGATGCCCCACACCGAGACGTACGGCGACTTCGAGAGCTACATGGAAGCGAACACGTCGCCGACCGGCTTCTGGGGGAACTTCAAGTCCTACTGGGTCAGCCTGATGAAGGCGTACTTCGGCGAACATGCGACGCCCCGCAACGACTGGCTCTTCAAGCACCTGCCGCGCATCGACGACGACAACTCGGCCTACTGGACGGCGCTGCAGATGCTGGACGGCACGGTGAAGGGCTACATCATCGCCGGCGAGAACCCCGCCGTCGGCAATACGAACTCCCGCCTGCACCGGCTCGCCCTCGCCAAGCTCGACTGGCTCGTCGTCCGCGACGTGGTCGAGATCGAGTCGGCCTCCTTCTGGTACGACAGCCCGGAGATCGAGTCGGGCGAGCTCGTCACGGGAGACATCGCGACCGAGGTCTTCTTCCTGCCGGCGGCGGCGCACACCGAGAAGGACGGCTCGTTCACGAACACGCAGCGCCTGCTCCAGTTCCACTGGCAGGCGACCGAGCCGAAGGGGGACTGCCGCTCCGATCTCTGGTTCTACTTCCACCTCGGCCGGCTGATCAAGCAGAAGCTCGCCGACTCCGAGGAGGAGCGCGACACCCTGATCAAGGCGCTGCGCTGGGACTACCCGACGCACTCGGCGATCCAGGAGCCTGACGCCGAATCGGTGCTGCAGGAGGTGAGCGGGCGGGAGGTCGAGACGGGCGTGTTCCTGGACGGCTACACGAGCCTGAAGGACGACGGCTCGACGCTCTGCGGCTGCTGGATCTACTCGGGTTGCTTCAAGGACGGGATCAACCAGACTGCGCGCAAGAAGCCGCTGTGGGAGCAGGACTACGTCGCCGCCGAGTGGGCCTGGGCCTGGCCCGACAACCGGCGCCTGCTCTACAACCGCGCCTCGGCCGATCCGGACGGCAAGCCGTGGTCGGAGCGGAAGAAGTACGTCTGGTGGGACGCGGAGAAGGGCGAGTGGACCGGGCTCGACACACCGGACTTCGAGAAGGACAAGGAGCCGGGCTACGTCCCGCCGGATGACGCCGAGGCGCAGGACGCCATTGCCGGCGACCACCCGTTCATCATGCAGGCCGATGGGCGCGCCTGGTTGTTCGTCCCGCATGGCCTCGAGGACGGTCCGCTCCCGACCCACTACGAGCCGCAGGAGTCGCCCTTCGAGAACTCGCTCTACTCGCAGCGTGCGAACCCGCGCCGGCAGCAGTTCGAGCGGCCCGAGAACCCGTACGCGGCCCCGGGCTCCGAGGTCTATCCGTACGTCGCCACCACCTACCGCCTCACCGAGCACCACACGGCGGGCGGGATGACGCGCACGGTGCCCTACCTCTCGGAGCTGCAGCCGGCGATGTTCTGCGAGGTCAGCCCCGAGCTCGCGAAGGAGACCGGCCTGGAGCACGGGGGCTGGGCGACGATCTACTCGGCGCGGACCGCGATCGAGGCGCGCGTGCTCGTCACCGACCGGATCCCGCCGCTCGAGGTGCAGGGCCGGCGGGTCCATCAGATCGGCCTGCCCTACCACTGGGGCACGCGCGGCCTGACGACGGGCGATGCGGCGAACGACCTCGACCACATCGCCCTCGACCCGAACGTCCACATCCAGGAATCGAAGGCGTTCTCGGTCGGGATTGTGCCCGGGCGGCGCCCGCGAGGGCCCGCGCTGCCGAGGTTCGTCGAGGAGCTGCGCAAGCGTGCTGGATAGCTACGGGACCGAGGCGCAGGAGCGGGTCGGGTTCTTCACCGACACGTCGGTCTGCATCGGCTGCAAGGCCTGCGAGGTCGCGTGCAAGGAGTGGAACCTCGTGCCGGAGGACGGGCTCGTCTGGACGGGCGAGTCGTACGACAACACCTCGGAGCTGGGCGCGAACACATGGCGGCACGTCGCCTTCGTCGAGCAGAACGAGCCGCTGCACGGCGACCGCGAGGTGGATGCCCTGCGCTGGCTGATGAGCTCCGACGTCTGCAAGCACTGCACGCACGCCGCGTGCCTCGACGTCTGCCCGACCGGCTCACTCTTCCGCACCGAGTTCGGCACCGTCGTCGTCCAGGAGGACATCTGCAACGGCTGCGGCTACTGCGTGCCGGCGTGCCCGTTCGGCGTGATCGACAAGCGGCACCTGCCTCGGCGCGACGCGCCTGCGCTGCCGCTGATCACCAAGCAGGAGGACGGGCGCGTCTGGAAGTGCACGCTCTGCTACGACCGGCTCAAGGGCGGGCACGAGCCGGCCTGCGCGAAGGCCTGCCCGACCGAGTCGATCCAGTTCGGGCCTCTGGACGATCTGCGCGAGCGGGCGGACGAGCGGCTCGCGAAGCTGCAGGCGGAGGACTGGAACGGCGCGCGCCTCTACGGGCGCGATCCGGACGATGGCGTCGGCGGCTTCGGCGCCTTTTTCCTGCTCCTCGACGAGCCGGAGGTCTACGGCCTCCCGCCGGACCCGGTCGTGACGACGCGCGACCTGCCGGGGATGTACCGCTCGGCCGCGATCGCGGCGGGCGCGGTTGTCCTCGGCGTTGTCGCTGCTTTCGTGGGAGGCTCGCGGTGAGCTCCTATTACGGACGGCCGGTGCTCAAGGAGCCGGTCTGGCAGCCGGAGATCCCGGCCTACTTCTTCACGGGCGGGCTGGCCGGCGCCTCGTCCGTTTTGAGCCTCGCAGCACGGATCGGCGGCAACGAAACGCTCGCCCGCCGCAGCCTCTACCTCGGCGCGCTCGCCGACCTCGTCAGCCCGGCGCTCCTGATCTCCGACCTCGGCCGGCCCGAGCGCTTCCTGAACATGCTCCGCGTCTTCAAGGTGACCTCCCCGATGAGCGTCGGCAGCTGGATCCTGTTCGTCTCCGGCAGCGCGACCTCGACCGCGGCCCTGCTCGAGTGGGCCGGGCGGCTGAAGCCCGTCAAGTACGCGGCCGAGCTGGTCTCATCGGCCGTCGGCGCGCCGCTCTCGGTCTACACCGGCACACTCGTTGCCGACACGGCGATTCCGGTCTGGCACGAGGCGCGGCACGAGCTGCCGTTCCTGTTCGGCGCAAGCGCGGCTGCCAGCGCGGGCGCGGCGGCGGCGATCGCCGTGCCGGTGGCGGAGGCCGCGCCGGCGCGGCGGCTGGCGCTCGGGGGCGCACTCGTCGAGAACGTGATCATGCTGGCGATGGAGAAGCGGCTCGGGTTCGTCGGCGAGCCGTACCGCGAAGGCGAGGCCGGGAAGTACGCGAAGGCGGCGAAGGCCTGCACGCTCGGAGGGGCGGCGCTCCTCGCGACTCTCGGCCGCAAGAGCCGGCTCGCGGCGGCTGCGGGCGGCGGGCTCGTACTCGCCGGCGAGGCGGCCCTGCGCTGGTCGGTTTTCAAGGCCGGCTTCCAGTCGGCGCGTGACCCGAAGTACACGGTCAAGCCGCAACGCGACCGGCATCGCTGACGGAAACAGCCAACTCCGGGGTCAGACCCTGTCCGAACCGGGGTCAGACCCCGATCGTGAACGCGGCGCCCGGACTCGCCGCGCGAGGTGCGGTCACCCCGGGGTCTGACCCCGGGTTAGCCGCGACTTGCGCCGTGTAACGTCGGAGGGTGCCCGACCCCTCTCGGCTCGCGTTCTTTACCGGCCCGCGCTCCTGCTGCTCGTCGTGCCGGGCCGGCGGTGCTCTACGTCGTCACGCAGAGCGTCTCGCACGGCACGCGGGCGGGGCTCGCATCGGTGGCCGGGATCACGACCGGGACGATCGTGCACGTCGCCGCGGCGACGATCGGGCTCTCGGCGCTGCTCGCCTCCTCGGCCCTCGCGTTCGACGCCGTCAAGTACCTCGGCGCCGCCTACCTGATCGTGATCGGGATCCGGCGCCTCGCAGGCCTGGAGCGGCCGGCAGAGCTCGGCGACCGCCACGAGCGCGACGTGGGCCGGCTCTACCGCCAGGGCATCGTCGTCAACGTGCTCAACCCGAAGACTGCGCTCTTCTTCCTCGCCTTCCTGCCGCAGTTCGTCGAGCCCTCGCGCGGCGCGGCCTGGGCGCAGATCCTGGCGCTCGGCCTGTTCTTCGCGTTCCTCGGGTTCCTCAGCGACAGCACCTAGGCCTTCGTTGCCTGCCGGCACGCTCGGCGAGCGGCTCCGCCGCAGCAGCCGCTTCCCTCAGCTGCAGCGCTACGTCTCCGGGTCGGTCTTCGTCTGGCTCGGCGCCGTCGCAGCGCTGACCGGGCCTATTAAGCGCAATTAGTTTCACGGGCGGCGCCACGCGGTACCGAAACGCGATGGCTATGGAGCTCGGCTACACGCTTTCGTCCGAAGAGCACGACCCGCTGGCGCTCGTCCGCAACGCGCAGGCGGCCGAGGAAGCCGGCTTCGAGTTCCTGACGATCTCCGACCACTTCCACCCGTGGACCGATTCGCAGGGACAGAGCCCGTTCGTCTGGAGCGTCATCGGCGCGGTCGCCCACGCGTCCGAGCGGGTCCGGATCGGCACCGGCGTCACATGTCCGACGATCCGCATCCACCCGGCGATCATCGCGCAGGCCGCCGCCACCTCCCAGGTCATGAGCGAGGGCCGCTTCTTCCTCGGCGTCGGCACCGGCGAGGAGCTCAACGAGCACGTCACCGGCGCGCGCTGGCCCGGGCCGCAGGAGCGCCTCGAGATGCTCGAGGAGGCGATCGAGATCCTGCGGCTGCTCTGGGAGGGCGGCTACCAGTCGCACTACGGCAAGCACTACACGGTCGAGCAGGCGCGGATCTTCACGCTGCCGGACGAGCCGCCGCCGATCGCGGTCGCGGCCGCTCAGCCGAACGCGGCCGAGCTGGCGGGTCGGCTAGGCGACGCGCTGATCACGACCTCGCCCGACGAGGAGCTCCGCGGCGGTTTCGAGGAGGCAGGCGGCAACGGCAAGCCGTGCTACGGCCAGCTGCACGTCTCCGTCGCCGACAGCGAGGAGGAGGGCCTTCAGCGGGCGCTCGAGCTCTGGCCCAACGCCGCAATGGGTGGCCCGCTCGGGCAGGAGCTCGCCACGACCGGGCACTACGAGGCGGTCGCCGAGCTCGTCCGCGAGGACGACGTGGCCGAGTCGGTGGTCTCCGGAGCCGATCCCGAGAAGCACCTCGAGGCGATCCGCGAGTACGAGCGGGCCGGCTTCACGCACGTCTTCGTCCACCAGATCGGCCGGGACCAGGACGCGTTCCTCCGCCTCTACGCGGACGAGATCCTGCCGAACCTCTAGGCCGGCCCGGCCTCGGCCTCGCGCCGCCGGCGCTTCAGCTTCTCGACACCCTGCAGCTCGAGGCAGATCCGGTGGGTCAGCACGAGCACGAGCGGCGGCAGCACGAAGAAGGCGACGCGGTAGACCCAGATCTGGGCGCCGTAGGAGATCCCGAGGAAGATGAAGACACGGTCGGAGGCGCCGGCCAGGAAGACGACGAAGACCCAGGTGAAGAAGGCGACCCCGACCGCCGTCCGCCAGGGAGCGTCGCGCGGCCGGTCGAGCAGGTTGTGGAACGCCTGGTCGCCCGTGAAGCGCCGCTCGAGCCAGGGCCACGCGAAGAGCAGCCCGAAGACCGCCAGCGGGAACAACGCGCCGCCCCAGAACGGGTTCGGCACGAGCGTGTAGTTCCCGATCGTCACGTCGAAGCTCGGCACCAGCCGCAGCGCGCCGATCAGCCAGCCGAGGTACCAGTCGGGCTGCGCTCCGTTGGTCGCGTCGCCGACGTGGAACGGGCCCCAGAGCCAGACCGGGTTGATCTGCACCAGCCCTCCGAGCAAGAAGAGGACGGCGGCGACGGCGAACGCGAGCCCGAGCGAGCGCGGCGCCTGACCCGGGAAGGCCGGGATGCCCACGACCTTCTGCTCGGTCTTGCGCCGCCCGCGGAACTGCGTGTGGTGGCGCACGGCGACGAGCGCCAGGTGCACGGTGAGCAGCGTCCCGATCAGGATCGGCAGCAGGAACACGTGCGCGATGTACATCC
>VAWL01000177.1 GCA_005883965.1 Actinomycetota bacterium
GAGCGCGATCTTCTCGGAGTCGGCGCGGCGGTCGCCGGGGACCATCACGACCACCTTGCGGCCGTCGCAGTCGAAGACGAGCGACTTGACGATCTGGGCGAGGTCGCAGCCGACCGCTTTCGCTGCGGCCTGCGCCGTCGGCGTGCCGTTCGCGAACTCCTCGACGCGGACCTCCGCGCCGGCATCGCGCAGGTACGAGGCGACGCGCTCGACGGGCTCCGGCCACGCTCTCGTCGTCACGCGGACAGGGTACCCGCCGCAACCGGGACAGCCGCTCGCCCGTTGTCTCTCCGTGGAACGAGACCGTGAACGCATCGCGAAGACCGAGGCCCTCTTCCGCAACGTGAACGAGGGCATCAAGGAGGCCTCCGACCGCTTCGACTCGCCGACGGCCGAGTTCGTCTGTGAATGCGGCGACCCAAGCTGCACCGAGCGGATCGAGGTGCCGCTCGACGAGTACGAGCAGGTCAGGGAAGAGCCGACCCACTTCGTCGTGCAGCCGGGTCACGTCATGGGCCCGGTCGAGACGGTTGTCGAGCGAGAGCGCCGCTACGCGGTGATCGAGAAGCTCGATCGGGTGGTAGCCCGGATCGCCAGGCAGCTCAACCCGCGCCCCGACCCTACGTAAGCGAGATCACGCGGGCGTCGTCGAAGCCCTGGCCGCGCACGGTCTCGATCAGGTCGGCAGGCGGCTCGGTGTCGATCGAGAGCGCCATCAGCGCCTTGCCGCCGCGGCGGGTCCGGGAGACGGCCATGTTCGCGATGTTGACGCCGGCCTCGCCGAAGACCGTTCCGACCTTGCCGATCACTCCCGGCACATCGTCGTAGCGGAAGAAGACCATCAGCGGCGCCAGCTCCATCTCCAGCTCGAAGCCGAGGGCGCTCACGAGCCACTGACGGTTCTCGTTGCCGATCGTGGTGCCGGCCGCACGCACCTCGTCGCCGTTCGACCGGACCCCGACGCGAACGAGGTTGGTGAAGTCGCGGCTCGCGCGGCGGCGCTCCTCGAGCACCTCGATCCCGCGGTCGGCGGCGATCAGCGGCGCATTGACGTAATTGACCGGCTGCTCGGCGCGGCCCTGGAAGGCGCCGTTCAGCGCGGCGACGGTCAGCAGCCGCGTGTCGTAGCCGGCCAGCGCTCCGTAGTACGAGAGCGTGATCTGCTCGGCGCGACCTCCGGCGAGCTCCATCGCGAGGCGCCCGAGCTTGGCGGCGAGCGGGATGTACGGGCCGAGCAGCTCCAGGTCCTCGGCGCGAATCGAGGGGATGTTGACCGCGTTCGTGACGACCGCGCCCTCGAGCGCAGCGGCGACCTGCTCGGCGACGATCAGGCCCGCGCGGTCCTGCGCCTCCTCGGTCGACGCCGCCAGATGCGGCGTCACGACAACGTTGTCGAGCTCGAGCAGCGGGCCGGAGTAGGGCTCCTCGGAGAAGACGTCGACCGCCGCGGCTGCGAGCTTGCCCGAGCGGAGGGCATCGGCCAGCGCCTCCTCGTCGACGAGCTCGCCGCGGGCGGCGTTGACCACGCGCGCACCGTCCGGGAGCTTGGCGATCGCGTCGCGGTCGAGGAAGCCGCGCGTCTCCGCCGTCAGCGGCAGGTGCAGGGTCAGGAACTCGGCCGCAGCCAGCAGGTCTTCGGCGCTCTCGGCCCGCTCGACACCGAGCTCGCGGAAACGCTCCTTTGCGACGAACGGGTCGTAGCCGGTCACGCGCATGCCGAGCCCGAGCGCGCGCCGCGCGACCTGCTGGCCGATGCGGCCGAAGCCGAGCACGCCGAGCGTCTTGCCCTCGAGCTCGATTCCGCCCCAGGCCGAGCGCTCCCAGCGCCCCTGTTTGAGTGCGACGATCCCGCGCCGCGTGGCGGCCTCCACGTCGACGTTGTCCACCCCCACTCCGGCCCGGCCGATCACCTTCAGCCGCCCGGCGCGCTCGAGCACCTCGGCGGTCAGCTTGGTTGCGGAGCGGATGACGATGCCGTCGTAGTCGCCGATCTTGTCGCTCAGGTCGCCGTTCGCGTCGACATCGACGTCGAACCGCTCGCGCAGGAGCTCGATCCCGGCGTCGGCGATCGGCTCCCGGACGAGGACTCTCACACCGGAGTGCGCTCGAACGCCTCGAGCGCGCGGGTGACGGCGGTGCCCCGCTCCACGTCGGCACCGAGCTCGATCAGCGCCAGCTCGACGGCCGCGAGGGCGGTGGTGATGTCGAACACGTCGTAATAGCCGATGTGGCCGATCCGGAAGATCTTCCCCTTCAGCTCGCCCTGGCCGGGCGCCAGCGTGACGCCGTGCCGGTCGCGCAGAAGCAGAACGAGCTCGCCCGAGTCGACGCCCTCCGGCGCGCGGGCGGCGGTTACGACGGCCGAGCTGTCGTCGTCGGGCGAGAACAGCTCGAGGCCCATCGCCTTCAGCCCCTCGCGGCAGGCGCGGCCGAGGCGGACGTGCCGCTCGAAGGCCGCCTCCAACCCCTCGTCGAGCAGCATTCCGAGCGCCACGTTCAGCCCCGCGACCAGCGACACCGGCGGCGTGACCGGCGCGTCGAGGGTCGCCTGGCCTTTGCGGGTGCGCTCCCAGTCGAAGTAGAAGCGCGGTGAAGTTGCGATCGCCGAGCGCTCCCAGGCGGCCGGCGAGACGCTCGCCAGCGCGATCCCCGGCGGGGTCATCAGCGCCTTCTGCGCGCCGGAGGCGACGACGTCGAGACCCCAGGCGTCGGTCTCGAGCGGCACGGCACCGAGGCTGGAGATGGCGTCGACGACGGACAGCGCGCCGGCCTCGCGTGCGAGTTGGGCAAACGGCTGCGGGTCGCTGACGACGCCGGTCGAGGTCTCGGAGTGCGTGAAGAAGAGGGCGACGGCCTCGCGCTCGGCCAGCCGCGCGGCGGCGTCCTCAGCCGATGGGATCTCGCCCCAGACGTAGCGCAGGTGGTCGACGTCGGCGCCGTAGGCGTCGGCGATGGAGGCCCAGCGCTCGCCGAAGTACCCCGCCGAGACGACCAGGACGCGGTCGCCGGGAGAGCAGAGGTTCGCGACCGCCGATTCCATCGTGCCGGTGCCCGAGCCGCCGAAGAGCAGCACCTCCGACTCGGTGCGGAAGACCTGACGCAGGCGCTCGAGGCACTCTGCGTAGAGCTGCTTGAAGTCTGGGCCGCGATGGTGAACGACCGGCTGGGCGATCGCCGCGAGCACCTCGGGTGGCGCCGGCGTCGGTCCCGGCGTCATCAGGTAGCGCTTCTCGGGCACGACCCGAGAGTACAAGCTGCGTCCGCTGTGCCCGCGACGGCTTACGGCAGAGCTGTGCGCGGATCGACGGCCGCGCCGCGGAGCCTGACCTCGAAATGGAGGTGAGGCCCGGAGGCGTCGCCGGTCGCCCCGACGAGGCCGAGGCGGGTTCCGGTGGCGACCGTGGCTCCGCGGTGGACGGCGAACGCCGAGAGATGGGCATACAGCGAGCGCACGCCGTCGCTGTGGAGGACGACGACGAGGTTCCCCCAGCCGCCGGCCGCGAAGGCGGCGTAGACCACGCGCCCAGGGGCGGCCGCCGCCACGGGCGTGCCCTGCGAGGCGACGATGTCGATCCCTTCGTGGAAGCGATTGCCGCGCGGGGCGAACGGCGAGCCAATTGGTCCCTTCAAGGGCCAGGCGAGCGGCAGTGGGCAAGTCGCGGGAGGGCTGCGCAGCGCGGTGATCGTGCTCGGACCGGCGACCCCGTCCGGGGTGATGCCGGCCCAGCGCTGGAAGTGCCGGAGGGCGCGGTCGGTATGCCTGCCGAGCCCGCCGTCGATCGCCGCCGAGGGGAAGCCGTGCCAGGCGAGCAGAAACTGCAGGGCTGCGACGTCCCACCCGTTCTGCCCGCGGTGGAGCGGACGGCTGCCGAGCAGGTGCCGGCCAAAGCTTCCGAGCGCTTTGCGCGTCTTGTCGCCGACGACGCCGTCGACGGGGAGGCCGGCGTGCCGCTGGAACCGCTTCACGGCGGTCGTCGTGTCGGTGCCCTTGACCCCGTCGATCGTGCCGAGGTAGAGGCCGCGCGCCTGTAGGCCTACCTGGAGCGCGGCGATGCCGGCGTTGTAGGACGCGGCGGCCGGCGGGGTGAACGCTAGAGCGGCGACGACGGCGAGCAGCGCGACGGACCTTGGACGGCAGGTGCGCATGACGCTTCTTGTTGTCGGATCGGCCCCAGCCCAGCTTGAGACCGAGTCGCCGAAACACCGCAAACCGGCACAGCTCCGGCACAAACACGTCACATATTCGTGAACGTTTGAACGCTACCCTCGGGTTCCCCTGGGTGGGAGGGGGTTTGGGATGGGTCCCGCCTGTCGGCCCCCCGGCGCCGCGATGCTCAGGCGTTCAGCTTCTCGCGCAGGCGCTCGTTGACGACCTGGGGGTTCGCCTTGCCGCCGGTCTCCTTCATCACCTGGCCGACGAAGAACCCGAGTAGCCCGTCCTTGCCGCCGCGATAGGCCTCGACCTGCTGCTCGTTCTCACTGAGGATCCGGTCGATCACCGGGTCGAGCTCGCCCACGTCGGCGATCGCCGTCTCAGCGAGATACCTCTCGGCGGAGAACCCGCCCGATCCGCTGGCCGCCAGCGCCTCGTCGAACGCGGCCCGCGGGATCTCAGCCCGCCGCTCGATCACCTTGCCGAGCTCCTCCCCGTTGACCGCTGCCGGATCGACGCCGGCCGCGGCGAGCTCGTTCATCAGCACGTTCGCGACGGCCTCGCGCTCGCCCGGCGTCCGCGAGTACAGCTCGTCGCGCCCGCCCGTCACCAGACCCTCCGCGAGCGTGAACCCGACCTCCGCCTCCAGGCGCCGGATCCGCGCCCACGGCGGCTCGCGCAGTTCGCGGCGCAAGCGCTCGACCATCTCCCGCTGCGGCTCGAGCGGGACGAGGTCGGGCTCGGGGAAGTAGCGATAGTCCTGCGCCTCCTCCTTGGAGCGCAGGGGCGGCGCCGACTCGTTGCCGGGATCGAAGTGCAGCGTCTCCTGCTCGACCTCTCCCCCGGCCTCGTAGATCCCGATCTGGCGCTTGATCTCCCGCTCGATCCCCTTCGCTGCGAAGTTGAACGAGTTCATGTTCTTCAGCTCGGTGCGCGTCCGGAGCGCGGCCTCGCCCGCCTCGCGCACCGAGACGTTGACGTCGAAGCGGAGCGAGCCTTTCTCCATCTCCGCGTCGGAGATCCCGAGCTCGACCACCGTCTGGCGCAGGAGCTGCAGGAACCGCTTCGCGTCCTCGGACGAGCGTAGGTCGGGAGCGGTCACGATCTCTACGAGCGGCGTGCCGGCGCGGTTGAAGTCGACGAGGGAGCTCTCAGAGCCGTGAATCCGGCCTTCGGCCCCGCCGACGTGCACCGTCTTGGCGGCGTCCTCCTCGAGATGCGCCCGCACGATCCCGACCTCCATGTCGCCGTCCGCGCCGGGCACGGGCACCCGGCCGTTCACGCAGAGCGGCTCGTCGTACTGGGAGATCTGGTAACCCTTCGGGTTGTCCGGATAGAAGTAGTTCTTCCGGTGGAAGACGGCGTGCTCGGCGATCTCACAGCCCAGCCCGAGGCCAAGCAGCACCGTCCACTCGACCGCCTTGCGGTTCGGCACCGGCAGCGAGCCGGGGAACGCGAGGCAGACGGGGCACGTCTGCGTGTTCGGGGGCTCGAAGTAGGCCACCGGGCAGCGACAGAACATCTTCGTCCGCGTCTTCAGATGGACGTGGATCTCGAGCCCGATGACCGGTTCCCAGGTCACCGGAGCCTCTCGGGAACGAAGTCGAAGCCGAGCGCCCGCTCGAGCGCGTGGCCGGCGCGGAAGAGCAGGTTCTCGGAGAACTGGCGGCCGATCAGCTGCAGCCCGACCGGCAGGCCCTCGGACAAGCCGCACGGAATCGAGAGGCCGGGCAAGCCTGCCAGGTTGGACGGAATCGTCAGCAGGTCGGCCGCGTACATCGCCAGCGGATTGGCGGTGCGCGCGCCGAGCTCGAAGGCGACCGTCGGCGAGGTCGGGCTGGCCAGCACGTCGAACTGCTCGAACGCGGCGGCATGCTCGTCGCGTATGACCGTTCGCACCTTCTGCGCCTGGCCGTAGAACGCCTCGTAATAGCCGGCCGAGAGCGCGTAGGTGCCGAGCATGATCCGGCGCTTGGGCTCGTCGCCGAAGCCGTCGTGGCGGGTGCGGTCGTACATCGCGCGGACGTCGCCGTTCGCGGTGGAGCGCAGTCCGTAGCGCACGCCGTCGTAGCGGGCGAGGTTCGAGGACGCTTCGGACGGGGCGATCAGGTAGTAGCAGGGCAGGCCGAACTCGACGGAGCGCGGCAGGCTGCACTCGCCGACCTCGGCACCGAGCTCACGCGCGAGGTCGAGCGCGCGGGCAACCTGCCCGGCCACGCCGGGCTCGATGCCCTTTGCCTCGTTCAGCTCCTTGGGCACGCCGATCCGGAGGCCCTTCAAGTCCTCGGCTTCCGGGAGCTCCACCGGCTCGGGCAGCTCGACCGTGGTCGAGTCGCAGGGATCGCGACCGGCGATGACCCGGTAGAGGCGGGCGCAGTCGCGGACGGTCTTCGCGATCGGGCCAACCTGGTCGAGGCTCGACGCGAAGGCGACGATGCCGTAGCGCGAGACGGTACCGTAGGTCGGGCGCAGGCCGACGACGCCGCAGAGCGCGGCCGGCTGCTTGATCGAGCCGCCGGTGTCGGAGCCGAGCGCCCAGGGGGCCAGGCCTGCGGCGACGGACGCGGTCGAGCCGCCCGAGGAGCCGCCGGGCACGCGGCCCGGATCCCAGGGGTTCCGCGTCGGGCCGTAGGCGGAGTTCTCGGTGGAGGAGCCCATCGCGAACTCGTCCATGTTGGTCTTGCCCAGGAGCGGCAGGCCGGCGTCCTTGCAGCGGGAGGCAACGGTGGCGTCGAAGACCGGCCGGTAGCCGGCGAGGATCTTGGAGCCGGCGGTCGTCTTGATGCCCTTGGTGGAGATGACGTCCTTGAAGGCCACCGGAACGCCGCTCGCTCCCTCCGCGCCGTCGTCGACCGTGCAGAGGTAGACGTTCAGCTCCTCGTTCCGCTCGGCTGCGGCGTCGAGGTAGGCGCGATGGAGCTCGG
>VAWL01000178.1 GCA_005883965.1 Actinomycetota bacterium
ACCCGGGCAACGCGCCCCGGCGTAGTTCCGGGCGCCGCGCTCGATCACCGCTCCCTTTGGATTGACGTGGATCGATCGCAGGTAATGGACGACCGCAGCCCGTGTCGAGACGTCGATCCGGGTCCCCTTTTGGGCCTGCGTCGTCGCGCCTGACGCGGAGACGAGCGCGACCGCAGCCACGATTGCCCCACACAGGCTCAGTATCCCTTTGAAATGCACAAGCTCTCCTCTCCCAAGGCGGCGCCACACCGGTGCCGCTGACCCGTGGTCGAGCTTAAGACATCGTGGCAAGAATTTCTAGAGGGCCGCCGCCTCGCCTCAATTCCGTCGGTGCCAGGTCGGGGCGAGGGTCCAGGCGTCGAGCCGATCCACTGCACGCTCGAGCTGCGTGGAATCGACCGCGAAGGGCTCCGCGTAGGGAACCTGCTCGACCGCCGCCGCAGGCGCGCGGCTGTCGCACGCGTCGAGGACGTAGCGGCGGACGGTCTCGACACGGCTCTCGCCGCCGCCTGGCGCCTCAGCGGACGGTCCGTGCGCGCGGGCCCAGGCGCGGTACTCGCGCAGCGGGCCGCCCTCGAACTGGCCGAAGCGGATGTCGTTCAGGCCGGGGAGGACGATGCGAGGAACGTCGCGGCCGGCCAGGGCGAGGTCGGCAGTCTCCTGCGTCCGCTCGAACTCGCTCGTCACGCAGAGGTCGAGCTCGGTGTCCGCGAGCAAGTCGCCGAGGCGCCGCGCCTGCTCGCGTCCTTCCGCCGTCAGAGGAACGGCGGTGCGAGGGTCCCCGTTCGTCAAGCCCCGCGTCGAGGACTCGCTCTCGGCATGGCGTGCGAGGAAGGCCTGCTCCATAGCGCGACAATTGTTGCCGCGAACCCCCGAAAGGGGGATGGCAAGGTGTTGACTCGACTCCGAAGATGACAACTACAGACAACGCGGGGTCACTCCGATGTCTCGCCGCAGGGTCTCGGAAACTGCTCGCCGCAAGACCACCGCGTACTTAGCCGAACGGCCTCCGCAAGGGGGCCGTTCTCGTTTTCGGGCTACGCTACAGCCGCCGCGGGCGTAGCTCAATGGTAGAGCCCTAGCCTTCCAAGCTAGTTATGCGGGTTCGATCCCCGCCGCCCGCTCTGGCGGTCGCCGAGAACGTCCGGCGCGCCCGCGATGCTCCCCGCATGATCCCGGAGCGCCTCGTTCGCTTCCGGCTGCACACGATCCTGGCCCTGCTGGCGACGATCATCGCGGTCGCGATCACCCTCGAGGTGATCTGGATCGCGCGCCACGTCCTGACCTGGGTCCTGATCTCGGCCTTCCTCGCCCTCGCGCTCAACCCGCTCGTCGAGTGGCTGCAGCGCCACGGCATCCGCCGCCGTGGCTGGGCTGCGGCGACTGCCTACCTGCTGACACTCGCGTTCTTCGTCGCGATCGGCTTCACATTCGTCCCGACCCTCATCCACCAGAGCGACGACTTCGTCCACAAGCTGCCGAGCTACGTGCACGACATCACGCACGGCCGCGGGCGTCTCGGCTTCCTGGAGACGAAGTACCACCTGCAGGAGCGCGTCCAGCACGCCGTGAAGACGGGCGGCGCCAAGAAGGCTCTCGGGCTCTCCGGCGCAGCCTTCTCGGTGGCCAAAGGGATCATCTCGATCGTCGTGGCGGCGATCACGATCGGCTTCATGACCTACTTCATGATCATCGAGGGGCCGGCCTGGGTCGACCGTTTCTACTCCCTGCTACCCGAGCGCTCCCAGCCGCGCTGGCGGAAGGTAGGCCATGACATCTACCGCACCGTTGGCGGCTACGTGACCGGGAACCTCCTGATCAGCCTGATCGCCGGGGGGCTGACGACCCTTGTTCTCTTGCTCATGGGCGTGCCCTACGCCGTTGCGCTCGGCCTGATCGTCGCGATCCTCGACCTGATCCCGCTTGTCGGCGCGACCATCGCCGCGATTCTGATCGGGCTCGTCGCCTTCATCCACTCGATCCCGGCCGGGATCGTGGTCGTGACCTTCTTCATCCTCTACCAGCAGTTCGAGAACCACGTTCTCCAGCCGGTGATCTACGGGCGCACTGTGGAACTCTCGCCGCTTGCGGTCCTGATCTCGATCCTGATCGGCGCCGAGCTCGCCGGGATCCTCGGCGCACTCGCCGCGATCCCGGTGGCCGGCTCGATCCAGGTGTTGCTGGTGGACTGGCGCGCCCACCGCGCCGAGCACGCTCCCGTGCCGCTTTAGCCGCAAATCCTCCTTTTGGCCGATGCAGGGCTAAAGGCGTTCGGCCGATGGCGGTCTCATGGCCGCCAAGAAGCTTGTCGTGCCAATCGCGCTTGTCCTGGCGCTGGTCCTACCGGCGTCCGGGTCGGCGCGCCGTGCCGGGTCGGTCAGCACGGCCGCCTCGCTCCAGTCGGCGCTGGTCGAAAAGGTCAACGCGCTCCGCGCCGCCCACGGGCTCACGACGCTGCGCGTGGTCGTCTCGCTGCGCTCGGCGGCGACGTTCCACTCGACCGAGATGGCGAAGGCCGGCTACTTCAGCCACAGCTCGGCCAACGGCACCTCGTTCGCGAAGCGGGTCGCGGGCTACTACACGCCGAGCGGCTACCGCAGCTGGGCGGTGGGCGAGAACCTCGTCTGGGGCGCGCCCGACCTCGGCGCTGCGCAGGCACTGAGGCTATGGCTGAACAGCGCGCCGCACCGCCAGAACCTGCTCGACCCGCGCTGGCGCGACCTCGGACTCTCGGCAGTCCATTCGACGAGCGCGCGCGGCGTCTACGGCAACTCGCCCGCCACGATCGTCACCGCAGACTTCGGCGCCCGCTCGAAGTAGCCCGCAGACCAGGGCGCTACCCTTGGCGTGCGCGCCTGTAGCTCAGGGGATAGAGCGACGGCCTTCTAAGCCGTTGGTCGGAGGTTCGAATCCTCCCAGGCGCATGAGGGTTCGAATCAGCGAGAGGGGGAACTCCCCTCGGCGATGGGAATCGTCATCAGCCTGATCCTGATCGCCTTCGGGGCGATCCTCACCTGGGCGGTGAACTCGAACGGCGGTAGCGTCGACCCGCAAGTGGTCGGCGTGATCCTGATGGTCATTGGGCTCGTCGTCTTCATGATCTCGCTCGTCCTCTGGCGCACCTGGTGGGGCGCCGGCTTCTGGGGCGCCATGTATGACGACGGCGCGGCCCCGGCCGTTCGCCGCCGCGTCTACTGGCCGGCCACCCGGCGCCGTCGCACGACGTACGTCGAGGACGACGGTCCGCCTCCGCCCGGGTACTAGCGAATCGAACTCAAAGGAGGGGTCCGTGGCCGAGAAACTTCAGGGCAAGCGCATCGCATTCCTCGCGACCGACATGGTCGAGCAGGTCGAGCTGACCGAGCCGTGGCAGGCGGTCAAGAACGAGGGGGCCGAGCCGGAGCTCGTCTCGCTCGAGGAGGGGCAGATCCAGGGCTTCAGCCACTACGACAAGGCCGACAGCTTCAAGGTCGACCGGACCGTCGAGGAGGCGCGGGCCGACGACTACGACGGCCTGGTGATCCCCGGCGGCGTCGGCAATCCCGACACGATGCGGATGGACGAGAATGCGGTCGACTTCGTGCGCCAGTTCTTCGAACAGGGCAAGCCGGTCGGCGTCATCTGCCACGGCCCGTGGATGCTCGTCGAGGCGGGCGTCGTCCGCGGCCGCAGGGTCACCTCCTGGCCGAGCCTCCGCACCGACATCCGGAACGCGGGCGGCAACTGGGTCGACGAGGAGGTTGTCGTGGACAGCGGGCTCGTCACCAGCCGCAAGCCGGCCGACCTCCCGGCGTTCAACAAGAAGATCGTCGAGGAGTTCGCCGAAGGGCGGCACGAACAGCAGGCGCAGAAGGCACGCGACGCCGTCCACGCGGACGCCACACCGAGCTAACCAGTCGCCGCCGCGCCCGGCATTGACGGGCGCGGCCGGGACCGCCTAGCCGCTAAGAGCGCGAGCCGGCAAAGCCGGCTCGCTTGCCGAGCGAGCGGAAAGCAAAGCGGGCGAAGCGGGAAGAGTGGCCCCGGGAGGAATCGAACCTCCGCACGCGGATTCGAAGTCCGCCGCTCTATCCACTGAGCTACGGGGCCTAGCGATCCAGTTTGCCACGGCAGGCGAGCTATCCTGTCTACGCTCGCGGTGGCGGTAGCTCAGTTGGTAGAGCCCCGGGTTGTGGTCCCGGTGGTCGGGGGTTCGAGTCCCCTCCGCCACCCCTCGGCTTTCAGGGGTGTTTACGCAGCGGTTCGGTCCGCGGGGAGGTACCTGCGGATGAGGGCGTGCACGAGCTGCTGCTGCGCGTGGACGAGCTCGACGCGGTTCGCCTCGAGCTGCTCGCGCGGGGCTCCGACGGCGCGCAAAGTCTGGCGCTCGAAGACGAGCCCGCGGATCTCCTCGCTGAGGGACTCGACGGTCGGAAGCTGGACTACGGTTGCGTTCATGTCCACGGGTGAGACTGACCCTTGCGGGATTAGTTAGCCGTCGCCGAATTCCTCTTACACTTTGGTTACGCGGGCGTGGCGGAACTGGCATACGCGACGGGTTTAGGTCCCGTTGGGGCTAACGCTCCTTGGAGGTTCGAGTCCTCTCGCCCGCACTCCCGTCGAAAGTCCGGCCGCTCCGCGGCCATGACGACTTTCGACGGATCGCCTACTCCATGACTCGTCCGTGAGCCGCAGCCGCGCATGTCGGCTGCGGCGGCAACTGTTGCGAGCCCACTACCGGGGTCTGACCCCGGACACGGCCGGAACGGAGAGGTGATACTGCCGCCGTGTTGGCACACTGGGATGAGGTCGAGGCCGTTCGGCGCGACAAGGGGCCGATGGGAGCGAGCTGGCAGCGGCTCGGCGACGCGGCCGGTGCGAAGGGGATCGGGGTGAACCGCGTGCGGATCGAGCCGGGCCGGCTCTCGACTCCGCCGCACTCGCACGGGCGCTCGGAGGAGATCACCTTCGTCCTCGGCGGCTCGGGCCTTGTCTGGCAGGACGAGCAGGTCTGCGAGGTGCGGACGGGCGACACGATCGTCCAGGTCGCCGACCACTTCGAGCACAGCTTCAAGGGCGGGCCCGACGGGCTCGACTACCTGGTCTTCGGCACGAGGCACCCGGTCGAGCTCGGCTGGCTGCCGAGGTCGCGGGCGCTCCGGCTCGGCTATCCGTGGGTCGAGGGGCGCGACGACGACCCGTGGGACGTCGAGGCCGAGATCGGCGAGCTCGAGTTCGCGGAGCCCGGCGAGCGGCCGGACAACGTGGTTGCCTTCGACGATGTGCCTTTCGACGAGGACGGCGACAAGGTGCTCGCCGCGGCCGCGGGCTCCGAACGCTCGGGCTTGAACTGGATCCGCCGCGAGCAGGGCAAGCGCGGCTGCCCGCCCCATTGCCACTCGGAGGAGTCGGAGGCGTTCCCGGCCAGGACGGAATCACATACCTCGCGTACGGCACCCGCGAGCCGAACGACATCGTCTGGTATCCGCGCTCGAACAAGGTCTACTTCCGCGGCGTCGGGCTGATGACGCGGCTCGAGCACCTCGACTACGAGGACGGCGAGCCCGCCGACTGGTAGTGCCCCTCGCCGGCAGGCCCCTCACCGGCAGGCACAGTCACTTTGCTTGAATGGTCAAGGCGATGGGGACGCAGGTAGAGGAGCTGCCGGACAACAAGGTGAGGCTGACGGTCGAGGTGCCGCAGGCCGACCTTCAGCACGCCGTCGAGCACGCGACCTCCGACCTGGCGAGCTCGGTCAAGATTCCCGGCTTCCGCAAGGGCAAGGTTCCCACCGCCGTGCTCGAGGCCCGCATCGGCCGCGAGCGGATCTTCAACGAGGCGGTCGAGTCTCACATCAGCGGCTGGTTCCTGAACGCCGCGGCCAGCAACCGCGTCCGGCCGATCGCCCAGCCGGAGTACGACTACGCCGTCCCGGAGTCCGAGGACGATGCGTTCAGCTTCACAGCGACCGTCTCGGTGCAGCCGAAGCCCGAGCCGGCCGACTGGACGCAGCTCGACGTGCCGTACGTCGAGCCGGAGATTCCGCAGGAAGTGGTCGATCAAGAGCTCGAGGAGCTGCGCTCGTCGGTCGCGGAGCTGACCCCTGTCGAGGATCGGCCCGCACGCACCGGCGACGTCGCGGTGATCGACGCGTTCGACGAGTCGGGCGACGGCCAGCGCGACCTGGTGGTGGAGCTTGGCACCGGCCGCCTGCTCGAAGAGCTCGAACGCGCGCTGATCGGCACGAGCCCCGGCGAGACGAAGGAGCTCGAGCTCGAGCAGCCCGACGGCTCGAACGCCAAGGCCACGGTGACGCTCAAGGAATTGAAGGAGAAGGTGCTGCCGCCGCTCGACGACGAGCTGGCCCGCGCCGCGAGCGAGTTCGACACGCTTGACGAGCTGCGAGCCGACATCGAGCGGCGCATCCGCGAGGTGCTCGAGGAAGAGGCCGAGACGGCGTATCGCGCCGCCGCGGTCGACTTGCTCGTCGAGGCCTCCGGCGTCCAGGCCGCGGGCCCGCTCGTCGAGTCGCGCACGCGCGAGCTGCTCAACACGTTCGTCCGCTCGCTCGAGCGGCGCGGGATCAGCCCCGACGCCTACCTGCAGCTCTCCGGCCAGACCGGCGACCAGCTCGTCGAGCGGCTCCGCGCCGAGGCCGAGCTCTCGGTCGCGCGCGAGCTGATCCTCGAAGCCGTCGCCGACCAGCTCTCGCTCGAGGTCTCCGACGAGGAGATCGAGGAGCTGATCCGCGACCAGGCGGAGGCGCACGGCGACGATGCCGACGAGGCGATCAAGCAGGTCTTCGAGGGCGGCGCACACGAGACGCTGCGCGCCGACCTGCGCCTGCGCAAGGCGCTCGACCGCGTCGCCGGCGATGCGAAGCGCGTCCCGGCCGAGGTCGCGCGCGCCCGCGAGAGCATCTGGACCCCTGACAAGGAATCTCCCCCGACCGACACGAAACTGTGGACCCCCGGCAGCAAGGAGCCAGCATGAGCCCGTTGATCCCGATGGTGATCGAGCAGACCTCGCGAGGCGAGCGCGCGTTCGACATCTACTCGCGCTTGCTGAACGAGCGCATCATCTTTCTCGGAACACCCGTCGACGACCAGATCGCCAACCTGATCATCGCGCAGCTCCTGCACCTGGAGTCCGAGGATCCCGACAAGGACGTCTCGATCTATGTCAACTCGCCGGGTGGCTCCGTCTACCACGGGCTCGCCATCTACGACACGATGCAGTTCATCAAGCCCGACGTGCAGACGATCTGCGTTGGCACGGCGATGTCGATGGGCGCGCTCCTTCTTGCCGGCGGAGCGAAAGGAAAGCGGATGGCGTTGCCGAACGCCAAGATCCTCATCCACCAGGTCTGGGGCGGCTTCCAGGGGCAGGCGACCGATATCGAGATCCATGCCCGGGAGACGATCGCCCTCAAACGCAGACTCGAGGAGATCATGTCGGAGCACACGGGACAACCGATGGAGAAAGTCTCGAAGGACATGGAGCGCGATTACTTCATGACGCCGCAAGAAGCGCAGGACTACGGCATCATCGACAGCGTGATCATCCATCGCGATGCGGCCAAGGATGGGGCAAAGGCCTAGCTTCTAGGCCGATTCCGAGGTAAAAGGAGAGACGTGGCGCGCGCATCCGAAGGCAACGAGCAGCTCCTCTGCAGTTTCTGCGGGAAGAGCCAGCGGCAGGTGAAGAAACTGATCGCCGGCCCCGGCGTCTACATCTGCGACGAGTGCATCGATCTCTGCAACGAGATCATCGATGAGGAGCTCACCGCTCCGGCGCAGCTCGACCTCGACAACCTGCCGCGCCCGCGCGACATCTACTCCGTCCTCAACGACTACGTCGTCTCGCAGGAAGAGGCCAAGCGGACGCTCGCGGTCGCCGTCTACAACCACTACAAGCGCGTGCAGATGGCGGTCGAGGAGGACGACGTCGAGCTACAGAAGTCGAACATCCTCCTGCTCGGCCCGACCGGCTGCGGCAAGACGCTGCTGGCGCAGACGCTGGCTCGGATCCTGAACGTGCCATTCGCGATCGCCGACGCGACCGCGCTGACCGAGGCCGGCTACGTCGGCGAGGACGTCGAGAACATCCTCCTGAAGCTGATCCAGGCCGCGGACTTCGACATCAAGAAGGCCGAGACCGGGATCATCTACATCGACGAGGTCGACAAGATCGCGCGGA
>VAWL01000179.1 GCA_005883965.1 Actinomycetota bacterium
GGAAGGCGGCCTGATCCTGCACGAGCGCTCGCCGATCAATCCGAAATCGGTGTACGCGACCTCTAAGGTCGCGGCCGACTTCTTGACCATGAACTACCACGACGCCTACGGGGTGCCCGGTGTCGTGACCCGGATGTTCAACAACTACGGCCCACGCCAGAATCCGCGCTACATCACAGGCACGATCATCACGCAGGCACTCGCGCGGGAGCAGATCGAGCTCGGGAACCTCGAGCCGCTACGGGACTTCTGCTTCTGCACCGACGGCGTCCGCGGCCACCTAACCGTTGCCGCGCACGGCATTCCGGGAGACCTCTACGTCTACGGCCAGGGCAAGAACATCTCGATGGCTGAGTGGGCGGCGCTGATCCTCCGCGTCGGCGAGGAGCAGGGCTACTGGCCCGAGCGCAAGATCGTTAGCACCGCTTCGCGATTTCGGCCGGGTGCGAGCGACGTCATCGCGCTCCGCGTCGGTTACGAGAAGCTGAAGCGCGAGACCGGCTGGGAGCCGCAGGTGTCATGGGAGGAGGGCATCGCACGAACGATCGCTAGGTATGCGGCCAACCGTGAGAGCTGGATCGGTCGGGTGGACTGGGATCAGCCGGCCCAGTCACCCTCGGCAGTCGCAGAGCCCCGCTAGGCGCCTTCAGCTCACAACGCCTTTCGCGCGAGCCTCCAGTAAGCACCGGCGAGTTGGTTGGCGGCGTCGACGAAGCGGGGGAGCTGCAGCATTGCGGGATCGAGCGTCGGCGTGAGGCACCGAGCTAGCTCGCGGTCCCGCATTCTGCGTAGACGCTGGGTCTCCCACCGGTGGCGGACAAGCCAGTTGGCGTGCGATAGGCACCACCACCAGCCGCCGAGCTTGCCGCCGAGCCACCGCTGCTTCGCGGCGACAGCGAGCATCGCCAGCTCCGTCGCCGCCAGCACCGGTGCGAGCAGCAACAACAGCCGGAGCGAATAGGCGGTCAGGACGAAGATTTCGCGATTGCGCTCGAGCAGCTCAACCTTGGCGGGATTTCGTCCGAACTCGTAGTCGTGGTAGACGTCCGCAGCGGGATCGACCACCACGCGCAGACCGCTCAGGTGGGCGCGCCAGCCCAGCTCCGTATCTTCGAGATACATGAACAGCTCGTCCGTGAAGCCTCCGAGCTCGCGGAACAGGTCTCGCCGTATCCCCATCGCCGCGCCGCTCGGAGCAGCGACGTCCTCCAGTTCGCGCAGCGTCTCCGCCGGCTCGCCGTAACGGCCGGCCCACGCCAGCCCGCTCACGTGGAGGACGGTGCCGCCCGAGTTGAGCAGCTCCGGTCGGTCGAGCAGGCGCAGCCGCGCCATCGCGATTCCGATCGAAGGGTCCTGCAAGGTGTCTGCCAACCGATTCAGGGCGCCCGGATCGACAACCGTGTCGGGGTTGAGAAAGACGAGCACGTCGCCGCTCGCCTCGGCGGCGCCACGGTTGCAGCCGCCCGCGTAGCCAAGGTTGCGGCCGGGCTCGACCAGCCGGACGCCGAACGACTCGACCACCGCGCGATCGCTGCCGGCGTTGTCGACCACGATCACCTCGGCCTCCGGCTCGCTGTCGCGCAGCGAGCGCAGGCAGCGTGCAAGAGCAGCGCCCGACTCAAACGCGACGATGACGACCGAGGTGCTCAGTGCGAAGCGGTCAGTACGCCCCGCGGCCCGCGAGCACGGCTGGGATCGTCTTGACCAGGATCGCGATGTCCATCCAGAGCGACCAGTTCTCGAGGTAGTAGAAATCGAGCCGGACGAGGTCGTCGAAGCCGAGGTTCGAGCGGCCCGAGATCTGCCACAACCCGGTGACGCCGGGCAGGACGTTGTACCGCTTGCGGTGCCAGTCCTCGAGCTGCTCGTAGTCGCGCAGCGGCAGCGGGCGCGGGCCGACCAGGCTCATCTGGCCGCGCAGGACGTTGAAAAGCTGCGGTACCTCGTCAAGCGAGAACCGGCGCAGCAGCGAGCCGACCGGCGTAACTCGCGGATCACGGCGCATCTTGAACAGCGGCCCGCTCGCCTCGTTCTCCCGCTCGAGGTACGGCTGGTGCTCGGCGGCGTCGGCGTACATCGTCCGGAACTTGAGCATGTCGAACTCGCGCTCGCCGAGGCCGATGCGGCGATCGCGGTAGAGGACCGGCCCGGGCGAGGTCAGCGTCACACCGGCCGCGATCAGCAGCCAGAGCGGCAGGCCTGCAACGAGGACAGCCGCGCTGACGACGAGGTCGAAGGTGCGCTTGAGCACCCACTCCCCGCCCGCGAACACCGGCGAGTGCACCTCGAAGAGCGGCACGCTCTGGCCGGGGACGTAGTCGGCGCGCTGGACGAGGAGCTCCGTCGTCTTCGGCGCGATCTTGACC
This sequence comes from Actinomycetota bacterium, assembly GCA_005883965.1. Taxonomy (GTDB): domain Bacteria; phylum Actinomycetota; class Thermoleophilia; order Gaiellales; family Gaiellaceae; genus AC-32. The sequence goes on from VAWL01000179.1 coordinate 2,367, forward strand.
TTGACGCCCCGGCGGTGCGCCTGCTCGACCGTCTCGAGCAGCTCGCGCTCGTCGAACTCAGAGTCGGCGAGGATCACCTCGTCGACGCGCTGAGTCGCGAGCACGCGCGGCAGCGCCTTCAGGTCTCCAAGCAGCGGCAGGTCGAGGCCGTCCGGCTCCGGCGCCAAAACGCCGACGAACTCGTAGTCGATGCCTCGGCGCCCCTGCCCCAGCATCTCGTGCAGGTGCGTGAGGTGATCGCCGGCGCCCACGAGCAACGCCCGCCTGCGCACGCCCACCCGGCGGAGGAGGTTGCCCGTGAGGGCGTCGTAAGAGCCACGGAGCAACGAGATCAGGGCCGCCGTCAGAACGAACGCGGTCGGCGCCAGCCCGTACGTGGAGAACCTGTGGCCCGTCCCGAGCCCGAACGCGAGTGTGACCAGGACGACGAGCAGGAGCGACGAGACGACCCGGCCGAGACCCGGTCGCCGCTCGCGCTCGGTGTAGAGATTGCCTTGCGCAAAGACGAGCAGCGTCACCAGGATCAGGAAGGGCAGCCAGTCGGTCTCCGCCTGCCAGAGCGACCCCCAGCGCAGGTTGCGTCCGTAGTAGACCTCGCGCAGGACAAGCGAGACGAACAGGCCGGCCGTGATGCCGACCGCGTCGATCGCCGCGAGCGCGGAGATGCTCGCCAGCCGCCGAATGACCGGCGCGAGATGGCTCGCGCGAAGGATCGGGGGCGTCGCCGACCGGACGTCGGTCAGTTCCGGCGGGGGCGCCGGGGGCAACGCGCGCACCGGCTCTTGCCGTTCAGGCCGGTGCGCGCGCGGGACCTCGGACATCTCAGTTAGTGCCTGAGCCGCCTGAAGGCCGTGTACGACGGCTTGCGGTGGCCGCCCGCGGTGAAGAAGCCCGACTGCCATCCGGCGAGACGCCGCTCGTCCTTGACCAGGAACCAGATCATCATGTCTACGCGCGGGTTCTTGCGCGCGATGGCGAACGACTGAGAGAGGTATCTCGCCTGCGTCTTCCACGAGACGCCGAACGTGCGATCCGGGGGACGGGTTTGATAGCCGTACTCGGTGATCCAGATTCGCTTGTTCCCGTAGAGGCGGGTCACCTCCTTGACCAGGTCACCCAAATTTCCCAGGATGACCGAGGTCTTCGCGTTCGGCGGCTTCGTTGTCGGCTTCTGGCTCGGCCGCGCGGCGTACGGGTGGTGCGCCCAGGCGTCGAAGCGGCGCAGGTGGTACCTCTTGGCCATCCGCAGGAAGGCAAGCGGGGAAATGGAGGCGCGCCGGCTGCGGGGCTGGTTGTTGCCACGTGGATCGGTGGCGCCGCACGCGACCTTCGCGGCCCCGCGCTGGACCGCGTGCACTCCGCTGTAGACGGCGTTGCAGATCCGGGCGTACGAGAACGCACTCAACGGGACCCAGCGTCCGTGCACCCGCTTGTACTGTGGATACAGGAAGACGGGGTTGTTGGGCTCGTTCCACGCAAGCCAAAGGTGGACGGCCGGAAGGGCTGGGTCTTCGGTCGTCGGCTTGAACGTGCCGCTGTAACGCTTCGCAGCCGCGGCGGCGAAGTTCTGCAGGTCCTTTGGCCTCGTCGGGGCGTATTTCTGCGACCGGCGACCGTTTGCCCAGCCGGGCGTGCCGACGATTGAAAAGAGGATCTTGATCCTGTACTTGGCCGCGTCCTGGACGGCGCGGTCGTAGCCGAACCAGTTGTACGCCGGATCGGCGGGATTCGTCGGGTTCGCCGGACGCTTCGTCGCGACGCCGCGCCACCAGAGTGTGACCCGAACCACCTGCACGCGCAGCTTGCGCATTAGCGGGAACCCCTTGTCGGGATTCCCGAGCGTCATCGAGTCGTCGTAGATGCCGACGCTGAAGGACCGAGCCGCGGTCTGGCTGCGGCCGGCGCCCGCGCCGGCGGAGATCAAGCCAGCGACGAGGATCGTCGCGAGGGTTAAGAGAATCAGCCTTCTAGACATGGACAGCTTCAGCCTCCCTTTCCTCAGAGGGCAGCAGTCGGCGCAAGCCCTCTTCCAGTGGAATTTTCGGCTCCCAGCCGAGGACCTGCCGGGCGCGCGTGATGTCGGGCTGGCGCACCTGCGGGTCGTCGACCGGGAGGGCTTCGAACACGATCTCGCGCTCGATGTTCTGGAGCGATCCGGTGTCGAGGTTGTCGAGGCAGATGGCGCTATGGCCCCGCTCGAGCAAGCAATCGAAGAGGTGCGAGCCGAGAAAACCCGCACTACCGGTGACGACGGCGACGGACACCAGATCCAGGTTACTGGCGCGCTCCCGGATTCCTGGCTGATTTAACGGAATCCTCACTCGAACCATAAAGATGCTGGAAACAGGGAAATTTTGCGCCAGCGAAACGCTCTGCGAGTGGCAGCGTAAACAAATTGTTCGGATTACGAACTATCTCGCCTGGGCACCGTCGGTACCGGTGAAACGAGATAAGGGGGTCCCTCCGATGAGAAAAGTGTTGTTTGCAGCACTCGGCTTTGCGGTCCTGGCACTCGGCTCGACCGCCCTGGCCGGATCGGCCGGGGTCAAGATCACGAGCACGGGCTTCGATCCGGCGACCGTTTCGATTCAGAGCGGCGATTCGGTCAACTGGACGAACTCGGACCACGTACGGCACGAGGTGAAGGTCGTCGGGAGTTCCTGCACGCTCAGCCTCGAGCCTGCGCAGAGCGGGTCGTGCGCGTTCCCCTCAGCCGGGACGTTCGCCTACACGGACCCAGGCTCCGGGTTCAGCGGCACGGTCTCCGTCGCGCCGAATTCGCGGTCGGTCTCACTGACGCCTTCGCGCACGCTCAACATCTTCGGTGACGCCGTCACGCTTTCCGGCACGGTCTCGAGCAAGGCGGCCGGCGAGAAGATCACTGTCTTCTCGCGCCCGGCCGGCCTTCCAGAGACCCAGACGATCGTGACGACCACGGCCGGAGGCAACTGGAGCCTGCAGGTGCAGCCACGCGTCAAGACCGCCTACCAGGCTCAGTACGACACGGCCTCCAGTCCGCAGGTGACCGTCTCGATTCGGCCGCGGATCACGCTGCAGAAGGTCGGGCGGCACCAGTACCTAATCGTCGTTCTGTCCGCCCACTCGATGGCCGGCAAGCGGGTCAACATCACCCGCTGGCTGCCCGGGCGCGGCTATGTCACCTTCAGGACGGCCACGCTCCAAGCGATCCCTCGCACGCCGACGACGTCAGACGCGTACTTCACAGCGTTCGTACGGCTCGGCACGAAGCTTCGAATCTTCATGCCCGCCGGCGAAGTCGGCAGCGATTACTTCGCAGCCCACAGCAACTTCGTAGTCAACTAGGCCGGCGCTGCGACTCGCTCCCTGCGGCCGCCTCCCCGGCCGCAGGGAGCTGCCTCCCGTCAAGCGTCGTCCGCTTCGAACGGGTGTCCGACACCTGGTTTTGTCAACCGTTGAGGGTGACAAAGCCGTCTCGGAAGCGTGCCAAATTCGGTTGCTCCGACTCGATCCCAGAGGTCGGATTTCCAGTCAGGACGGCGTGAACAACTTGCGCGTCTCACCCGCGTGCCAGTCGCAGTCCATTGCCTCGAAGCGCTCGGCGGCGCGCTCGAGGAGCACCGCGTCCTCACGCGCGGCGCCGAGCGCCCGCAGTGCAAACGGCTCGACGTAGCCCGGGCGCAGCCACTCCGGCGCCTCGGCCTCGATCCGGTCGCGGTCGCCGAGCGCGACGAGCGCGTCGAAGAGCGCCGACCGCGACGCGAACGCCCACGGCTCGAGTTCATCGGCATCGAGGGCTTCGACCAGCTGCCGGAGTCTTGTGAGATCGTTCCGCGCCAGCGCAAGCAGGATCTGCGGCGGGTGCTGGGCGAAGCCGTAGCCCTCCATCCCGATCGCCTCCGCCTTCGCCTCGAGGCGGCGCGACTCGGCGTCGTCGTCTCCGCGAGCAAACGCCGTCGCGCATTCGAGCAGCGAGCTGACGTTCATCGGACACGGCGTCGCCAGGTTCGCCTCCACCGCCGGCTCGATCAGCCCCGTGAGCTGGCGGACCTCCTCCCAGCGTCCGGCGAGGGTCGCGACGTCGGCTCGATTCGCGACGTCGTGAACGCGGTGGTGCGGCGTCAGACCTTCGGATTCCCGCTGGAGCATCCGAGCGGCGTCGCCAGCGTCGGCGAGCCGTCCCGCGCCGAGGTAGACATTCACGGCCATCCACCACACGTTTGCGCGGTGGTCGGGATCCGCGATCTGGGGCAGCAACCGAATCCGCTCCTCTGTGAGGACTGCGGCGCGGTCGTAGTCTGCGGCGGCCCAGCGCGTGTTCCCGAGCGCCTGAAGTGCGTGGGCGCGGAGCTCGACGTCGCCGAGGCTGTCGGCGAGCTCGTGTGCCGCGCTTGCCGCTTCGGCGTCGTCGTTCCAGAACGCCCGCGCGAAGAGCGCCTTGACCCGGAGCGGCGAGTCGTCGGGCGACAGCTCGACTGCGCGCTCGATCCAGCCGTTCACGAGCTCGTGGCTCGGCCGGCGGAGCCACATGCCGGCCCGTTGCACGGTTTGGAACGCGAGCTCGGTGTAGGCGTCGCCGGCCGGATAGCCGAGCGCGATCGCGTTCTCAAGGGCAGTCTTGAAGGTTTCGCCGTCGTACTTGAGCGCGCTCGCACGGCCTAGCTCGAACCAGAGGTCCGCCTTGCGCGCCGGGTCCGACTCGAGTTCGAGCGCGCGCCGCAAGAGAGCACACGCCTCGTCGATCTCGTAGCGGGAGAGCGCAGCTTTCGCCGCGCGGCTGGACCACGAGACCGCCTTCGCGCGCAGCCGCTCGACCTCGTCGTCGCGGCCCGGCCAGGCAAGATCGACGTCCTCCGGCCGTACGGCCTCGGCGTAGTGATGTGCAAGCAGCGCCGCGTGCTCGTCACTCACGGCCGTCGAGAGCTCGAGCCAACCGGCGAACGTCGCGTGGAGCTGCGCCCGCTTCGCCTTCGGCAGGCTACCGTACGCAACCTCGCGGGTAAGCGCGTGTTTGATCGCGTACTCGCGCTCGCCGGGCAGCGACGAGCCCGAGCGCCTGCGGACAAAGTCGCGCTCGGCAAGCAGCTCGAAGTCGGGCATCCCGCCCACGAGCTCGTAGACAGGGCCCGTCCAGAAGACACGTCCGATCACGGCGGCGGCTTGCAGCGCCGCCTTCTCCGCAGGTGGCAGGAGGTCGATGCGCGCCGCGAGCACAGCCTGAACGGTGTCCGGTATTTCGAAGCCCGACGGCAGGTCGGCGCACGACCAGCCCCCGTTGCGGCGCTCGAGCACGCCGCGGTCGATCAACGTCGCGAGCAGCTCCTCGACGAAGAACGGATTCCCCTCCGCATGAGCGACGACGACCTCGCGCACCGCTGCCGGCAATTCGATCCCGAGCAGCTCGTCGAGCAGTCGGCCTGCGGCGGCCGGCGCAAGTGCGTCGAGAACGAGCGCATGCCGGTGCCACGCGGGACGGCGCTCGAGGACCTCCGGCCGCGCGGTCGCGATCAGGAGCAGCGGCCCCTCGACCAGCGCGACGACCGTCTCGAGCAGGTCGAGGAGATCGTCGTCCGCCCAGTGAACGTCCTCGACGAGCACCACGACGGGCCGCTCCCGGACGAGCTCGCCGAGGAAATCCGCCCAGGAGTCGTGCAGGTGCTCGCGCGCCTTCAAAGGATGCAGCTCCTCTCCGGGATCGAGCCCGAATGTGAGGCCGAGGTAGCGGCGGTCCCCGAGTCGCTCGGCAATCGTCTCCGGCCCGTCGTTCTCGAGGATGCCGAAGTGCTCCCGAAGCACTTCGGCAAGCGGCCAGTAGGCGGTGCCGTGCCCGTACGAGAGGCAGCGGCCGGTTCGCTGCAGCGGCTGCGGGTCTTGGTCGGCGAGCCAGCCCCACAGCTCGCGCACGAGGCGCGACTTGCCGACGCCCGCGTCGCCGACGATCGCCACGAGCTCGGGTGCGCCGCCGGCCGCGATGCGCGTGTAGGCGGAGCGGAGCTGTTCGAGCTCGCTCTCGCGCCCGACGAACGCACTGCGCAACCCGCCGACGCCGCGCGGGCGCATCAAGGTGAGCGCCCGGGTGAGCCGGCGGCAACTGACGCCGCCGGGCTTGCCTTTTGCCTCGACCGTGGTCGGTTCGTCGAACTCGAAGGCACCGCGCACCGCGGCGGCCGTACGCTCGCCGACGAGGGTTTCGCCGGGCGCCGCCGCCTGCTCGAGGCGCGCACCCACGTTGACGGCGTCGCCGGTGACGAACGAGCTTCCCTCCCGCGGGCGGCCGACGACGACCTCCCCTGTGTTGACGCCGATCCGCAATGCGAGCTGGTCGCCGAAGAGCTCGCCAAGCCGCCGGTGCATCGCGAGCGCGGCGTGCAACGCACGCTCCGCGTGATCCTCGAGCGCCGCCGGCGCGCCGAACGCAGCCATGACCGCGTCGCCCGCGAACTTCTCGACCGTGCCGCCCGCGATGGCGATCTCCGCAGCCATCGCGTCGTAGAAACGATCGAGCGTCGCACGCGTCCGTTCAGGATCCTGAGAGCCCGCAAGCGCGGTCGAGCCGACGAGGTCGGCAAAGAGAACAGTTGCGAGCTTGCGCTCGTCGACAGCGGTGGACGGACCTGCGACCGCGGCTCCGCACGCGGGACAAAAGCGTGCGTCGTCGGGCAGTCGGCTCCCGCACTGGGCGCAGGTGGGCACGTGCTGATTGTGACCCAGCCTGACCTCGCTGCCTAGCCGGTCGCCGTCACCTCGTTCACGTGCGCCGCGTCCCCGGGCGGGAGCATCGTGATCCAGAGCAGGTACACACGCGCCGGGCCGCCGTGCAGGTGGAACGTCGTC
>VAWL01000165.1 GCA_005883965.1 Actinomycetota bacterium
AGACGATCGCAGCGTCCAGCGGCTCCGGCGGCAGCTCGTCGGATGCGCCCACCCACTCCGCGCCGAGCGAGCGCGCCAGCACCTGACTCTCGTCGTCCCCTGCGCGCGTGAACGCGAGGACGCGCCGCCCCTGGTGCCGGGCAACCTGGGCGACGATGTGCGCCGAGGCGCCGAAGCCGTAGAGCCCGAGCCGCTCGCCGTCGCCCGCCAGCCGCAGCGAGCGGTAGCCGATCAGCCCCGCGCACAGCAGCGGCGCGAGCTGCAGCGCCGGCTGGTCGTCCGGCGGCCTGAAGCAGTAGCGCGCGTCCGCGACCGCGGCCTCCGCGTAGCCGCCGTCCAGGTGGTAGCCCGTGAAGCGGGCGCGCAGGCAGAGGTTCTCGCGGCCGCTGCGGCAGAAGCGACAGTCGCCGTCCGTCCAGCCGAGCCAGGGGACGCCGACGCGCTCGCCCGCCGCGAGCTCGACCCCGTCGCCCACCGCGTCGACGACCCCGACGATCTGGTGGCCGAGGACGAGCGGCAGCTTCGGCTCCCTGAGCTCGCCGTCGACGATGTGCAGGTCGGTCCGGCAGACGCCGCACGCCTCGACGCGGACGCGCACCTGGCCGGGACCCGGCTCGGGCTCCGGCAGCTCCGTTTCCCGGAGCGGCTTCCCGGGGATTTCGAGGACGATTGCGCGCATGAACCGCCCCGCTCACGCTATCGCGGTCGCCGGCCTCGCCGCGCTCTTTGCCGCCGCCGTGGCCGGCGCGAGCGGCACGCACTCCTGGGCGCCGAACGTCGCCGCCGCCGAGCAGTACGCCCTGCACCGGCACGGCACGATCGCGTTCGCCGTCCACACGCCGACGCGGTCGTGAGCCTGGGACGCGACGAGGACGTTCCCCTCGGCCAGCGTCCTGAAGGCGATGCTGCTCGTGGCCTATCTCGACCGTCGCTCGGTGCGGAACCGCCCGCTGAGCGCCGACGACCGCTCGCTGCTCGCGCCGATGATCCGCCGCTCCGACAACGCCGCGGACCGCGTGCTCGGGATCGTCGGCCCCGGTGGCCTACGCGCGCTCGCTCGTCGCGCCGGCATGCGCCGCTTCACCCCGGTGACCGGGATCTGGGGCCTGAGCCGGATCGACGCCGCCGACCAGGCCCGCTACCTGCTCCGGATCGACGCGCTCACCGCGCCGCGCCACCGCGCCTTCGCCATGCACCTGTGAACACGATCACGCCTCGCAGCGCTGGGGGATCGCACGCGTCAAGCCCTGGGGCTGGCGGCTGTACTTCAAGGGCGGTTGGGGCTCCGGCACCGGCTGGGTCGACCACCAGGTCGCGCTCCTGACCCGCGGCGACGAGCGCGTGTCGGTTGCGATCCTGACCTTTCAGGACGGCACCCACCCCTACGGCAAGGAGACGCTGCGCGGGATCGCCGCCCGGCTGCTGCAGGGGCTCGCCTCGCCGGATTCTGACCCTCGCTAGTAGGACCATGATCGCTCAAGGCGACGGAGTCGGCTGCCGACCACAGTTTGTATGCGGACGGCTCCGAGGCGGATTTCGGGCTACCACGCGTGGCGCGCGGCCGCGTTCTTCCCTGCGCTGGAGGGGCTGCGCGGGATTGCGGCGTTGCTGGTCGTCTTCCACCACTCGCGTTCGCACTGGCTCTGGGGCTGGCTCGAGGGCTGGAACGGCGTGACACTGTTCTTCGTCCTCAGCGGCTTCCTGATCACGACGCTGGCGCTTCGTGAGGAGGACGCTCTCGGGGCGCTCCGGTGGCGCGCGTTTTTCGTGCGGCGCGTCTTCCGCATCATCCCGGTGTATCTCGCGAGCCTCGCGCTCTACGTCGTGGCCGTGGGCGCCATGGGGATCGCAGCCGGGCACCGCGGGCCGTTTCTCCACGCCCTACCGTGGTATCTGTCGCCGTTCCCCGAGGTGCCGTTTTTCTCGCGGACGCACATCGTCTTTTCGCTCGCGTGGTCGCTCGGGATTGAGGAGAAGTTCTATCTCCTCTGGCCGCTGGTTGCCTTCGTGCTCCTGCGCCACCGCGCGCGGGGACGGCTGGGCCTCGCCCTCGCCCTAGCGTTGGTGCTCCAGATTCCAATCGCGCTCGGGTCGAATGGCCGCGCGCTGGCGCCGTACTCGGCGATTCTTGTCGGTTGCGTGCTCGCCTTTCTGATGCACAACCGCTCGAGCTTCGCCCACCTGAGCCGGTTCGGGTCGAAGCCGTTCTTCCTCGGCGCTGTGGCGCTGCTCGTCGTCGTGCAAGGCCTGACGCATGTCTTCCACCCCACGGCACCGGGATTCCGGGTCGCGGCGGCCTGGTACTACCTGCCGTACTCGCTGGCGGCCGCGATGGTGATCTGTGCGCTCGCGCTGCGGGCCGGCTGGAGTGGCTGGCTCGAGTCGGCGCCGATGCGGTTCGTCGGGCGCGTCAGCTATCCGCTCTACCTGACCCACCCGCTCGGGCTTGCGGCCGCGGGGATGTTCGTCGCCCGCGCCGGTATCGTTTCGGAGCTCGTCTATCTCGCGGTCGGCTTGGCGCTGTCGCTCGCGCTCGCCCACGGGATCCACCGCGCCGTCGAGAAGCCGCTGATCCGAAGCGGCAAGAGGCTGGCTGCGCGCGTTTCTGCACCTGCTCTGGAGCAAGTCGCGCCACGCGGGATCGCACCGGCCACGAGCTAACCGCCGGTCTTCGAGAAGTGCTGGTAGTCGGGCGCCGAGGTCCAGCGGCCGCCCCACTGCCAGCGCTGCGAAGCGAACGCGCTGACGAGCACGCCGCCCAGCACCGCCATCCCGCGGCGGACGCGCGAGCGGTCGAGGTAAGCCCGCCCCGCCTTCGGGTGCACGCGGCCGCCCTCGAGGTACGGATTCTCGACCGGGTCGACGTCGATCGCCAGCCCGAGGGCGTGCACCGACCAGCGCTTCGGCCCGGGCCCGACGACGTAGCGGCAGTTGAACCCGGCCGTGTTGTCGTGGTTCAGCGAGCGCTCGTCTTTTCCCTGGTATGCGTCGATCGGCCGCATCCGCCGGACCGGGAAGCGCTTGACGTAGAGCCGCCGGAAGATCCGCACGACCTCGGGGACGACTCGCACATTGACGACGAGCGCCCCGCGGTGTGCGGCACGGTCGAAGCCCCAGTAGCTCAGCCGAACCCGCCGCAGCTGCGAAGGCCCGACCGGGCAGCCCTTGTGCCACGAGTAGGGAAGCTGGGCTGCCGTCACCCGCGAGACCGCTTGCGTGAAGGGCGGCGGCGAGACGAGGGCTGCGGTCACAAACATTGTCGGCGCGTAGTCTGCCGGTCGATGAGGTCGATCGCGCTCGCCGCCTGCGTTCCACTCTCGCTGGCCGCGCACGCCGCCGGCGGGCAGGGCGCGACCGCCACGTGCACGGCATCGCTCGCCAACCGGCTTGCCTCGACGGGGGACGCGACACAGCTCGTAACCGTGGTTACCGAGCACCCGAGCTCGACGCAAGGCGCGCTCAGGCTCTGGCGCAAGACCCGCGGCTGCTGGGAGCCGGTCGCCGGCCCGTGGCGCGCATGGGTCGGCCGGCGCGGCGTCTCGACCAACAAGCACGAGGGAGACCGCACCACACCGGCCGGCGCGTTCCCCTTCCTGCCGACGATGTACGGGATCCAGCCGAGCCCCGGCGTCCGCTACCGCTACCACCGGATCGTCTGCGGCGATTGGTGGGTCGAGGACCCGGCATCCCGCTGGTACAACCGCTTCCGCCACGTTGCCTGCGGCTCGACCCCGCCCTTCCGGACGACGAGCGAGGACCTCTCGCGCTCGCCGACCGCGTACCGCCACCTTGCGGTGATCGCCTACAACCGCGACCCGGTCGTCAAGGGCCGCGGCTCGGGGATCTTCCTGCACGCGAGCACGGGCCGCCCGACGCTCGGGTGCGTCAGCCTGCCGCTCCCGCGGCTGCTCAAGACCCTGCGCTGGCTGGAGCCACCCGCAAAGCCGCTGATCGTGATCGGCACCAGGGCGGAGATCGCCCGCTTCTAGGATTCGGACATGGCAGGCGAACAGGTCGAGCGGGCGGCAGCCGCTCTCGAGCAGGAGCAGACGGTCAGCGGGCTGCTCACGACCGCGTGCCGCGAGCTGGTCGAGGCGTTCGACGCCGGAGCCTGCGTCGTCTCACGCGTGGTCGGCGACCTGCTCGTCCTGCTGGCCGAGTTCTCGAGGGAGGAGCGGCCGGCCGGCCTCGGGCACGAGTACCTGATCTCCGACTACCCGCTCACCGCCGAGACGATCGCGGTCGGCGAGCCGCGAGCGGTCTCGCTGCTCGACGAGTCCCCGGAGCCCATGGAGGCCGCGCTGCTCCGCAGCTTCGGATTCGAGTCGCTCCTGATGGTCTGCCTGCCGTCCGGCGAGAGCTGCTGGGGCCTGGTCGAGATCTACGCGAACGGGAAGGCCTTCGACGAGGAACAGGGCGCGGTCGCCGGCGAGATCGCGGCGCTGACGGGCCGTCGGCTCGAGCGCATTGAGGCGTCCTAGACCGAGCGCTCGCTGGTAGCTTCACCTCAATGGCCGATGCTGCCGCCCAGTCGAGCCGTCCCGCCGTCTGTCCGCACTGCGGCAAGGAGTTCGAAGCCGAGCTGCTCGTCGGCGCCTCCGGCGCCGGGTTCAAGTGCCCGCACTGCCGCCTGTTCGTCCCGGCCGACCGCGCGGGCGAGCCCGACGACGCCTAGCTGAGCGCGACCCGCACCTCGCGCAGCGCCGGTGACGCCGCCGGCCCCGAGACCACGAACGCGCGAACGCGATTGCGCCCGGGGCGGAATACCGGCGCGGCCGGGAGCACCGAGAAGCGAAGGCCGCCACCTTGTTCGCGGTAGACCTGGGAGACGGCGGCGATGGTCCCGTTCAGCGCGAGTGCGATCTTCGTCCCCGGCGCGAGGCCGGAGACGGCCCCTCCGAGCGGCGAGGGGATCAGCGGCGAGTGACTCGGGAGCGAGCGCAGGAGCTTGCTGCCGAGCTTGTCCACGGTCGCCGTCGCGGCAACCGAGCCGGCCACGCCGAGGTCGCCGACCGGCCGGCCGACGAGCTGCCAGTACGGTCCCGTCGCCGCCAGCTTCGGGCCCCACGACCCGCTGCCGAAAAGCGCCAGCTTCCGCTCGTTGGCCTTCCGGCGCAGCGCCTGCGCGTGCGCCAGCGGCATCGTGAACCCGCTCACGTTCACCGTGGGCGAGCCCGGCCCCGGCGAGAGCACCGAACGACCGTCCATGCGCCAGTGGGGCTTGACGCCGAGCAGCTTGGCGATCGTCGGCACCACGTCGACACTCGAGACGTGCCGCTCGACCGCGCGGCCCTGGTCCTGGCCGGGCAGCTTCACGAACAACGGGACAAAGCCGATGTCGCCGAGGTTCTTCTGCGACGGGTCGCGCCGGTTGTCGTTCACCCGGAAGCTGTCGCCCTCGTCCACGGTCACGATCACGATCGCCTTGTCCCAGAGCCCCGTCTTCTGCAGACGGTCGACGAAGCGCCCGAGCAGCTTGTCGGTGAAGCCGACCTGGAGCAGGTGCCGCTGCCAGGCCTGCTCGGCGAGCGACTCGTTCCACCACTGCTCGGCGGTTCGCCCCGGCGCGCGCGGGACCGCGACCGCCCGCACGTGGCCGTCGGGAAAGTAGAGCCAGGGCCCGTGCGGGAAGAGCACGTGTAGGTAGTCGAGTGTCGGCGTCGCGCCCGGCGGCTTCAGCCTCGTCAGCCACTGGTTGAAGTCGCGCAGGCGCCCGATGTAGAAGGTTTTCAGGTTGACCTTCGGGAGGCTTGCCTGTTCCTGGAGCTGCCGGCCCGTGTCGGCGCCGAAGTCGGCCCACGACTCGTCGACTGCCGGCAGGCGCTGCTCGAGCGTCGGCGGCGCGATCAGGTGCAGGTAGACGTCGCGCGCGTCCGAGTAGAGCGACGAGAGGCGCTTACGCTCGCTCGGCTGCTTGCGCTTGCAGAGGCGCCGCGGGCAGAGCTGAGTCTGCGTCTCGACGACGTTCATCCGGTAGCGCTTGCCGAGCAGCGTGAAAAGGTTGTTGGGGTGGTCCTGGTAGACGGGGAGCGAGCCTTTCTTCGGGTACCGCCCGGTCAAAAGCGCCGGCACGGCAACCGTCGTCGAGCTCGCGACGGTGGTCATGTTGCGGAACCAGAGCGAGCTCTTCGCCAGACGCGCGAAGTTGGGAAAACGGCCGGCGTCGATGTCGCCGTTCGCGTCCTCGAGCGAGATCGTCGGGAACTCGTCGAAGAGCAGGAAGACGACCGGTGTCGGGTGGCGGACCGACGCGGAGGCGGCGCGGGCCTCGGCGTTCGGGAAGACGAGCGTGTGTACCGGCGTCCCGAACAGGAAGATCGCGAAGAAGACGGGCGGCGCCGCGGCGAGGACCGTCAGGAACCAGCGCGCGGCCCCCACGCGCCAGACGGCGAGTGCGAGGCCGACCCCGATCGCGATCGCGCCCACGATCAGCGTCGCCGTCCCGCCGAGGCCGGCCCGCTTCAGCGCCTGGACGCCGAAGACCGCGCCGAGGGCGGCCAGGAAGATCAGGTGCAGGACGAAGGCCGCCTGGCCACTGACGAGCTCGACGAGTACCTCGACGGCGAGCAGGACGAGAGCCGGGACGAAGACGACGACGAGCCCGAACAGGAGGATGTCGCCGGGCGTGGAGCCGTGCGCGGCGAAGAACTCGGCGTTCTTGCCGAGGATGTCGAAGAGCGGCTGCGCGAAGGCGAAGCCGGAGACGGCGAACAGCTGGGCGAAGCGTAGGGCGGGCTCGCGCAGGCGCGCGCGCCACTCAACTCGCGAGACCCCGGCGTGAGCGACCGTCACCACGCAAGTATCCCTCGTTCAAGGGATGCCCGGCCCGTGCCGATACGGATCTCGTGGCGGTCGACGTCTCTCTTCCGCGGACCGAAGCACTCGCACGCACGGCGGCGATCCCGGCCCGCCTGGTTCTCGCCGGGATCGTCGCCGTCAGCTTCGCCGTCCGCCTCGCGGCCGCCATCGTGCACTCCACCCCGCTCTACTTCCCGGACGAGTACATCTACTCGGGGATCGCGCGCTCGCTGGCCGAGAGCGGCCGGCCGCTGATCCGCGGGCACTCGGCGCACTTCCCGGCGATGCTCGAGCCGCTGCTCGCGGCGCCGTTCTGGCTCTCGCACGATCCGGCCGTGGCCTACCGGCTGACCCAGGCGGAGAACGCGCTCTTCATGTCGCTCGCGGCGGTGCCGTCCTACCTGCTCGTCCGCCGGCTCGGGGGCGGCTCCTGGGCGGCTCTCAGCGCCGCGGCGCTGACCGTCGCCTCGGCCGACCTCTTCTTCGCCTCGTTCGTGCTCGCCGACGCGGTTGCTTATCCGCTCGTCCTCGGCGCGGTCTACCTCGGCGTCTGCGCGCTCGCCCGCCCGAGCCGCGGCAACCAGCTCGGCTTCGCCCTGCTTGCCGGGCTGGCGACGTTCACGCGGATCCAGTACGTGTTTCTGCCGCTCGTCTTCCTCGCGGGGGCACTGGTCGTCGAGCGGTTCTCGCTGCGCTCGACGGTGCGGCGCTTCCGGTTCTCGCTCGTGCTCTACGCGGCGCCGCTCGCCCTTGTCGCCGCGCTCGGGCCGAAGCGCCTGCTCGGCTACTACTCCGGGGTCGCCAACCTCGGCGTCAAGCCGGTCGCGATCGGCCACTGGCTCGGAACCGACGCGCTGCTGCTCGCCTATGCCGCCGGTTTCGCGCTCGTGCCGGGCGCGCTGGCCGGTCTCGCCTTCGCGCTGCGCCGCCCGCGCACGCGCGAGGAGAGCGCCTTCGCCGCGCTGACGATCGGCGTGCTGCTCGCGATCTTCGCGGAGGCGGCCCTGTACGCGACCAACGGCTCGGACCGCTTCCAGGAGCGGTACCTGATGGTGCTGATGCCGCTCGTCTTCCCGGCCTTCTGGCTCTGGACGAAGCGCGGCCGCCCTGGCGCGCGGGTCGTCGCGCTGCTCGCGCTCGGCCTGATCGCGCTCGCCGCACGGGTGCCGCTCTCCGGCTACACGATCAGCGACTCCAAGCAGGACTCGCCGTTCCTGCTCGCCGTCTTCCGGCTCGAGCGCGCGATCGGGATCGGTAGCGGGTCGCTGCTCGTCGCCCTTGTCGCGAGCGGTCTCGCCTGCCTTGCGGTCGCCGCCTGCTTCCGGCCCGTCTTCGCGCGCTGGGCCGTGGTCGCCACCCTCGTCGCCTCCTGCGTCGTCTCCCTCGGGGCGGTCGCCTTCGACAGCCACGTCGTGCGGTCGGTGCGGACGAGCCTGCTCCCCACCGACGCGCGCTGGGTCGACGATTTGGGGCTCGGCGACGTGACGCTCGTTCAGACGCCGGCCACGCCGCACGCCGCCGCGGACGAGCAGCTCTTCTGGAACACCTCCCTCAAGCACCTGTACTTCCTCGACGACGCCAGCGCGATCGACGCGTTCGGCTCGGCGAAGACCCACGCGGCCCCCGACGGCCGTCTCGTCTCCGGCGGCCGGACGCTGAACGGGCCGCTTCTCGTCTCCAACTACGCCGTGCGCGTGCTGCTCTCCGGCGCGGTCCGCGTCGCACACGGCGCGAACTACGACCTCTGGCGCCCGCTCGGCACGCCGCGCTTCGCGCTCTTCGCCGGCGGCCTGTATCACGACGGCTGGCTCGCGAGCAGCGGGCACATCACCGTCTGGCCCGCCGCCGACGGGCGCGTCCGCGGAACGCTGACGCTACCGCTCTCGCTACCGCCGAAGCCGCAGGCGGAGCGAACCGTGCTGCAGCTCCGCGGCCCCGGGGTCGTCCGCCGCGTGGTCGTACAGCCCGGCCGCTCGGTCGTGCTGCACCTGCACGTCTCGCACCGCGGACCGTGGTCGCTCAACTTCCACACCGACCGCCCCGGCTACCTCGCGGACGGCCGCCCGATCAGCGTCATGGCGCAGACGCCGACGTTTGCCGGCCTCTTCCGCGGCACCGCGCCGCCAACGACGAGCGCGTGAGCGCCAAGTAACAGCCTGTTACTAAGTCTTCGTTGGACCGGGAAAATCGGCCGGACGAAACGGGAATCGACGAGGCCCGCTTTACGGCGAGCCGCAGGCCTCTAAGTAACAGACTGTTACTAAGTCACGCCCGACGCGAATCGAGCGCCGCCGCCCGCGTTAAACGCAATCTTTAAGTCCCTGCGCTTCAGGAAGTCCCTCGAGCTTCTTCAGCGTGTTGTTCTCGATCTGGCGGATGCGCTCGCGGGTGACGCCGAAGGCCTTGCCGACCTCCTCCAGCGTGCACGGCTGGGCGCCCGAGAGGCCGAAGCGGAGCTCGATCACCTTGCGGTCGCGCTCGGGCAGCGAGGCCAGCGCGTTGTCGATGTCCTCCCGCCGCAGCTGGACCTGCGCCGTGTCGAACGGCGACTCGGCCTGCTCGTCCTCGACGAAGTCGCCGAGCTCGGACTCCTCTTCCTCGCCGATCGGCTTCTCGAGCGAGACCGGGTGCTGCGCCATGCGCAGGATGTCCCGCACCTCCGAGGTGGTCATCTCGAGCTCGGTCGCGATCTCGTCCGGCCGCGGCTCGCGACCGAGGCGCTGGACGAGCTGCCGCTCGATGTGCACGACCTTGTTCAGCTTCTCGACCATGTGCACCGGGATCCGGATCGTGCGCGCCTTGTCGGCGATCGCCCGCGTCACCGCCTGGCGGATCCACCACGTCGCGTAGGTCGAGAACTTGTAGCCCTTGCGGTAGTCGAACTTCTCGACCGCGCGGATCAGGCCGAGCGAGCCCTCCTGGATCAGGTCGAGGAACGAGAGGCCGCGGCCGAGGTACGACTTGGCGATCGAGACGACGAGGCGCAGGTTGGCCTCGATCATCTGCGTCTTCGCGCTCATGTCACCGCGCTCGATCCGCTTCGCCAGGTAAACCTCCTGGTCGGCGGTCAGCAGCGGCACCTTGCCGATCTCGCGCAGGTAGAGCCGAAGCGAGTCGAGCGACGGCTCGACGGTGAGGTCGAGCTTCGGGCCCTTCTCCTCCTCGGCGAGCGCGGGCTGCTCGTGGGGCGGGTGCTTGTGGTTCTCGCCCTCCATCAGCTCGATGGAGTGGTCGATCAGATACGTGTAGAAGTCCTCGATCTGCTCCTTGGTGAGCTCGACCTCTTCGAGCCCGGAGACGATCTCGTCATAGGTGAGAAAGCCCTTCTCGAGCCCATCCTGGACCAGCTTGTGGAGCTCTTCGACGTCCGGGAGGGAAATGTCGACGGTGAGCACTTGACCTCCGGCGGTCTCGCGGATTGTCCGAAACGAACAATGGCGAGAACCGGCCCGCTCTCCCCTTCAGCCTCCCCTCGCCGCGTCGGATGTTACACCGGAATCAGCGATGCCGAAACAATTTCTTCACAAATTGGCGATCGCCCCGACGCGCTCGTTATGGCTGTTCTCCACGGGTAGCTCGGCGAACGCGGCCAGGTCCAGGCCGAGCAGCTCGCCGAAAGCGGCCAGCGCGGGCCGCAGCGCCCGGGAATTCCCGTCCGCGGACTTGAGCGCGATGCCTAGCCCGTCGGAGGAGCCGGCGCACATCAGGCCCTCCGCTCCGCCCTTGGCGATCCAGCCCGGGAGCGTCTGCATCAGCGTCGTGTCGGTCGCCCCCTCGCCGGCGATCAGCTCGGGCCGGGCGCGCATCGCGGCTGAGATCCGCCCGCCGCCTTCGATCCCCTCGAAGCGCGCGAACGCGCGTGCGGCCCGCTCGAGCGGCAGCGCGAAGCAGACGACACCGCAGCCGTCGGTCGCCGTCTCGACGTCGTCCGTGCTGAGCTCGGCGGCGGCGGCGACCTCCTCATGCAGCGCCTGCTGGAGCGGGTGGTCTGCCCGGCGGTAGCCCTCGACCGGCCAGCCGCGCTCGCGGCAGACGGCGATCATCCCGGCGTGCTTGCCGGAGCAGTTGTGGTAGATCGGCTCCGCCGGACGACCGTCCTGGAGGCCGCAATCGAGCTCCTGCTCGCTACCGCCGGTCTTGCGCAGCAGCTCGCGCACGGCCGCCACGTGCATCGGCATGCCGTAGTGCGAGGCAGCGGCGACCGCGAGGTCGTCTGTATCCAGGTCCTCGCGCGCACGCGCGACGAGCAGCGCCTGGATGGGCTTCGCCGAAGAGCGAAGCGAGGCCGGCAACCCCGGATCGCCGGCCTCGGCGACGACCTCGCCGTCCCGGACCGCGACGGCGTGGACGCGGTGCACCGACTCGACGATCTCGCCGCGCCTGACGGCTACGCTGAGCGGCTCAGCCATGGCGCGGAGAGTAAATGCCTGAGCTACCCGAGATGGAGGCCTGGCGGCGGGCGCTGAACGATCCGGTGAGCGCGTTCCCGATCGAGCAGGCGGGGCCGGCGCACATCGCGACGCTGAAGACGTTCGACCCGCCGCTCTCGGCGCTCGAAGGCCGGCGGCTTGCCGGAGCCGAGCGGCGCGCGAAGCGCCTTCTCTTCCCGACCGAGGACGGGGAGCTGGTGCTGCTGGTCCACCTCATGTCGGCGGGACGGCTGCGCTACCTCCGTGCAGGCGACAAGGAGCCGAAGACGCCGGCGTTCCGCCTTCGCTTCGAGGGCGGCGGCCAGCTCGTGCTCACGGAGGGCGGGCCGAAGAAGCGCGCCGGTGTCTGGCTCCTCTCGCCGGAGGCGGCGGCGGCCGAGCTCGAGCACCTCGGCCCGGAGGCGCTGGGCCTGGGCCCGGAGCGGCTCGGCGAGATCCTGGCGTCGGAGCCCCGGCGCCTGCACTCGCTCCTGCGCGACCAGCGAATCGTTGCCGGCATCGGCCGCGCCTGGGCGAACGAGATCCTGCACACCGCCGGCCTGTCCCCCTTCGCGCCGGCCCGGGGTCTGACCCCGGGGCAGGTGCGCACGCTTGCCGGGTCAATCGACTCGGAGCTGGAGCGCGGCCTCGAGCTGCGCGAGCGCGGCGCCAAGGACGCGCAGGTCTACCGCGTCCACAACAAGCTCGGCGAGCCCTGCCACGTCTGCGGCACCCCGATCGCCCGCGTCGACTTCGAGGAGCACACGATCTACTACTGCCCCGACTGCCAGACGGGCGGCCGCGTGCTCAAGGATCGCCGCCTGTCGCGGCTGCTGCGATGAGCAAGCTCCTGGACGCGCTGTACCGCGGCGAGGACGTTTCCTGGCTGCTCGCGGACAACCCGGCGTTGGACGTCTTCGAGGCCGCCGCCCTCGGACGCACCGAGCGCCTGCGTGAGCTGCTCGAGGAGGAGCCCACCCGAGCGAGCGCGTTCGGCGAGGACGGCTTCCAGCCGCTCGGGCTCGCCTGTTTCTTCGGCCACGTCGAGGCGGCGCGGCTCCTCCTCGATCGAGGCGCCGACCCGAACTCGCTCGCCCGGAACGAACACATCAAGGCAGGACCGCTGCACTCGGCCTCCGCGTCCGAGAACAAAGACGCGGAGACGCGCTACAAGCTCTGCGAGCTGCTGCTCGACCGCGGCGCCGACCCGAACCTCGAGCAGGGCGGCGGCTTCACGGCGCTCGACGCGGCCCGCCAGAACGGGGACAAGCGGCTGGAAGAGCTCTTGCTAGAGCGCGGGGCTAGGTAACGCCGGCGCCGGCGCCCGCTGCGAGCCAGTCGAGCACCACGGCCCACTGCTCGTCGAGGAAGTGCCCGCCGCCCTCGAGCAGCTCGAAGCGCGCGTTGGGGAGCCGGCTCGCGACGTACTCGCCGTGCGTGCGCGGCGCGAGCACGTCCAGCTCGCCCTGCCAGAGCCGCACCTCGGCATGGACGTCCTCCGGCTCGAAACCCCACGACTTGGCGAACGCGAGGTCGTCGTCGGCCCAGCCGCGCACTCCCTGGCGCGCCGCTTCCGCGAACGACTCGCGCATGATCGACCGGAATCCCTCGCGGGAAGCGATCTCGCGGTCGACCTCGGGCAGCTCGGAGACGATCTCCTCGATCACTGCGTCCGGGTCGGTCCGAAGCTGGTCGACGTACGGCTGGATGAAGGCCTCGATCGCCTCGCGACCCTGGACGGCGGCGCCGAACTCCCTGACGTTGACCTCCGCCAGCCCCTCGTAGAAGTCGAAGTCGTCGGTGTCGGAGGGCGCGGGGGTGACGAGCGCGCCCACGCGCAGCACGCGCTCTTCGAGCAGAGCGCCGCAGGCGAGCGCATGCGGCGCGCCGCCGGAGCCGCCCACGACCGCGAACCGGTCCAGTCCGAGCTCGTCGGCGATCGCCTCGATGTTACTCGCGGCGTCGGCCACCGAACGGCCGATATTCGGGTCCGAGGCTCCGTAGCCCGGCCGGTCGTAGGCGACCATCCTGACGCCGTGCCGTCGGTACATCTCCGGGTCGGGATGGCGGCTTCGCCGGCTGCCGGGGGTGCCGTGGCAGACGATCACCGGCACGCCGTCCTCGGCGCCCCGCTGAACGAACGCGAGCGTCCGGCCGTCGCGCGCCTTGGCAGTTCCTTCGTACTCCATTGGCTGGATCATACGGCCGGGCCTGCGAGCCGGACATGGGCACGCGTGACCTCGGCCGGCGTGCGGCAGCCGAGCAGCTTCAGGCCCACCTCGACCTCTTCCCGGAGGAGCGCGAGCACGCGCGCGGCTCCCTGCTCGCCATCGACGGCGAGACCCCAGAGCACGGCCCGGCCGGTCAGCGCCGCCTGCGCGCCGAGCGCGAGCGCCTTGAGCACGTCGGTGCCGCGCCGGATGCCGCCGTCGACCAGCACCTCGACGTTCTCGCCGGCCGCCTCGGCGACCTCCGGCAGGACGTCGAGCGTGGCAGGCACGCCGTCGAGCTGCCGGCCTCCGTGGTTGGAGACGACGACCGCGGCGGCGCCGTGCTCGGCCGCGAGCAGCGCGTCCTCCGCAGTCAGCACGCCCTTCAGCACGAGCGGCAGCTCACACGTCGAACGGAGCCACTCGAGGTCGCGCCAGGTCAGGCGCGCGTCGACGATCCCGCCGAGCGCCGCGTGGAAGTCCCGGCGGGCGAGCGCCACCGGCAGGTTCGGCGAGGCGAGGTCGTCGGGAAGCGCGAAGGCCTCGCGGATGTCGCGCTCGCGCCGGCCTGCGACCGGGAAGTCGACCGTGAGCATCAGGGCCCGGAAGCCCGCCTCGACCACGGCCGCCAGCAGCTCTTGCGTGAAGCCGCGGTCGCGCGACCAGTAGAGCTGGAACCACTGGGGCGCGCCGGGCGCCGCGTCCGCAAGCTCCGCCGGGGTGACGCTCGAGAGGGTCGAGAGGCACATCGCGGTCCCGGCGGCGGCTGCGGCGCGGGCCATCGCGAGCTCGCCCTCCGGATGCGCGAGCCGCTGGAAGGCAGTCGGCGCGACGAGCAGCGGCATCGACAGCTCGGCGCCGAGAACGGTGGTCGCGGTCGACACCTCGTCCACGTCCACGAGCACCCGCGGCCGCAGCTCCCAGCGCCCAAAGGCGGCGGCGTTGGCGCGGAGCGTCTGCTCGTCGCCCGAGCCGCCCGCGTAGTAGCCGTACGGGCCGGGGTCGAGCCGCTCCCGCGCGGCCGCCTCGAAGTCGTCGACGTTGACGAGCTCCGTCACGCGAGGCCTATGTGCAGCGTCTCGCCGTCGAGCTCAACCGAGCCGCCCTGAGCCCGGAGCACGCGCACCGCCACCGCGGCGCCGAGGTCACGCAGGTCCTCGCCGAGGACGACCGGAGCCGAGGCCGGAGTCACCGGTGAGAGCTCGAGCGACGTGCCGCGCGCGCTCAGCCGCACCTGCTCGAGGCCGCCGTGGCGAAGCGCGCAGCGCGCCAGCGCGGCGACGGCCCGCTCGGTCGCGTCGGCGTCGAGCTTGAGCCGCGCTCCCTCGCCGCCGGCCTCGACCCGCTCCTCGCCGAGCCGCGCCGCGGCCGCGCCGACGAGCTCGAGCGTGTCGAGCTCCCTGCGAACCGGTTCGTAGCGGCCGGCCTCGATCCGGGCGAAGAGGGCGAGCTCGTCGATCAGGTCGGCGATCTGGCCCGAGGCGGTGTCGATCATCTCCAGGTAGCGCGCCGCAGGGTCCTCGAACTCCCCCGTGCGGACGAGCGTCTGCGCGAAGCCGTGCACCGTGGCCAGCGGCGTGCGCAGGTCGTGGCACGCGAGGAGGACGAGGCGGGCGAAATCATTGTCTTCGGTAGCGTTGGCGGCCATGAGGGAGTCCCGCGAGCTTCTAACACACGACCTGCAAGCATCGCCGTCCGAGGTGCCGCTCGCACTCTCGCGAGCCGGCGTCGGCGGGCTTCAGAAAGCGATCCGGATCCGCTACGGCGACACCGAGAAGCTGATCGCCGCGGAGATCGACTGCACCGTCGACCTCGAGCAGACGCAGAAGGGCGTGCACATGTCGCGCTTTCCGGAGCTGTTCGAGGAGGCGATCGAGCAGGTCGTGATCGGCGAGGCCCTGCTGGTCGAGCAGCTCGCCGAGCACATCGCCGCCCACATCGTCGAACGCCAGCGGGCCTTGCGCGCCGAGGTGCGCATCCAGGCGCGCTATCCGGTCGAGCGCGAGACCCCGGTGACGGGGCTGCCCACGCAGGAGATGGTCTCGCTGATCGGGCTCGCGGGCGCCTCGGCGGACCGCACCCGGCGGCTGGTCGGGGTCGAGGCGACCGGGATCAACGCCTGCCCGTGCGCCCAGGGCCTCGTCCGCGAGCGTGCGGCCGAGCGGCTGGGCGGAGACGACCGTGAACGCCGAGGAGCTCGTCCGGATCGTCGAGGGCTCGATGAGCTCGCCGGTCTACGAGCTGCTCAAGCGCCCGGACGAGCTGTTCGTGGTCGAGCACGCGCACCTGCAGCCGCGCTTCGTCGAGGACTCGGTGCGGATCGCGCTGCGGGACGTCCTCGCCGCCTACCCGGGCCTCGCCGACAGCGACTTCCTGCTCTCGCGCCAGGTCAACCTGGAGACGATCCACTCGCACGACGTGATCGCGGAGCGCTACGGAACAGCGGGGGAGCTGCGACGGGAGCTGGCTGGCGAGCCGGCTGGCCGCCAGACCGGGCTCCACGAGTGGTTGACGTAGCCAGGCTCGAGCGTCGACTCGAGGCGGTGCAGGAGCAACAGCGCGCGCTCAGCCGCGTCTCGCGCGCGGTCGCGCGCTTCCACGAAGGGCTACAGCCCATTCTCGACGAGGTCGTCGAAGCTGCGACGAGGTTGTCTCAGGCGACGAACGGACGACTCTGGCTGCTCGAAGACGGCGTGCTCCGGGTCTTTGCCAACTACGGCTCGGACGAGGGCTTCGACTACGAGAAGCAACACCCGCTTCCGGTGGACCGCACGTCGATGGCGGGCCGCACGGCGCTGACACGGGACACGGTCCACGTTCCGGACATCGCGGAGGATCCCGAATACGCCTACTCCGGGCCCATCCACTTCCGCGCCGGCTTCCATGTCCCGATCCTGCTGGACGACGAGTTCATCGGCGTGATCGGGTTCGTTCGCGAGGAGGCCGGCCCGTTCGCCGACGAGCACATCGAGCTCGCCAGGACCTTCGCCGACCAGGCCGCGATCGCGATCGCCAATGCCCGGCTGCTCGCCGCGGTCGAGCGGCAGCGGTCAGAGCTTTCGCGCTTCCTCTCGCCGCAGATAGCGGAGCTCATCTCCTCCGAGGACGGCGAGAGGCTGCTCGCCGGGCACCGGGCCTACATCTCCGTGCTTTTCTCCGACCTGCGCGGATTCACGGCCTTCGCCGAGACCGCCGCGCCCGAGGAGCTGCTCGAGGTGCTGCGCGAGTACCACACGGCGATGGGGGAGCTGATTCCCCGCTATCACGGCACGCTCGAGCACTTTGCCGGCGACGGGCTGATGGTCTACTTCAACGACCCGGTACCGGTGGAGGCGCACGAGCTGCAGGCGGTCCGGCTGGCGCTCGCGGCCCAGGAGTGTTTCGCCGAGCTCGCTGCCGGCTGGCACAAGCGCGGCACGGAGCTCGCCCTCGGGATCGGGATCGCAGCCGGCTACGCGACGCTTGGCCGCATCGGCTTCGAGGGACGCTACGACTACGGGGCGCTCGGGCCGGTCACGAACCTCGCTTCACGCCTCAGCTCGGCCGCCGAGGCAGGCCAGAGCCTCGTCAGTCAGCGCATCTACGCGGCGGTCGACCAGCTCGTCGAGGCGGCGCCGCTCGGCGAGCTCGAGCTCAAGGGCTTCGTGCGCCCCGTCGCCGCCTACGAGGTGCACCGGCTGATCACGACGTAACGGCGCCACGGCGGAAGCGGAAGCGAGTCTCGGTCCCAGCGCGCAGGCGGGCGATGTTCGGCCGGTGGAGGACGAGCACCGCCAAAGCGGCCGCTCCCGCGAAGACGTCGACTGGCCACGGCTCGCCGAGTGCGACGGAGGCCACCGGCAGCGAGAGCGCAGCGGCGATCGAGGCGACCGAGGCGTAGCGGCAGATCGCGAAGACGAGGACCCAGACCGCGGCCCCGATCCCGCCCACGATCGGGGCCACGCCGAAGAACGCTCCGCCACAGGTCGCGACCACCTTTCCGCCCTTCGCGAAGCGAAGGAACAGCGGCCGCCAGTGCCCGAGCATCGCCCCGCCGCCGGCCAGCACGCCGGCCAGATGGCCGACGTAGATCGTCGCCAGCAGCGCCGGCACGAACCCCTTCGCCACGTCGAGCGCCATCACCGGCGCTCCGAGCTTGGCGCCGTAGGTCCGCCAGACGTTCGTCGCGCCGATGTTGCCGCTGCCGACCTTGCGGATGTCCTCGCCGCGAAAGATCCGCACGAGCCAGTAGCCGCTCGGGATGCTGCCGGCCAGCCAGCCGGCGAGGACGAAGAGCGCAGTGTTCAGGGCGTGATCTGGTACCCGCTCACCCAGGCGTTGACGGCGTCCCAATCGAGGTTGTCGAAGAACGCGTCGATGTAGGAGGCGCGGTCGGTCTGGTAGTCGAGGTAGTAGGCGTGCTCGTAGACGTCGAGCGCGATCAGCGGGGTCGCGTTCCAGATCGGGAAGGTGTTCTGCGCGTCGCCCACGTAGTTGAAGAGCTTGCCTTCGTCCCAGTCGTAGGCCGTCCAGGCCCAGCCGCGCCCGGCCATCCCGGTCGCCTTCAGGTCGGCGCGCCAGTCGCCGGCAGAGCCGAAGTCGCGAACGATCAGGTCCCGGATCGCTCCATCCGGGTCGCCGCCGCCGCCGCCGAGGTGCTCGAAGTAGATCTCGTGGTTCTTGATCCCGCCGAGCGCGAAGCTGAGCTCCACCTTCAGGGCGCGGACGTCGGAATAGACCTGGTTCGCGGAGGCGAGGTCGATCTCGGCCAGCTTGCCCATGATCTCGTTCCGCTTGTTGACGTAGCCCTCGTAGAGCTTGTAGTGGGCCTCGACGGTCTCGCGCGAGATGCCGTGCAGGTCGAGGAGCACGGGCTTCAGCTCGCGAGCAGTGATCTCCTCGTGGTTGAACGCGAGCGTGGCCAAAGACGGCTCCTTTCGACGTGAGGGACGGCTGAGCATAGGCAAAAGGCGGTAGCCTCGGCAGGACAGCGGAGAAAGGAGCGCACATGGCGTTCGAGGTCCCGGCACTTCCCTATGGCTACGACGCGCTCGAGCCGCACATCGACGAGCAGACGATGCGCGTCCATCACGACAAGCACCACCAGGCGTACGTGGACAACGCCAACAAGGCGCTCGAAGGAACCGAGCTCGCCGACAAGCCGGTCGAGCACGTGCTCACCAACCTGGACGTCCTCCCCGACGACAAGCAGACGGCGGCGCGCAACAACGTCGGCGGCCACGCCAATCACTCGCTCTTCTGGGAGATCATGGGCCCGGACGGTGGGGGCGAGCCGGCGGGCGAGCTGGGCGCGGCGATCAGCGACCTCTGGGGCGGTTTCGACGATTTCAAGAAAGCGGTCAACGACAACGGCGTCAAGCGCTTCGGCTCCGGCTGGACCTGGCTGGTGCACGACGGCACCGGGCTCTCGCTCTACTCGACGCCGAACCAGGACTCACCGCTCCTGAACGACGACCTGCCGATCCTCGGCATCGACGTCTGGGAGCACGCCTACTACCTCAAGTACCAGAACCGGCGGCCCGACTACCTCGAGGCCTGGTGGAACGTCGTCAACTGGGACGTCGTCGCCAAGCGCTTCGACCAGGCGGTCGCCGAGCTCGGGGCACCGGCGACCTAGCCTGGATCGAAAGACGAGTTATGCCCGAACGACGTTGCTGATGGCTGCCGCGTAGCACGGCGAAGCCTGCGTCTTGCTCAGGGCGAGCCGGACTCGGGTCCCCTTCGGGAGCTTCGACCTGAACTTGGCCGAGCTGATGACGGTCGGCTTCTTGGTTCCCGGGGCCGACGTCGAGAGCACGACCTTCTTCACCTGGACCCAGCGCTTCTTCAGCTTCGCGTAGCGCTGGAAGAGCACCGTCTTGCCCTTCAGGTCGATTCCGGCGGTGACCGTCGCGCCGTACGAGCCGCGCGCGACGCGGGTCAGCTGGACGACCGGCGTGACGACGACCGCGACGGTGTTGCTCATCACGGCGTGCTCGCTGGATTGGTAGAGGGTGTCGACGGTCGGCGTGTCGGGCGCGGTGTAGGCGCCCTTCGCGGCCGTCTTCACGCGGGCGACGTTCCTCGGCTTCGTGCTGCCGCAGTCGGTCGCCTGGATCGAGATCTGCTGGTTCGTCTTCTGAGTCGAGAGCGCCCCGGTCAGCGTCACCGAGCTTCCGTATTTGACGTTCTGGGAGCTCGAAGCGAGCGTCAGCGTGACCGGTGCGGCCGCGGTGGCCGCCGCCGCAAGGGCGGCCCCCGCGAGGAAGGTGACTATGAGCGTCTTCATGCCACAGATGACGTTCGCCGCGGCCGCAAATTGCGCCGTGCTATCACTCGTTCGGTGCGCGCACTGGTGACCGGCGGAACGGGTCGGATCGGCTCGGCGATCGTGGCCCGCCTGCAGGGCGAAGGCTGGACCGTCGTCGCGGCAGGCCGGGCGGACGGAGACCTGGCCGCCGTCGAGCAGGCCCGCGCTCTCGTCGAGCGGGCCGTTGAGGAGCTCGGCGGGCTCGACCTGCTGGTCAACGCCGCCGGGGAGGGCTTCGCGCCCCGCGCGGTGACCGAGGTGACCGAGGCCGATTGGGACGCCGCCTTCGGCGCCACCGTCAAGGGAAGCTTCTTCGTCACGCAGACCGCCGCGGCCCACCTGCGCGCCTCGCATGGCTGCATCGTCATGATCGAGGACGTGGCCGCCTATCAACCGTGGCCGTCGTTCGCCGCCCACTGCGCCGCGAAGGCGGCCCAGGCGATGCTGACCCGCGTGCTCGCCCGCGCACTTGCGCCGGAGGTGCGCGTCTGCGGCGTCGCGCCGGGCCCGGTCGCGGTCGAGCCGGACTAGGAGGAGCGCCGCGCCGCGGAGACGCTGCTGGGCCGGATCGGCTCGCCCGAGGACGTGGCCGGAGCCGTCGCCTACCTGGCGACCGCAGACTTCGTCACCGGCACGAGCCTTGTCGTCGACGGCGGCAGTTTGCTCCAATCCATGCGGCTCGGACCGGCGTAAGACCATGCGATGGAAATCGCACTTCAGGCCCCTTACCGGTTGCCGCGGCAGGCCAGAGCCGCAACCATGCGCCCGGTGTCCACGAACGAGTTGACCGACGCGGAGCTGATCATCCGCACCGGCGACGGCGACCGCGGCGCCTTCGAGGTGCTCTACCAGCGCTACGCGCGGCCGGTGTTCGGCCTCGCCCTGCGCCGCCTCGGCGACCGCGGGCGCGCCGAGGACGCCGTCCAGGAGACCTTCGCGGTCGAGACGCCAGAAGAGGAGTCTCTCACCGCCGGACCGCCCGAACGGGCCGAGGCCAGCTGGGTGGCCTGGCGCGTCCACCGCGCGCTCGAGGAGCTGACCCCGAACGAGCGCTCGGTGATCGAGCTCGCATACTGGAGCGGCCTCTCGCAGTCCGA
The DNA here is from genome assembly GCA_005883965.1 of Actinomycetota bacterium. Lineage (GTDB taxonomy): Bacteria > Actinomycetota > Thermoleophilia > Gaiellales > Gaiellaceae > AC-32. Next base: position 20,804 of record VAWL01000165.1, read on the forward strand.
GGTGGCCGAGTACCTCGGCATCCCACTCGGAACGGTCAAGACACGCACGCGCGCAGCGCTCGCCCGCCTCGCCGGTGTCCTCGAGGAAGAGCTGGGATGACTCCAGATTTCCGCGAGCTGATCGGCGACGACGTGCCCGAAGAGGAGCGCGCGAGGCTCGAGCGCGTCCACGAGCTGCTCATCGAGGCCGGCCCGCCGCCCGAGCTGCCGCCCGCGATCGCCGACCTCTCCGGTGAGCCCGAGACGGTGGTCGTCCTGCCGCGCCGCCGCGCGGGCGCGATGATCGCGCTCGCGGCCGCAATCGCCCTCGTCGCCTTCGTCGGCGGCTACGCCGCGGCCCACCACGGCAACGGTACGTTCAGCACCTTCAAGAGCCTCCCGATGCACGGGACGGCTGCCGCCCAGAACGCGTCGGCGACGATCGACCTCGGCAACCTCGACGCGAGCGGCAACTGGCCGCTGCGGGTCGAGCTGCGGAACCTGCCTGCGCTGCCGCGCGGCGGGTACTACGAGATGTTCCTGACGAAGAACGGCAAGCCGGCCGCGACCTGCGGTGCATTCGCCGCCTCGGGCTCCAGCTCGACGGTGCGTCTGAACGCGCCCTACAACCTGAGGCGCTTCAACGGCTGGATCGTCACCCGCCACCTGCCGGGCTCGCACCGGGACCCGGTCGTCCTGACTACTTAGGGAGCCGCGCGGCCGTTCGCGACGAAGGCCGCGTACGTGACCGGCATCTTCTGCTCGAAGAAGCGCTCGCAGGCCTCGGCGTAGCGCCGGATCTCGCGCTGGGCGGTTTCGGCGGCCCGGAGCGAGACGAAGTTCATCAGCGAGCGCGCGTTGACCGTCCAGTAGAACTCGGTGTAGGCGCCGACCGGCAGGGCGCAGCGGGCCAGCTCGCGGGCGACGCCGAGCTCGACCAGCTCCTGGTAGGTCTCGTAGGCGGTCTCGTAGACAGCCTGAAGCTTTTCGCGCGTCGTCTCGGCGACCTGGTCGGAGACCGGCTCGAACGAGTAGGCCCCCGGCTTGCCGACCTGGCTGCGCACGTCCGCGGGCTCCGGCACGTAGAAGTCGTCGGTCGCCTTGGCATAGCGGAGGCTGAACTCGTTGAAGGAGCCGACCCGGTGCCGCATCCACTCGCGCGCGACGAAGATCGGGCAGCGGATGTGGAAGCGGAACGAGTTGTGCTCGAAGGGGGTCCCGTGCCGGTCGCGCATCAGGAAGCGGATCAGGCCTTCGTCGGACTCGTCCATCTCCTCCCTGCGCCGCGCGAAGCTGACCCGCGCGCCGTTGACGACGGAGAGGTCGTCGGCCATCGCGTCGTCGAGCCGGACGAAGCCGTGGTCGAGGACCCGGATGGTGTTGTCGGGTATCACTTCTGCGGTGACCGCCACGCGGGCGAGTGTAGCGGGGCTGTATGTCGGCACTTCCGGCTGGTCCTACCCGACCTGGAGGCCCGACTTCTATCCCGCCGAAGTGCGGCCGCCGGACTTCCTGCGCCACTACGCCGAGCGCTTCGCCACGGTCGAGCTGAACACGACCGGGTACCGCCTGCCTCGCGAGGAGCTGTTCGAGCGCTGGGCGGAGCAGACACCGGCCGGTTTCCTGTTCGCACCGAAGCTGAACGCGCACCTGCGCTCCGACTTCGGCACCTTTGCGGAGCGCGTGCGGCTGCTCGGCGAGCGGCTCGGGCCGATCCGCGCCGTCGTGGCGTCGGCTCGCGACGAGGGCCTGCTCGCGCTCCTGCTCGGCTCGTTCGACCCGTCGGTCCAACTGGCGCTCGACCTGCGGCACGACTCGTGGGACGGAATCGAGCCCGCGCTGCCGCCCAACGCCGTCCGTGTGAACGCGCTCGAGAGCGATGCGCCCTTCCGCTACCTGCGCCTGCGCGAGCCGCCCTACTCGGACGACGACCTGCGCGACTGGGCCGCAAAGCTACGGCCGCTGCTGGACGACGGCGTACGCGTCTACTGCTACTTCAAGCACGAGGACGAGCCGACGGGGCCGGCGTACGCGGCGCGCCTGGTCGAGCTGCTGGCCGAGTGAGCTCCACGATCTGCTCGACGGCGTGGCGGAGCTCGTCGTCGATGTTGAAGAAGTGCGGCCCCAGCCGCAGGCCGACATCCGGGCGGCTGTCGCAGATGATCTCGCGTGCCGCCAGCTCGCTGCAGACGGACTCGTGGTCGGCGACGCGCACGGCAACCGTGCCGCCGCGGCGCGCAGGGTCACGCGGGGTCCCCGACTCGAGCCCGTGCTCGTCGAGGAGCTCGAGCAGGAGCGTCGTCTGCTCGAGCGAGCGCTCGCGGATCCGGGCGACGCCGACCTCCTCGATCACGTCGTAGCCTGCGGTGGCGGCGTAGAGGGCGGGCACGTTGGGCGTCCCGGTCAGGAAGCGCGCGGCGCCGTCCGCGTAGTCCTGCCGCGGCTCGAAGGCGAAGGGCCGCGCGTGCGCCTGCCACCCGGTCAGTGCGGGCTCGAGCCGTTCCGCAAGTTCCGGGCGCACGTACAGCCAGGCGGCCCCGGGCCCGCCGCAGAGCCACTTGACCGAACCGCCGACCGCGAAGTCGACGCCGAGCGCGGTCACGTCCAGCGGCACGGTGCCGGCCGACTGGTACGCGTCGAGCACGACGAGCGCGCCTTGCTCGTGGGCCCGGGCGACGATCGTCTCGACGTCCTGGATCTCGCCGGTCTTGTAGAGAACGTGGGTGACCGGCACGAGCAGCGTCCGCTCGTCGATCGCCTCTGCGACCCCCTCGTCGTCGGGCGCGACGACCACCTCGAAGCCGGGCGCCGCCTGGTAGAGGTAGCGAACCGAGGGGAAGTTGCCTTCCTCGTAGACGATCCGCCGCCGCTCGCCGCCGGGCTCGAAGCACGAGAGGACGATCGCCTCGGCGATGGTGACGTTCTGGTGCATCGAGACGCTCCCCGGGGGCGCGCCGACGATCCGGGCGACCTGGTCGCCGACGGTCAGCGGCAGCTCCCACCAGCCCTCCTCCCAGGCGCGCACGCCGCGGGTGTTCCAGGCGCGCGCGTACTCGAGCACGCGCTCCTCGACCGCGGCCGGCATCGCGCCCAGCGAGTGGTTGATCAGGTAGGTCGTCTCCGCGAGGATCGGGAACCGGTCGCGGTAGCCGAGCAGGTCGCCCACGAAGCCGAGTCTACGGCGTCCGTATTCCCCATCCCCCGGTCGAGGGATTTTCGGAGCGAATCCCCTTTCGGGGTGATGGGTCGGCGGCCCGGCCCCGCATAGGTTCAGGGCAGTTTCGGAGACAGCGGCACGCGCCTGGCGAGCGCGGAAAGGGGAAATCGGGTTGCGAAGACACGAGGGTGGTTCCTGCGGCGAGTCCCGATCGAGCGGGCTCTGGGGCTCACGGCGAGGGGGGCGTGGATCGAACGGTCGCAATCGCGACGCGGTTCGGCGCGGCCTCCTGCTCCTGCCCCTGCTCGCGCTCGCAGCCCCGCTGGCTGCATCCGCCGGCAGCGGCCATGGGGGAAAGCCCATGCGCAGCTACATCGCCCCCTCGCTCGAGCGCACCGCCGCGGACACTCCGAGCGCCACCGTGCAGGTGATCGTCCAGAGCGACGCCGGAGCGGCGGACGCTCGCAGCGTCCTCAACACCTACGGCACCGCGGACACGCAGTTCGGGATCGCCGACGCGTCGGTCGGCTCGATCCAGGCGAGCGCGCTCGACGACCTTGCCACCGTGCCCGGGCTCGTCGTGACACCGAACAACCCCGTCGCGCTCGACGCCCCAGGCGGGCAGGCCGGCCTGAAGGGAGCGCCCGGCTCCGACCCGATCTGGCAGAAAGCTGTCGGAGTCGACCAGCTCTGGCCCGAGAGTTTCGTGCCCGCGAAGCACCGGCCCCCAAAGGACACGGTGCCACGCATCTCCGGCACGGGGCCGACCATCGCCTTCGTCGACTCGGGAATCGAGGCGGGCCGCGCGGACTTCGGGAGCCGGGTCCTCGCCGACGTCAACCTGAGCGATCTGCCGAACAACTCCCCGGGTGACGGCTTCGGGCACGGAACGCTGGTCGCCGGCCTCGCGGCGGGCGCGAACGCCACGTATACGGGCGCCGCGCCGACCGCCGGAATCGTCTCGCTCGACGTGATGGACGACAACGGCATGGCCCGCACGAGCGACGTGATCCGAGCGGCGCAGTGGATTCTCGCCAACCACGACCGGTACGACATCCGCGTCGCCAACTTCTCGCTGCACTCCACGACGCCGACGAGTTTCCGCTGGGACCCGCTGGACAAGGCGATCGAGAAGCTCTGGTTCGCCGGTGTGGTCGTCGTCGCCTCGGCCGGGAACGACACCAAGGGCGGCCAGCAGATCCGGATGGGCTTCGCGCCGGCGAACGACCCCTTCGCGATCGCGGTCGGCGCGCTCGACCTTCACAACTCCACGAATCTGCAGCTGACCACCGTTGCTCCCTGGTCAGACTGGGGTTACACCTTCGACGGCTTCGCGAAGCCGGAGCTGAGCGCACCGGGCCGCACGATCACCGGCCCCGTGCCGGCCGGCTCGACGCTCGCGAACAC
>VAWL01000166.1 GCA_005883965.1 Actinomycetota bacterium
GGCGTCCGCCACTCCTCCGGGAAGGACGACGTCCTGATGGTCTCGCGCAGGGGCCAGGCGATCCGCTTCCACGAGACGGACGTGCGCCCGATGGGCCGCGACGCGTCGGGCGTGCAGGGGATGCGGCTCCGTGCCGAGGACGAGGTGATCGCCGTGAACATCGCGCACGACGACGCGGATGTGCTCGTCGTGACGGAGAACGGCTACGGGAAGCGAACGCGTGTTGCCGAGTATCCGGTCAAGGGGCGTGGCGGCATGGGGGTGAAGACCGTGCAGCTGACGGAGACCAAAGGCCAGCTCGCCGGCGCCCGCGTCGTCCGCGACGGGTACCAGGTGATGCTGATCTCCGACGGCGGCACCGTCATCCGGATGCCCGTCGACGACATCAAGCGCTCCGGCCGCGCGACCCAGGGCGTGATCGTCATGCGCCTGCGCGGCGACGAGCAGGTGTCGAGCATCGCGCGCGTCGCCGAGGGCGACGAGGCCGAGACGGAGGACGACGCCGCGACCCTGGAACCGGTCGAAGAAACCGCTACTTAGCGGTAGGTTCACCGAGGAATCCGCCCCACCCCTTCCCAAAACAGAATCAGACCTGTATAACTTTCAAGACAGGTCAACGTTTCCCCGTGAGGAGGCACCATGTACGACAAGGCGGCGGATTTCCTGGAGCCGATCGACATGTCTGAGCACCTCGACAAGATCGAGCTCTATCTCGGCCAGGTGTGCCAGATCGCGGGGATCTCGAAGATGCAGCTCGACTACTGGACCAACAAGGCCCAGATCCCGACGAAGGGCAAGAAGCAGCGCATCTACGACATGGAAGCCCTCGAGACCGTGATGCTGATCAAGCAGGCCAAGGACAAGGGCCTGAACCTCGGCGCCGCGATCGAGGCCGCCCGGACCTTCCGGGCGATGAAGACACCGGTCGCCTAGCCGCCGCGTAGCGCTTCGGCCGCCTGCTCGGGCGCCAGCGTGTTGACGTAGACGCCGGCACCGAGCTCGAGGCCTGCGAAGACGGTAAGCCGCGGGACGAGCTCCAGATGCCAGTGCCCGTCGCCACCGAATGTGGCGCAGTGCAGCCAGAGGTTGACAGGCACAGGGCCCTCGATTCTGTGCAGGGGGCGCAGGCAGGAGACGGCCAGGTCGAGCCCGATCTCGAGCGCCATGCCCCACGGCTCGGGCTCGTGCGCGTACGGCGCGACCAGAACCTCGTATGGGGCGCGGCCGGCTGGATGACAGAGGGCCAGGATCGTGGTATCCGCCTCGGCCAGCCCCAACTCACGAGTCATCGACGTATCTCCCAGTAGCTCACAGAGAGCGCACTTCCCTGCTCGCGTACGTTCGGAGGCCGGCGCGGGCGGCTGCTCTCGAAACCAGGCCAGCTGCGAGTGGGTGTGCGAGAGGCTCGAGCCGGCGTCGGCGCCCTCGTTGACGATCACCTGCAGGTACTGGAAGCCCTCGGCGTGTGCGGCCTCGGCACGGCTTGTCCAGGCGCCTGCGACATTCGACAGCTCGGTGGAGCTCAACTCGACGAGCGACCGAGCGTGTCGCGGCGTGTGGATGACCACTTCCTGTCGCTCGAGGGCCGGGTAGAGGTTCGGGACCACCCGAAGAGACCAGCCCGGTGTGTCGGGTTGCCGCCCGGGAGGGCCATAGGAGAAAACCTCGGGAGGCGTCTCCGCCTCACGCCCTTCACAGAATGGACAGCGCTCGAGCTCTTCCTGGCTCGGCGGCTCGAGAATCCGCTTCCCTGCGCCAGGCCTTCGTGCGCGACCCGGCGCGATTGCCACGGTGCGCCCCGACAGCGGGTCGACCCGCAGGTCGGTCAGGAGCCGGCGCGGTCGAGGAACGGCTTGATCAGTTCGATCGGTGCCGGGAAGACGATCGTCGTCGACTGCGAGGAGCCGAGCTCGAGCAGCGTCTGCAGGTAGCGGAGCTGGAGCGCGATCGGGTGCTTCTCGATCACGAGCGCCGCGTCCTTCAGCCGCTCGGACGCCTGGAACTCGCCCTCGGCGTTGATCACCTTCGCGCGGCGCTCGCGCTCGGCCTCGGCCTGGCGTGCCATCGCCCGCTGCATGCTCGACGGGATCTCGACGTCCTTGACCTCGACGATCGATACCTTGATCCCCCAGGGCGACGTCGACTCGTCGATGATCCCCTGCAGGATCGCGTTGATCTTGTCGCGCTCGGAGAGCAGCTCGTCGAGCAGGTGCTGACCGAGGACGGAGCGGAGGGTCGTCTGCGCGATCTGGGAGGTCGCGACCATGAAGTTCTCCACCTGGACGATCGCGTTCTTGGGCTCGACGATCCGGAAATAGGCGACCGCGTTCACCCTCACCGGGACGTTGTCCTTGGTGATGACCTCCTGCGGCGGGATGGTCAGCGTGATCGTCCGCAGGTCGACCTTGACCATCCGGTCGACTATCGGGATCAGGATGAACAGGCCCGGGCCCTTCGGCTCCGGCAGCAGCCGGCCCAGGCGGAAGACGATTCCGCGCTCGTACTCGCGCGCCACCTTGATCGCCGAGATCAGGAAGAGGACGACCAGGAAGAGAAGGACGACGACGATGACGACCGCAGCGGTCATGCCGGGATCCTACTCGGCGCCGACGTGCACGACTTCGAGGACGAGCTCCGGGTCGACTCCCGAGACACGCACCTGCTGGCCCGGCTGCAGCGGCTCGCCGTCAGTCGCCCGCGCGCGCCAGAGCTCGCCGTGGACGAAGACCAGGTCGTCGCGGCGGGCCTCGCCGACCTCGCCGACAATCGTCTGCGGCCCTACGGAGACCGGGCTCCGGCGCACCTGCATCGCTTTTCCGATCGCGACGGCCCAGATCGCTCCGAGCCCGATCGCGAAGGCCACGAGCAGCGGCGTGTTCACGTTGTCGTAGGGCGCAGGTGCGTTGTGGAAGAGCAGTAGCGAGCCGACCACGAGGCTGATCAGCCCCGCCACGGTCAACGCACCGTGCGTGACGACGTGCGCGTCGATCACGAGTAACGCGGCGCCGAGAATCAGCAGCGCCAGGCCCGCCCAGCTGATCGGGAGCACGGCGAAGCCGAACAGCGCGAGCAGCAGTGAGACCGCGCCGAGCGCGCCGGGCAGGACCACGCCCGGGTGGAAGATCTCGAAGCCGATCCCCGCGAGACCGGCCAGGAACAGGAGTGGGATCAGGTTCGGGTCGATCAACGCGTTCAGCAGCCGCGTGAAGAAGCCGGGGTGCACCTGCACGAGCTCGGCGCCGGCGGTATGTAGCGTCAGCTTCTTGCCGACGGTCGTGCGGCCGTCGATCTTGTTGAGCAGATCGGGCAGCCTGGGCGCGACGACGTCGACGACGTTCATCTGCTTCGCCTCGACGTCGAAGAGGTTGCTTGCCTTGGTCTGCGGCGCCATCGCCGCGATGTCTCCCGCCTCGGTGATCCAGACCCCGGCCGAGGCGGCCCGCGAGCCCTGCGGCGAGACGTAGACGACCACGGGGATCTTGAGGCCGACCTCGGTCTTGACGATCGTCCGCATCGACTCGGAGAGGCCGCCCGGGGTGTCGATCTCGATCACCGCCGCGTTGTAGTGGCCGTCCTGGGCGCGGTGGAGCTGGTGGTCGAGGTAGCTCGACGTGACCGGGTTGACCTCGAGCGCGAAGTGGATGACGAGGACCTTCGACTTGGTCGAGGAACCCGCGAGCGCGAGCGCCGGAACGGTCAGGAACACGGCTAGCGAGCTGAAAAATGCCCGCAGAATCGGCGCTTTCACGGTTGTAAAGATGCTATCAGGCAGCCTTGCGGCCCCGGAATGCCTGTGCCACTCTCGGGAGAGGGTCTACCTCCGATGAAGGTCGCCGTCGCAGCAGCCGTCTTCGCGCTCGCCGCTCCGGGCGCCGCCGCCGGAGCCGGGCTCTCGCTCGCCTCGCGCGGCCTGGACACTGCGGCTACGCGCGTGCCCCGTTTCCAGCTCGTCGGGCTGCACTGGCGTGGCAGTGGCGCCGTGTTCTTTCGGACGCGCTCGCTCACGGATCGCTGGAGCGCGTGGCGGTCGGCAGAGCCGGAAGACGCCCTCCCCGACCGGAACACCGCCGAGTCCCGCCGGATGGCCACGTGGCGGCTCGGCAGCCCATTCTGGACCGGCGCCTCGAACATGATCCAGTACCGAACGACCGGCCGCGTCCGCCGTGTCCGCGGGTACTTCGTTCGCAGCACGGGCCTCTCCGCGCCGCTGTCGGCGCTGCACCCGCAGATGACCGAGACGCCGACGATCATCACGCGGGCGGAGTGGGGTGCGAACGAGAGGATTCGGCGAGCGCCGCCGGTCTATGCCGACAACGTCCATGTCGCGTTCGTCCATCACACGGCCGGGTCGAACTCCTACACCGCAAGCCAGTCGGCCTCGATCGTCCGGGCGATCGAGATCTATCACGTGGAGGCCGACGGCTGGAACGACATCGGCTACAACTTTTTGATCGACAAGTACGGCCAGATCTTCGAAGGCAGATACGGCGGGGTGACGCGGGCGGTGATCGGAGCGCACGCAATGGGGTTCAACGTGGGGAGCGTCGGGGTGTCGATGCTCGGCAACTACGACACCGCCCAGGTGACGCCGGCCGCGAAGGCGGCACTCGTCTCGCTGGTCGCGTGGCGGCTCGACCTTGCCCACGTCGACCCGCTCTCCAAGGTCGTGCGCATCTCGACGGGCAATCCGCGCTACCCCGCCGGCACGGCGGTGACGCTGAACGCGATCTCCGGGCACCGCGATGTCTACCCGACGAGCTGCCCGGGGGCGAACCTCTACGCGGACCTGCCGGCGATCAGGAAGGCGGTCGCGGGGACCGGGCTGCCGAAGCTCTACGGGCCCAAGGTCACCGGCGGGCTCGGCGGGCCGGTCCGCTTCACAGCGAGGCTGTCGAGCGAGGCGACCTGGACGGTTACCGTGAAGGACCAGGCCGGCACCGTGCTGGCGAGCGGAAGCGGAACCGGCACGGCGGTCGACTGGACGTGGGACGCAACCACGGCTGCGACCGACCAGCGGTACTCGTGGGCGATCGTCGCTCCCGCTATGCGCAGCGCGACCGGCACGCTCGGCCGGCCGGTACTGCGCTTGGCTTCGTTCTTCCGTCCGTGGTTCAAGCGGTGACCCAGGCGTCGTAGCGCCGCTCCAGCCGCTCGAGCAGCTCGACGAGCAGCTCGGCGCGATCGAGCTCCCGGCCGGTTTCGACGAGCAGCGAGGTCGCGGGCACGTCCACCTCCTGCGGCAGCTCCTCCTGTGGAATGTTGACGTTGATCCCGATTCCGAGCACGACCCGGCTTTCGCGCGCCTCGGCCAGAACGCCGGCGACCTTCAGCCCGCGCAGCAGCAGGTCATTCGGGAACTTCAGCTCCGGCGCCGCTCCGGTCGCGCCCTCGATGGCCTCGGCGCAGGCGAGAGCTGCGACCCCGGTCAGCTCGGGTAAGCGCTCTCCCGCGACAGGCGGCCGGAGCTGGATGGAGAAGAGCAGGCTCGTCCCCGGGGGCGCGAGCCACCGCCGGCCGAGGCGTCCACGGCCCTCGGTCTGCTCGCCGGCGGCCACGACTGCGCCCTCGGGGGCCTCCGGCCCCAGCAGCAGCTGCGTCGAGGGAGTCGTCTCCAGATAGCGGTAGTCGCGGCCGAAGCGGCCTCGGAGGCGCGGGACGACCGCCTCGCGCGCGAGCGAATCCACGGTGCTTAGACTAGGCGGCCGTGCAACCTCTCAAGCGGAAGGGCCGTCAGATTCGGCAGGACCCGCGGCCCGCGCGGCCGCTCGTCTACGAGAGGCTCAGTGATCCGATTCTGGTCAGACGTGCGCAGGACGGCGACGCTAAGGCGCTCGCCGCACTCTGCGAGCGCCATGCCCCCCGCGTGGAGCGGCTCGCCTCGCATGTGCTCGCCGATCCGGAGGATGCCCGCGATGCCGCCCAGGAGGCGCTCGCCAAGCTCTGCATCCGGCTGCGCCAGTACCGCGGCGAGGCGCAGTTCGCGACGTGGCTGCACCGGCTGGTCGTCAACACCTGCCACGACGTGGGCTGTCGCCAGCGCGTGCGCCACTGCGAGCCGCTCGAGGGAGACGAGCGCGCCGCGCGCGACGGCGATCCGGCGCGCGAGGCGGATCTCTCAGAGCTGCGGCAGGAGCTCGCGGCCGAGCTGGCCGGCCTTTCCCACGAGCAGGCGAGCGTGGTCGTGCTGAAAGACGCGCTGGGCTTTTCCTTCGCGGAGATCTCGGAGCGCTCCGGGATGCCGGTCGGGACCGCGAAGTGCTATGCGCACCGCGCCCGCGCCGGGCTGCGGGCACGGCTCACGGACGAACACGCGGCGTGACTCTCAACCGTGAGGAGATCGAGGCGATCCTGCCGCACCGCGAGCCGTTCCTCTTGATCGACGAGGTGCTCGAGCTCGAGCCGGGCGAGCGCGTCGTCGCCCGCAAGAGGGTGCGTCCGGACGAGTGGTACCTGGCCGGACACTTCCCCGGGCGGCCGGTGATGCCGGGTGTCCTGATCGTCGAAGGCATGGCGCAGACGGGCGCGGTCGCGGTGCTCTCGCAGGACGAGAACCGCGGACGGCTCGCGCTCTTCGCCGGGATCGACGACGTGCGCTTCAAGCGGATCGTCGAACCGGGCGACGAGCTCGTCTACGAGTGCCGGCTCGAGGCGGTGCGCGGCCCGATCGGCAAGGGCAAGGCGACGGCCAAGGTCGACGGCCAGCTCGCCGCCCGCGGAACCCTGACCTTCGCCGTGGAGCAGACATGATCGGCACGGCGAACGGCAACGCGATCTCGATCACGGGGCTCGGCGCCTACGTGCCCGAGCGCGTGATGACGAACGACGAGCTCTCGACGATGATGGACACCTCCGACGAGTGGATCCGCGAGCGCACCGGGATCCGTGAGCGGCGGATCGCCGGGCCCGGGCAGGCTCTTTCCGACCTCTGCCTGCCGGCCGCACGGGAGGCGCTCGAGACCGCCGGGGTCGAGGGCTCGCAGATCGATCTGATCGTCGTCGCGACGGTGACGCCGGATATGGCATTCCCGTCGACCGGCGCGATCCTCGCCGACCTGCTCGGGGCTCACGAGGCGGCTGCCTACGACCTCTCCGCCGGCTGCACCGGGTTCATGTACGCGGTCGCGCAGGCATACGGGATGCTCGCCGGGGGGCTGGCGCAGCGGGCGCTTGTCGTCGGCGGCGATGTGCTGTCGAAGATCCTCGACTGGACTGACCGCGGCACAGCGGTTCTCTTCGGCGACGGCGCCGGCGCGGTGGTGCTCGAACGAGTCGGCGAGGGCGGCTTCCTCGGCTTCGAGCTGGGCGCGGACGGGTCGGGTGGCCCGCAGCTCTACCTGCCCGCCGGCGGCTCGCGCACCCCGGCGACCGCCGAGTCCGTTGCAGACAGGCAGCACTTCGTCCAGATGAACGGGCGTGAAGTCTTCAAGTTCGCGACACGCGTGTTGGTCACCTCGGCGGAGGCCGTGCTGGCCGAATGCGGCCGCACCATCGACGAGGTGGATGTCTACGTCCCGCATCAGGCGAACGTGCGGATCATCGAGTACGCGCGCGACAAGCTCGGGATCCCTGAGGACAAGGTCGTGATCGACGTCGACCGCTACGGGAACACGTCCTCAGGCTCGATTCCGCTCGCGCTCGCGGACGCGAAGGCGGACGGACGCCTGCAAGCGGGCAAGCTTGTGCTGATGACGGGTATGGGTGCCGGGCTCACGTGGGGCTCTGGTTTGATCGAATGGACAGACGGAGGACGAGCATGAGCGTCGAAAAGATCGCATTCTGCTTTCCGGGCCAGGGCTCGCTCGAGGTGGGCATGGGCCGCGAGATCGCGCGGGCAGTGCCCGAGGCGATGGACGTCTTCGTGCGGGCGAGCGAGGCCTCCGGGCTCGATCTCGTGCGGCTCTGCTTCGAGGCGCCCGAGGAGGAGCTCGTCAAGACCGAGGTGCAGCAGCCGGCGCTGGTCGCCACGAGCCTCGCCGTGCTGGCCGCCCTGCGTGGCCACGGCTACCGGCCGGACTTCGTCGTCGGCCACTCGGTCGGCGAATTCGCCGCCCTGGCGGCAGCCGAGGCCCTCGGAGTCGAGGAGGCGATAGCGCTCGTCCGCGAGCGGGGCCTGGCGATGGCCGCGGCCGCGCAGGAGAACCCGGGCTCGATGGCGGCGATCCTCGGGCTGGAGGACGAGGTGGTCGAGGACCTCTGCGCCCGCATCTCGCGCGTCTGGCCGGCGAACTACAACTGCCCCGGCCAGATCGTCGTCTCCGGCGAGAACCCGGCAGTCGACGAGTGCTGCACCGAGGCGCAGCTCCATGGTGCACGCCGCACGGTCAAGCTGCGCGTCTCGGGCGCGTTCCACAGTCCGCTGATCGAGCACGCGGCCGAGCGGCTGCGCCCGGCCGTCGAGCGCGTGCGCTTCTCGGAGCCGATCGCGCCCTTCATCTCGACGGTGACCGCGAAGATCGAGCCGGCGCAGCGCATGGCGGCGCTGCTGGTCGACCAGCTGACCGCGCCGGTCAAGTTCACCCAGGCCGCGCGCGAGCTGATGCGGCAGGGCGTCAAGGTTTTCGTCGAGGTCGGGCCCGGCAACGTGCTCAGCGGTTTACTGAAGAGGATCGACAGGAGCGTGAAGGCGATCCCGGTGGGCGATCTCGCCTCGCTGGAGAAGCTGCGGGAGATCCTCGACACTGCCTAGCCCGTTTTGCTCGCTCGAAGGTAGGAGCGCGCTCGTCACCGGCGGGTCGCGTGGGATCGGCCGCGCGATTGCGCTCGAGCTCGGCCGGGCGGGCGCGAACGTTGTTGTCGGCTATCGCTCCGGCGCCGAGGAGGCCGAGGACGTCGCGAAGGAGGCCGGCGGTCGCGCGGTGCAGGCGGACGTCGCCGCGCCCGAGGACGCGAAGCGCCTGGTCGAGGAGGCGGGCGACCTGGACGTCCTCGTGAACAACGCGGGCCTCACCCGCGACGGCCTCCTCGCGCGGATGCCGGACGAGGACTGGCGCGACGTGATCGAGACCAACCTCTCGTCGGTCTTCTACACCTGCCGCGCAGTGACGCGCAGCATGATGAAGAAGCGAGCCGGCTCGATCGTGAACGTCTCGTCGATCGTCGGCCTGCACGGCAACTGGGGACAGACGAACTACGGGGCGTCGAAGGCGGGGATTGTCGGCTTCACGAAGTCCCTGGCCCGTGAGCTCGGCAGTCGCAACGTGCGCGCCAACGTGGTCGCGCCCGGCTACGTGAACACGCGGCTGACCGACGTGCTCCCGGAGGAGGCGAAGGACGCGATGCTCGCGAACACGCCGCTCGGCAGGCTCGGCGATCCGGAGGACATCGCCGGGGCGGTACGCTTTCTCTGCTCCGACGAGGCCTCGTTCATCACGGGCGAAGTGCTGCTCGTCGACGGCGGTCTGGGAATGTGAACAACAACGGGGCTTCACTCAACGGCAGACGCAGGGTCGTCATCACCGGCCTCGGCGCTGTGACCCCGCTCGGCAACGACGTCGAGTCGAGCTGGGAGAACCTGATCGCAGGGCGCTCCGGCGCGGGCCCGATCACGCAGTTCGACTCGAGCGACTTCTACGTTCACTTCGCCTGCGAGGTGAAGGACTTCGACGCGACCGACTTCATCGAGCGGAAGCAGACGCGGCGCATGGACCGCTTCGCGCACCTGATCGTCGCGGCCGCGCGCATGGCCGAGCAGGACGCCGGGCTCGAGATCGCCAAGGAGCCGGACCGGATCGGCGCCGCGATCGCGACCGGGATCGGCGGTCTGAAGGCGTTTCAGGACTGCCACGCCGAGCTGCTCGAGCGCGGGCCCGACCGCGTCAACCCGTTCTCGATCCCGGAGATCATCCCGAACATGGGCGCTGCCTGGGTGTCGATGCAGCTCGGGACGCAGGGGCCGCTGAGCTCGCAATGCACGGCGTGCGCGGCCTCGAACATGGCGCTCGGCGAAGGCGCGGACGCGATCCGGCTCGGCCGCGCCGACGTGATGCTGTGCGGCGGCACCGAGGCGCCGGTGACGGAGGTCGGGATCGCGGGGTTCACGGCGATGCGGGCGTTGTCGCGCCGCAACGACGCGCCGGAGAAGGCGAGCCGCCCCTTCGACGCCGAGCGCGACGGGTTCGTCATGGGGGAGGCGGGCGCGGTTCTTGTGCTGGAGGAGCTCGAGCACGCTAGGGCCCGCGGCGCCAAGATCTATGCGGAGCTGCTCGGCTACGGCGTCTCGTCGGACGCGCGCCACATCACCGAGCCCGACCCGACCGGCCGGAACCCGGCCCGCGCGATGACCATGGCCTTCGGCGACGCGGGGATCGAGCCCGAGGACGTCGACTACATCAACGCGCACGGCACGTCGACGCCGGTCGGCGACGCGAGCGAGACACGGGTACTGAAGATCGCGCTCGGCGAGGAGAACGCACGCAAGACGCCCGTCTCGTCGACCAAGGGTGCCACCGGCCACTGCCTCGGCGCCGCGGGCGCGGTCGAGGCGATCTTCACGACGCTGGCCGTCGACCGCGGCGCGATGCCGCCGACGATCAACTACGAGCAGCCCGACCCGGAGTGCGATCTCGACTACATCCCGAACGAGTCGCGCGAGGCCGACGTGCGGATCGGGGTCTCGAACTCGTTCGGCTTCGGCGGCCACAACGCCACCGTCGTGATCCGCCGCTTCGAGGACTAGCGCAGGCGGACCACGCGCCACCGCGCGCCGGCGTCGGTCGTCCGCCAAAGCTCTTGTCTCTCGACCCGGTCGGCCGTGTCCCAGCCGGTCTGGACGAGCGCGTAGCCGACGCGCGAGTCGGCGAAACCGAGCCACGAGACGACGGTTGGGGGATGCGGCGTCCGCGCGGGCTGCCAGGTGACGCCGCCGTCGGTCGTGCGAAGGAGCTGCGACCCGGCGCCGTTGCCGAACACGACCGCAGTGTTCGTCGAGGCGGCTGCAAGCCGGGCAGAGTTCACAAGCGGCGGAGTCGTGAGCCGTGCGAAGCTCGCGCCGCCGTCGACCGAGCGGTACGCGGAGCCGAGGTTGCCGGTAGGACAGACGGCCCAGACGGCGCCTGTGACCGGGAGAAGCCGGCCGCCGAGCCCCGCGTAGCATGGGCCCGGAGCGGTGTCGAAGGTCAGGCCGCCGTCAGCGGATCGCGCGAGCTCGTCGTGCTCCTCTCGGGTTCCGGCTACGGTCCCGAGCAGCCAGACCGCGCGGCCCTTCGCGGCGAGGTCGAGGATCGGGCCGCCGGGCGTGAACGGGAGGGTCGACGCGCTCCATGTGTCGGCGGAGACCGGCGAGCGGCGAAGCCGGTATCCGGTACAGCGGTCGAGTGAACAGCGGGCCGTGGTGGCATACGCGTACCCGCCGGTTGTGGTCAACGCGAGCACGTCTCCGATCGCGAGCTGGCGCCAGGTCGTCCCGCCGTCGTGCGTTGCGAAGAAGGGGCCGCCTGGTCTCGAGACGTACGCGAATGCGTTCCGCCTGTCGGCGAGGCGGAGGCTGGGGTCAGTGGTCGTCACGGGCAAAGCCGGCGCGGCCGCTGTCGTGAAGCTGCGCCCGCCGTTGTCAGTGCGAACGATCGCGTAGCAGCGCCTGGCGCGGCACGGAACCGAGCCGAGCAGCCAGTAGTCGCCGGCACCGCGGGCCGCGATCGCCTCGGGCTCGAAACCGTTCGGTACTCCGGTCCGAAGGCGATGCGGCGCTGCGGGCGCGGCTCGCGAACCGGTTCCGCAGCCGCTCAGGCCAGCGGCCAGCGCGCAGCTGACAACGAGCGCGTGAACCGCGTGCCGGCAGCTCCCGGCGTCCATGGCCCCAGCGTAGGCCTGCCCGGTTCAGGCTCGGTAGAACGAGCCGCCTGGGGACGAAGCGTCACACATCCGGCACACTTTCCCCTTGACGAAAACCGGTGTCTGACACCGGTTTTGGCGCTTCGAAGCCTAGGCCGCGCAGGCCTTGGCGTAGAAGCCCAGGTACTGCGCGAAGTGGGCGTCCCAGTACCGGCCCGTGTGTTCGCCGGGCCAGACGTGGAAGGTGACGTCCGCGCCGTCCGCCTGAAGCTCGTCCGCGAGCTTGGTGGCCGCCGGGCGAAGGTGGTCCCGGTTCCCGACGTCGATCCAGACCGGCGCGTCGTACGGCGAGTGGTGGCGCGCGATGCCGATCAGGTCGTGCCGCCTGAAGTCGGCCGCGTTGTCGAACCCGAACGAGGCGTCAGGTGAGCCGCGGAAGAAGACCGCGGGCGAGTGGCCTCCAACCGCGCAGAATCGGTGCGGCTTCCGGCCGAGGTCCAGCGAGCCGAACCCGCCCATCGAGATTCCGCCGATCGCGACGCGGTGCGGGGCGGCACCGGAGCGACGGAGCGCGGCCGGAATCGCCTCGCGCAACACGTACGAGCCCCACGGCCCATCGGAGTCGTTGTGCCACCAGCCCACGTCGCCCTCCGGCAGGAATACGACCGGCGCCCGGTCGCCGAGCCGGCGCAGAGCCGTGGTGAACGCTGCGCTGACCGTGTCGCTCGGGGTCGCGCCGT
Organism: Actinomycetota bacterium; assembly: GCA_005883965.1. GTDB lineage: Bacteria > Actinomycetota > Thermoleophilia > Gaiellales > Gaiellaceae > AC-32. Next base: position 12,510 of record VAWL01000166.1, read on the forward strand.
AGCCGTGGAGGAATACGAGCAGCGGCCGCCCCTTGCCTCCGCCCGCCGGTGTGACCAGCTCCTCGTACAGCGTCCGGCCCATGAGCTTGCTCCGGAGCGCGAAGTTGGCGACCCTCGGCGACGGCGCGAGCTCGTGCTTGGCCGAGCCGCAGGAGGCGGAGCACAGAGCAACAGCAAGAGCGGCGAGCGAGAACGCCAGTCCCCTTCGCATTCGGCCGATGCTAGCCGCACGCGTCCGCGTAAAACTTGAGGTAGCGACCGATGTGGTGGTGCCAGTAACCGCTCTCGTGGCCCCCCGGCCAGACCTTGAACCTGACCCGCTCCCCGTCGGCCCGCAGCTCGCCGACGAGGACCGTGTCGACCTGGCGGAACGAGTCCTTCGTGCCGACGTCGATCCAGACCGGAGCGTGGGTCAGCGAACGGCGGGCCGCGAAGGCGATCACGTCGTTGCGCGCGAAGTCCGCTGCGTCGTCGAAGGCGCCGGCCGGCGTGTCGGCCCCGCGAAACCACATCGCGGCCGAGTGCCCGCCGACCGCGCAGAAGCGCCCAGGCGCGAGCCGGGCCAGGTCGAGCGCGCCGAAGCCGCCCATCGAGATCCCGCCGATCGCGACGCGGTGTGGGTCGGCGCCCGATCGCCGGAGCGCGGCCGGGATCGCCTCGCGCAGGACGTACGAGCCCCACGGCCCGTCGGCCCGGTTGTGCCAGTAGCTGTGATCGCCGCCGTTTGCGAAGAGCACGTTCGGCGCGCGCCGGCCGAGAGCCCGGAGGCCCCGGAAGAACGGGTCGGTCAGGTTCGAGCCCGGCGAGGCGCCGCGCCCGTGCAGGAAGACGAGCAGCGACCGCCCTCTGCCCCCGCCCCTGGGCGTGACGAGCACCTCGTCGAGCTGCCGTCTGAGGAGGCGACTGTGCAGGGAGAAGTGGACGACGCGTGCTCCGAGCGGGCTCCGGTACCCACGCCGCAGGTCGCGAACCGCGATCGCGCCTATCGCCATCGCCGCGAGGAGAAGCACGAAGACCACGAGCGCGAAGAGGCGCCGCATCGGGCCGACAGTACGGCGGGCCGGTATAGCCCCGGTAAGCTCGGCTCGTGGCCGGGGACCGCTGGGCGACCTTTGACTGCTACGGGACGCTGATCGACTGGAACGGCGGCATCCGCGGCGAGCTGGCGCGCGTCTTCGGCGAGGAGCGGGCGGACGAGCTGCTGACGCGCTATCACGAGCTCGAGCCGCAGCTCGAGGCCGACGGGACGCGCTCGTACCGCGGGGTGCTGACCGAGGCGATGCGAGAGCTTGGCGCGCCCGCCGGCGAGGAGGATGCGCTCGCGCGCTCGCTCCCGTCCTGGCGGCCCTTCCCCGAGGTGCCGGCCTCGCTGAAGCAGGCGCGCGGCCGCGGCTGGAAGCTGGCGATCCTGTCCAACACCGACCGCGACTTCATCGATGCCTCCATGGCCCAGCTCGGCGTCCCGTTCGAGGTCGCGATCGTCGCGTCGGAGATCGGCTCCTACAAGCCGGCGCTCGGCCACTGGCAGGCGTTCGAGCGCGAGGCCGGCCGCCTGCCCGACGTCCACGTCGCGGCGAGCCTCTTCCACGACATCGGTCCCGCCAACGAGCTCGGCCTCCGCTCGATCTGGATCAATCGCCTCGGCGAGCAGCCAGGCCCGGAGCCGACGCATGAGCTGCCGGATCTCTCTGGGCTCGCGGAGACGCTGGAAGACCTCGCGTGAACGTACGCGCCGCCCACGAGGATGAGACCCACGCGATCGCGGAGCTGATCGACGCTCACGCCCACGAGGTGCTCGGGGAGAGCGACATGAGCGAAGGTGAGATCCGCCACTGGTTCAGTCTCCCGAACGTCTGGATCCTCGTTGCCGAAGAGGATGGGCGCCTGCGCGGCTACCTCGACGGCCTCACACGCCCTGACGGCGAAGCAAACGAGCTCTTCGCCGTCGCCCTCGACCCCGAAGCCGCAAGCGCGTTGCTTGCGGCCGCGGAGGAGCGCGTCGGCAGCGGCGTCCTCCACGTGGTCTCCCAGGGCGGCGACCCGGTCCTGCCCAGCGTGCTGGGCGAGTGCGGCTGGAGCCCGGTGCGCCAGACGTTCCAGATGCGGATTGAGCTGGACGGGGACATGCCGGAGCCGACCTGGCCGGAGGGGATCTCCGTGCGCCGGTTCCGGCCCGGCGAGGAACGGCGCGTATACGAGGCCAACAACATCGCCTTTGCGGAGGACTGGTACTTCCACCCCTTCCCGTTCGAGGAGTGGCAGGCGTTCCACTTCGGCCGTCCCGGCCACGACTCTGATCTCTGGTGGCTCGCGGAGGACGGCGGCGACCTGGCCGGGTACTCGCTCAATTCCTGGCACTTCTCCGGCGACCCGCAGCTCGGGCGGATCGGCTCGCTTGGCGTGATGCCCGCCTACCGGTGCCGCGGCCTTGGTGAGGCACTGCTGCGCCACTCGTTCCGCGACTTCCGCGATCGCGGCGCCACGCGCGTGGCTCTGGGAGTGGACGCCGACAACACGGCGGGCGCGGTGCGGCTCTATGAGCGGGTCGGCATGCACGTCCACCGCCGCAACGTCACCTACGAGAAGACGCTGTGAGCCGGCTCCGCGCCCGCTGTCCCGACTGCAGCACCTTCACCGCGGTCGCGGTTGGACCGGGCTACGAGTGCCACGCCTGCGGGCGGGAGTTCGCCGCCGGGATGGTGCGCGTGCCGCGGGCCTGGGGCGACAGCAGCGGGCAGACGATGGCAGCGGCGGCGCGGCTGCCGTTCCCGTACCCCGAGGCCGCGGTCGTCGAGGAGGACACGCTCGGCGAGCAGACCCTCGCCGTGGCCTCCGAGCTGCCGGAGCGCCCCCTGATCCTCGGCGGCTGCTGCTGCTCGCACATCGGCGCGGTCGAGGCGCTCGCCGCCCGCCACGAGCGCATCGCGCTCGTCTGGCTTGACGCGCACGGCGACCTGAACACACCGGAGACCTCGCCCTCCGGGAACCTCTGGGGAATGCCGCTGCGGATCATCCTCGACTCCGGCGCCGTCGACCCGCAGGACGTGATCCTGCTCGGGGCACGCAACCTCGATCCACCCGAGAAGGAGCTGATCGCCTCGATCGGCCTCCGCACCCAGCCGGACGAGCTCGAGGCCGCGCTCGAGGGAACCGAGGGCGCCTACGTCGCGCTGGACGTCGACGTGCTCGACCCCACAGGGATCACCTCCTTCATGCCTGAGCCGGACGGCCTCTCGCTCGACGAGACCGAGCGGCTGCTTCGCGAGGTCGCCGGGCGGACGACGGTCCTCGGCGCCGGCCTCAGCGGCCTGGCGGCCGAGTCTTCGAACGTCGAGCCCGCGACCCTCCTTCTGCAGGCCCTCGGCCTGTAACTGGTGTTTCCGGTATCAGCCGGAGAAACCTCCCGGTTCCCCGGACCCCTTGCACGTGGCCGCTTCGCGGCCGGACGCTACGCGTCGGTCTAAACTCGCAAGTCGTGTCCGAGCGCATCGACGTCTCCATCGAGCACAAGCACGCGCCGCCCGAGGACGGTGGGCGTCCGCATCCGAATACCTGCCCGACCTGCGGCTCGCACTACCGCGACGACGAGCTCGAGGCGAACCTGCGCGTCTGCCCGCAGTGCGGGCATCACTTCCCGGTGCACGCGCGCGAGCGCATCCGCCAGCTGACCGATCCGGACAGCTTCAGTGAGGAGGCCTCCGAGCTGCGCTCCGACGACCCGCTCGAGTTCTTCGACCTGCGCCCCTACACCGAGCGGCTGGTCGAGGCCGAGCTCTCGACCGGGCTGGGCGAGGCGATGGTGATCGGGCGGGCGGCGATCGAGGATCGGCCGTGCGAGCTGGCCGTCATGGAGTTCGGGTTCATGGGCGGCTCGATGGGCCGCGTCGTCGGCGAGAAGTTCGCGACCGCCTGTGAGAGCGCCGCCGAGCGCGGGGTGCCGCTCGTCTCGGTGACGGCCTCGGGGGGTGCCCGCATGCAGGAGGGAATTCTCTCGCTGATGCAGCTGCCGAAGACCGTCTGCGCCGTCGAGGACCTGCACGACGGGGGCGGCACGCTGATCAGCGTGATGGCGCATCCCACCACCGCCGGGGTGCTCGCCAGCTTCGCAAGCCTCGGCGACGTGCTCGTGGCCGAGCCGGGCGCGCTGCTCTCGTTCACCGGGCCGCGGGTCGTCCAGCAGACGACGCGCGAGAAGCTCCCGGACGACTTCGGCCTGGCCGAGTCCAACTATCGCCACGGGCACGTGGACGCGATCGTGCCCCGAACCGAGCTGCGCTCGACCGTGGCCCGGCTGCTGAGGCTCTTCGCCAATGGCGCGTGAGGCGGAGGTCAGGTTGCGCGGCCAGCTGAGCCGCCTCCGGAGCCTGCCGCTCCTGCGCGGCGCGCGGCTCTCGGGCGAGCTCGAGCGGCTCCAGAAGCAGCTGGAGCGGATCGTCGAGGAGCCGAGCGACGAGGAGATCTGGCGTTCCGTCGAGCTGGCCCGCAACCCGGACCGGCCGTACGCGCTGGACTATGTCGAGCGTCTCCTCGAGGACTGGTTCGAGCTGCACGGCGATCGCCAGCACGGCGACGACGCCGCGGTCGTGGCCGGCCTCGGGCGCTTCCGGGGGCGGACGGTCGTCCTGATCGGCAACCAGAAGGGCCGCGACGTCAAGGAGCGCACGAAGCGCAATTTCGGCATGGCCTACCCCGAGGGCTACGGCAAGGCAATGCGCGCGATGGAGCTGGCCGACCGGCACGGCTTCCCGCTACTGACCCTGATCGACATCCCGGGCGCCTATCCGGGCGTGACCGCCGAGCAGCACGGCCAGGGCGGTGCGATCGCCCGCTCGCAGTCGCTGATGGCGCGGCTCCGCGTGCCGACCGTCGCCTGCATCATCGGCGAGGGCGGTTCCGGCGGCGCGATCGCCACGGCGCTCGCCGACCGGGTGCTGATGCAGGAGAACGCGATGTACACGGTCATCTCGCCGGAGGGCTGCGCGGCGATCCTCTGGCGCGACGCGGGCGAGGCCAAGAAGGCGGCCGCGGCGTTCAAGCCCGACGCCGGCCACTGCCTCGAGCTGGGTGTGGTCGACGCCGTCGTTCCGGAACCGGAGGGCGGCGCGCAGACGGATTTCGACGATGCCGCGCGGCTGCTCGGCGACGCACTGGCCGAGTCGCTGGAGATGCTGGACGGAATGAGCGGAGAGGAGCTGCGGCAGCAGCGACGTGTGCGATTCCGCACAATCGGGCAGGTTTCCGCAGCCCCTTAGCTCCCGCTTGGAATAGGCGTTTTAGCGGCCCTTTTCCACATCATCCACAGGCTTATCCCCTGCCCGTACACATGTCGAGGCCGGCTTGTAGCCGGCCCCGACCGTAACCCCCCGTTGGGTGGAGAAGCGTTGTAATGCAGACGCCTATCGCTTTCGACTCGTACTACCGCAGGCGCCGCAACGCTAAACCCGCGCCGGTTTTGGCGGCGCGCGGTGCCGGGTAGGAAAGCGCCCATGCCACGGCCGATCTGGAGCGGCACGATCTCGTTCGGGCTCGTCAGCGTGCCGGTGCGAATGGTCAGCGCGACCCAGTCGAAGGAGCTCCGGTTCCACTTCCTGGACAAGCGCGACCTGCAGCCGATCGGCTACGACAAGGTGCGCCGCGGCAGCGGCGAGCACGTCGACAGCGACGACGTCGTCCGCGGCTTCGAGGTCGATAAGGGCCGCTTCGTCCCGCTCGAGGATGAGGACCTCGACCGGCTCGACATCGAGCTGACGAGGACGATCGACATCTGCGACTTCGTCGACCTGGACGAGATCGACCCGATCTACTTCCGCAAGGCCTACTACCTCGAGCCGCAGGAGGGCGCCGAGAAGCCGTACCGGCTACTCGTTCGCGCGCTCGAGGAGACGGGCAAGGTCGCGGTCGCCAAGGTCGTCATCCGCAACAAGCAGCACCTCGCGTCGCTGCGGGCCTGGAACGGGACGCTCGTGCTCGAGACGATGTACTACGCCGACGAGGTGCGCCAGCCCGAGCAGGCAGACGGGGACGCGAAGCTGAGGAAGCCGGAAGTCGAGATGGCGAAGTCGCTCGTCGAGAACCTGAGCGCCGATTTCGACCCGTCGAAGTACGACGACACCTACCGCAAGGAGCTGCTCGAGCTGCTGCGCGCCAAGGCCGAGGGCGAGCTCCCGCCGCCGGCCGAAGAGGAGCCGGAGGGCGAGGTCGTCGACCTGATGTCCGCCCTGCGCGAGTCGGTCGAGCGCACCCAGAAGAAGTCCGGAGGTCGCAAACGCGCTAGAAAGGCTTCGTGAGCCTCAAGGAGTACCGGCGCAAGCGCGACCCGAAGAAGACCAGCGAGCCGTTTACCGGCAAACGTAGGGCGAAGGATCCGATCTTCGTGGTCCAGCGTCACGACGCGCGCCGGCTCCACTACGACTTCCGGCTCGAACGCGACGGAGCGCTCGCGAGCTGGGCGGTGCCGAAAGGCGTGCCGCTCGAGCCAGGCCAGCAGCATCTCGCCGTCCACGTCGAGGACCATCCGCTCGACTATGCGACCTTCGAGGGTGAGATCCCGAAGGGCCAGTACGGCGCCGGCACGGTCGAGGTCTGGGACTCGGGGACTTACGAGCTCGTCGAGGAGAAGGGCGACGGCGGGCTGACCGTCCGGCTCCACGGCAAGAAGCTCGACGGCCTCTGGACTCTGGTCCCGGCGCATCTCGACGGCAAGGAGCAGAACTGGCTGATCCTGCGCAAGCGCGAGGACGGCGCCGCCGCGGCCTCCGGCCGGAAGTACGCGCCTATGCTCGCCACGCTCGAGGACGAGAAGCACATGCCGCGCGGCGAAGGCTGGGAGTTC
>VAWL01000167.1 GCA_005883965.1 Actinomycetota bacterium
CCGGATCGTCTCGCGGGTCGCCGGCGGCGAGGCCGAGCTGCGCACGCGCAAGGACCAGGATTACACCAAGCGCTTCGCCAACGTCGCCAAGGAGCTGGCCAAGGCGCTGAAGACCCCGGACTGCGTGGTCGACGGAGAGGTCTGCGCACTCGACGAGGAGGGCCGGCCGAGCTTCTCGGCGATGCAGCAGGCTAAGCAGGCCACGCCGATCGTCTA
>VAWL01000180.1 GCA_005883965.1 Actinomycetota bacterium
CATGCCGGCGAACGTCCACTCCCAACCGGAAGGCCGGAAGACCTCGCCGGGCTTGGCGCCGATTCCGAGCACGGAGGTACCGGCCTCGGCCGCGACCGCGCCGCGGAGCGTGCCGGGCGGGCAGTGGACGAGCGTCCCGGTAGGCGCGTCGTGCTCGTCGCCGTCCAGTGTGAACGCGGCCCGCCCGGAGACGACGACGTACAGCTCCTCGTGCCCATCCTCCTCGCGATGCTCTTCGATCACGCGCTGGCCTGCCTTCGCGGCGGTGTACGCGTTGACCCCGAACGCACGGATGTCGAAGTGCCGCCTGACCGGGCGCCAGGTCAGGCCCTCCTGGCCTTCGATCGGGAACGTCTCCAGGTCGTCGATATGCGCGACGCCGTAGCTCACGTCTGCCTCCTCAGCTCCTCGAGCACGACCGGGTCGACCCGGTCGACGCCGTCAACCCGTTCCTCGAGGTTCTCCTGCCCCGCCCACGTTGCGAAGGCCGGCTCGAGCTCGCCCTCGAAGCCGAGCTTCGCAAGCCGCTCGCGCAGCTCCTCGGCCAGCTGCTCGTCGACGTCGAGCCACTCCTTCGGCGGCGTCCTGCCGAAGATCGCCTGGTGCATGACGTAGATGCGGCGGAGCTCGTCGAGCGGCCGCGCGTGCTCGTCCACGCGCAGGTCGACGACCTCGTCCGAGAGACCCGCATAGCCGCCGTCCTTCTCGACCACGAGCAGCGCCGCCGACTGCTGGCCGCGCCGGTCGCCGCCCGCGGCCTGGGCGGCGTCGAGGCAGTCGAGCAGCCGCTCGGCGAGCGGGCCCTGCGAGCGTTCGAAGGTCTCGGCGATCGCATCGACGGTCTCCGCCGAGACGAGGATGTTGCCCTGCGCCGCGTAGCAGTTTCCGGTGCGGCCGCCGGCCCACTCCATGCACTCCGTGCCGGTGTAGCTGGCGGCGCGTCCCTCCGCGTCCACGATCCCGAGCTGTCGGTGGTCGCGCCCGTCGTCCGCCGCGGTCAGCCGCTCGACGGCCTCCTCGGCGCTCAGCCCCTCGCGGAGGAGCGCGAGCCCGTCCGTCCCGTAGCGCGGGTTGGCGTAGGCCTGGGTCGCGATCGCCCCGACCCCCGGGACTGCCCAGGGGACGACCGACCCGACGCCGAGGAACTTCGACTGCGTCGCGACGCCCCACTGGCCGGCATCGAGGTCGCAGGCCGCGATCGAGTAAGTGGCGACGAGCGGGCTACTCATAGGTCAGCTCGGTCAGGTCGAGCGCGAGCAGGTCGCGTTGCGATTCCGGAACGAGGACGGTGGCCACTTCGGGCCGCGCGAGCGCCTGCGCGACCGCCTCGGCGGACGACGCACGCACGGCGACCGGCCGCCCCGACTCGTGCGCCTCCTTGAGGACGGCCTCGTCCGAGACGTCGTCCAGCAGCAGCGCGTCGTCCAGGTCGAGCTCTCCCTCGACCGCGATCTCCGGCACGCGCCGGCCAGTGGCCCCGAACCAGCGCTGCCTCAAACCGTAGTCGTCTCCCCCGGCTCGAGCGCGATCACCTCGACGCCGCCCGCGTGTTCGCGCAGCTCGTCCGGTGTGCCCGCGAGCAACGGGAAGGTGCCGTAGTGGCAGGGGATGCAGCGCTTCGCGCCGAGCAGTTCGAGCGCGACGCCGGCCTCGCGCGGATCCATGGTGAAGTGGCCCCCGATCGGCAGGACGGCGACGTCCGGCGAGTAGATCCGACCGATCAGCGACATGTCGCCGAAGACGCACGTGTCGCCGGCGAAGTAGATCGTCGTGCCGTTCTCGAACGCGACCACGACCCCGGCCGCCTCGCCGAGGTACGTCAGGTCGTCGGAGGAGCTCGAGTGGAAGGCGTTCACGAGGGTGAACTTGACACCCGCCGCCTCGACCGTGCCACCCTTGTTCGGGCCCGGCACCTCGCCGATCTCGGCGCCCTGGTCGCCGAGCCAGCCCTTCAGCTCGACCATCGCGACGATCTCCGGCGAGAACTTCTTGCTCAGCTCGACGGTTTCGCCGACGTGATCGCCGTGCCCGTGTGTGAGCGCGATCACGTCGATCCGCTCGGGCTCCTTCTCGGAGTCGGGACATTTGGGGTTGCCGAGCCAGGGGTCGACGTAGATCCGCTTGCCGTCGGGCGAGTCGAGTCGGAAGCTGGCGTGGCCGAGCCACGTCACCGGCACATCGGGCATTCAGGCTCCTTTCTCACGGGAGGCGGCAGGGTAACGAAGGAGGTGCGGACCGGACGCCGAACCAGCGGGCATGGGTCACCGCCTGCTTCCGATCGCGTTGGTGATCGCGGCCGCGGTGGCCGACGGGGCAGGCTCGCACGGGCTCGCGTTCTATTCGCTGCTGGCGGCCGTGCCGACCGCGGCGGTCGCCGCGCTCGAAGCCTTCGGCGGCGTGCTCGAGGGCTCGCAGGAGCGGGTGCACGCGCTCCTCTGGGCGGTGGTGCTGGTGCTGACGGTCGCCGGAGCGGCTGCGCGCGCGCCGGCCCTGGCGGAGGGCTCGGTGCCGGCAGTGGGCCGCTCGGCGGTGGCCGCGTGTCTCGCGATCTTCTGCATCCAGGCCGTCGTCGCCCTGATCGCCGAGCTGCGCCGCTCCTAGAAAGTCGGCCAGTAGGACCCCGGGTGGGAGGGGGCTTGGGACGGTACCCGGCCTTTCGGCCCGCGGTGTGCCGATTGTGTGACTTTTCCCGGGGCTCAGAAGATCGCGTCGGCGGCGTGCTTCGCGACGTCGATCAACGGCTGTACCGCGAAGAACGAGCCGACCGTCACGACGAGCGCTCCGGTGACCGCGGTCTGGAGGATCCGCTCCGGCGGCGGCGAGCCGCCGCCCACCGGGGCCAGCTGCAGCTCCTCGGCCGGCCGCATGTAGATCGCGCGGATCACGCCGAGGTAGTAGTAGAGGCTGACCGCCGTCGCGGCGACGCCTACGATCACGAGCCAGGTCCACCCGTGCTCGTACGCCGCGGAGAACACGTAGAACTTACCGACGAAGCCGCCGGTCAGCGGGAATCCGGCGAAGCCGAGCATGAACACCGACAACCCGATCCCGAGCAGCGGCCGCTCCCAGCCGAAGCCCGCCAGGCTCTCGACGGTCACCGGCCGGTTCAGCTCCCGCTCGCGCGCGGCGACGACCGCGAACGAGCCGACCGACATCGCCGAGTACGGGATCAAGTAGTAGAGGAGGGCCCGCCCGCCGAGCGCGCTGTTCGCGGCGATCGCGATCAGCATGAACCCTGCGTGCGAGATCGACGAGTACGCCAGCATCCGCTTCAGGTTCGTCTGCACGAGTGCCGCGAGGTTTCCGACCGCCAGCGATGCGCAGGCGATCGCGGCCACGGCCACCGTCCAGAGGCGGGCCTCGTGCGGGAACGCCGTGACGAGCACGCGCATCATCACGACGAGCGCGACCGTCTTCGTCGCCGCCGACATGAACGCGGTCACGGGCGTGGGTGCGCCCTCGTAGACGTCGGGCGTCCACATGTGGAACGGCGCGGCCGACGCCTTGAAGCCGAGACCGCCGATCATCAGCGCCAATCCCGCGACGAGCAGCGCGTCGTGGCTCAGCCCCAGCGAGGTGACGGCGTGCGAGATCTCGCCGAAGCGCAGGGCGCCGGTGGCGCCGTAGACGAGCGCCGAGCCGAAGAGCAGCATCGCCGAACCAAAGCCGCCGACGATCAAATACTTGAGGCCCGCCTCCAGCGAGCCGGCGAGCTCGACGTCGATCGCGCAGAGCACGTAGAGGCAGATCGAGAACCACTCCAGCCCGAGGAAGAGCGTCATCAAGCTGCTCGCGCTCGCGAGGAAGGCCATGCCCCCGCCCGCCCAGGCCAGCAGCGCGTAGTACTCGGCGATGTGGTCGTCGGCCATCGGCTCCGAGTACGAGGTCCCGACCGCGAGCAGCCCGGCGCCCGCGATGATGATCTGCGTCAGCGCGGCGAGCCGGTCGCGCTGGATGGCGTCGCCGATCACGCCGTGACCGTCCGGCGAGTGGACGTAGAGGACGACGGCGAAGCCGATCGCCGCCGCGAAGCCGATCGCGCAGACGACTGCGCCGAACCTCCGCCGCCACCCGTGCGGCACGAGCACTGCCGCGAGAAGCGAGATCCCGCCGGCCGTGAGCAGCGACAGCGGCGCCGAGATCGCGAGCCAGTCGATGTGCGGTGTCGGAATCACGGGAGCTTCACCGTCAGGCTTGGGGAGAGCTGATCGCTCGAAATCGAGATCAGCGGAATCGGCTTGACCGGATACGAGGCGCCTTTCGGGAGCCGTTCGCTCAGCGCGCCAGTCGATGTGAACGATCTGTCGGTGATCGCCGCCGGCCAGGCGGAGAGCACGAGCAGGATCGCGACCAGCGGGACGAGGAAGCCGAGCTCCGCGGGCCGCAGGTCGAGCGCCGCCTCCGTGACGGCCGGCCCCGGCTTCAGGTGCAGAACCGCCGAGATCAGCCGCAGCATGTACATCGCCGCGAGCACGATCGCGACCGCGCCGACCACGGCGTAGCCCCAGCCCGTCTGGAAGACCCCGGCCAGGATCGCGAACTCGCCTGCGAAGGCCGTCGAGCCGGGCACCGCGAGCGCGATCACGCCGGTCGTCATCAGCACCGTCGCCAAGGCGGGCCGCCCGCGGGCCATCCCGCCGAGCCGCGACAGCTCACCCGTTGCCGCCCGTCGCTCGATCCCGCCCGCAAGCAGGAACAGCGTCGCGGAGATCAGCCCGTGGTTGACCATCTGCAGCACCGCGCCGTTCAGCCCGAGGTCGTTGACTGCGAAGAGCCCGAACGTGATCAGCCCGAGCTGGGCCATGCTCGAATACGCGATCACGCCGCGCAGGTCGGGCGCCCTGAAGGCCAGCAGCGACCCGTACACCAGCCCGCAGCCCGCGAGCACGAGGATCGGCGTACGGAAGTCCTGGGTCGGCCCGGGGAACTTCGTGATCGCGACCCGCAGGAAGCCGAACGCCGCCGCCTTCGAGACGACGCCGCTCAACACCGCGGCGACCTCCGGCGACGACTCGCGGTAGGCCGCCGGAAGCCAGGCGTGCAGCGGGAAGAGCGGCGCCTTGACCGCGAAGGCCACGGCGAAGCCGAGGAAGATCCAGTCGCTCCCGTTCGTGCCCGACTTGACCAGGTCGAAGGTCCCGCCCGCAGCCGCCCGGCCCCGCCCCAGACGCCGACCAGCACGTACAGCGGGATCAGCATCGCCTCCCAGAAGACGTAGAAGAGCAGCAGGTCCTGGGCGGCGAAGACGCCGACGAGGGCGCCCGTCAGCAGCAGCATCAGCCCGTAGTAGGCGCGGGGCCGCTCGCGCCCGGCCCAGAACGCGTAGCCGATCGCAGCCGCCGCCACGACCACCGTCATCCCGGCGAGCCAGAGCGAGAAGCCGTAGAAGCCAACGTGGTAGGAGACGTTCAGGTCGGAGATCCAGCTCGTCTGCTGGTCGAGCTGCAGGCCGGGCTTGGAGAAGTCGAAGCGGGCGACCGAGTCGATCCAGAGCGCGACCTCGGCGAGCGAGACGAGCAGCGCGGTCGAGCCGACCGCGAACGGGCTGAGCGGCAGCGTCCACACCGCCAAGGCGCCGGCGATCGGCAAGAGAATCAGCGCGGTCGCCAGCCAGTGCAACTACCGCACCACCACGAAGACGATGGTGAGGACGGCGAGGCTGGCCGCGATCGCGAGCGTGTACGTGCGGACGAGCCCGCTCTGCAGGCGGCCGGTCCCGAGCCCGAGGTCGCGAACGGCAGCGGCGAGCTCGCGCACCGAGCCGAAGACGAGCGGGCGCTCGACCCAGCGGTAGAGGCCGGTCGCCAGGAAGACGGCGGGCCGGTAGAAGAGCGCGTCGTAGAGCTCGTCGAAGTAGAACTTGCGCTCGAACAGTGCCAGCGGCCTGGGCGCCTTCGCGCGATGGGCGGCGTAGATCCACCACGCGAGGCCGATCCCCGCCAGCCCGACCAGGACGGCGACGACGCTGGAGACCGCCTCCTGCACGCCCGAGGCGTCGACGAGGGACGGCGCCACCGGCTCGAGCCAGTTCGTGATCGGCGTCCAGAGCCCGGCGAACTGGATCCAGCCGCCGAAGGCTGCGAGCACGGCGAGGACGGCGACGGTCCAGGCCATCGAGAACGGCGCCTCGCCCGCGTGCTGGTGGCGGATGTCCACGCCGTGATGCGCGTGCCCCTCCCGCTGATGCGCGTGCGAGCCGGCCGTCAGGTGCTCGCGCACGAACGGCGACGGCTCGCCCCAGAAAGCCATGAACAGCATCCGGAACGCGTAGAGCCCGGTCAGGAAGGCCCCGACGATGCCGGCCGCCCAGAGCAGGTAGCCGTACCAGCCGCCGTTGGCGAGCGCCGCCGCGAGGATCGAGTCCTTCGAGAAGAATCCGGAGAACGGCGGAATGCCCGCGAGCGCCAGCGCGCCGATCACGAACGCCCAGTAGGTGCGCGGCAGCAGCGTCCGAAGCCCGCCCATCTTGCGCAGGTCCTGCTCGCCCGCCAGCGCGTGGATCACGATCCCGCCCGCCATGAAGAGCAGCGCCTTGAAGAAGGCGTGCGTCATCAGGTGGAACATCCCGTTGGCGTAGGCGCCGATCCCGACGGCGAGGAACATGTAGCCGATCTGCGACATGGTCGAGTAGGCGATCACGCGCTTGATGTCCGTCTGGACGAGCGCGATCAGCCCGGCCATGAGGAGGGTCGCGCCCTCCATTGCGTCCGGGAGCCACGTCTGCAGCGGCAGCTGCGCCGATTTCGCGACCGCGCCCCCGAGCAGGCCGAGCGCGATCAGGTTGTTGGCCCAGCCGCCGAACGAGCCGGCCTGCGGGAAGACGCGCTCGAAGTCGAGGGTGCCGCTCCGCTGGATGAGCAGGAAGAGCGCGAGCGCCATCGTCGCGTCGCCGATCGCGTTCATGACGAAGGCCTTCTTGGCGGCGGCGACCGCGGAAGGCCGGTCGTGCCAGAAGCCGATCAGCAGGTACGACGAGAGCCCGACGAGCCCCCAGCCGACGAGCAGTATCAGCAGGTTGCCGCCCTGGACGAGCAGCAGCATCGAGAAGACGAACAGCGCCATGTAGGCGAAGTAGCGGCGCTCCTCGTCGTCGCCGTCCATGTAGCCGACCGAGTAGGCGACGATCAGGCAGCCGACCCCGGCGACGATCAGCATCATGAAGACGGAGAGCGGGTCGACCAGGATCCGGAGGCTGAAGTCGTACGGGCCCGCGGTCAGCCAGTGCCAGAGCGTCGACGGATGCGAGCGGTCCTCCGGCGAGTCGCCGAGCAGCAACGCGAAAGTGACGACGGCCGCGACG
>VAWL01000168.1 GCA_005883965.1 Actinomycetota bacterium
CAGGTCGTCCGTCTCCAGAGCCTGCTTTAGCTCCATCACGCGGCCCTCGATCGTCGAGGCCTCGCTCTCGTTGAGCTTGTCGCGATGGTCCTTGAGGCTCTTCTCGGTCGCGTAGGCGAGCGACTCCGCGTTGTTCTTCGCGTCGGCCAGCTCGCGCAGGCGGTGCGCCTCGTCGGCGTGCGCCTCCGCGTCCTTGATCATCTGGTCGACCTCCTCCGGCTTCAGGCCTGAGCCGCCCTCGATCTTGATCTGCTGCTCGTTCCCGGTGCCGAGGTCCTTGGCCGACACGTTGATGATCCCGTTCGCGTCGATGTCGAAGGTGACCTCGATCTGCGGCATGCCCCGTGGCGCCGGCGGGATGCCGACGAGCTGGAACTTGCCGAGCGTCTTGTTGTAGAGCGCCATCTCCGACTCCCCCTGGAGCACGTGCACCTCGACCGACGGCTGGTTGTCCTCGGCCGTGGTGAAGTGCTCCGACTTCTTCGTCGGGATGGTCGTGTTGCGCTCGATCAGCGGCGTGAAGACGCCGCCCTTGGTCTCGATCCCGAGCGACAGCGGCGTGACGTCGAGGAGCAGGATGTCCTTGACCTCGCCCTTGAGCACACCGCCCTGGATGGCCGCGCCGACGGCGACGACCTCGTCCGGGTTGACGCCCTTGTGCGGGTCCTTACCGGTCAGCTCCTTGACCTTGTCGACGACCGCCGGCATGCGGGTCATGCCGCCGACGAGGACGATGTGGTCGATCTTCGACGGGTCGAGCCCGGCGTCGGCCAGGCACTTCTTCGTCGGCTCGACGGTGCGCTCGAGCAGCTCTGCGGAGAGCTCGTTCAGCTTCGCGCGGGTGAGCTGGAGGTCGAGGTGCTTCGGGCCCTCCGGCGTCGCCGTGACGAACGGCAGGTTGATCTGCGTCGTCATCGTCGAGGAGAGCTCGATCTTCGCCTTCTCGGCCGCCTCGTACAGGCGCTGCAGGGCCATCCGGTCCTGCGAGAGGTCGATGCCCTGATCGCGCTTGAACTCCGCGACCATCCAGTCGACGATCGCCTTGTCGAAGTTGTCGCCGCCGAGGTGGTTGTCGCCGTTGGTGGCCTTCACCTCGAAGACGCCCTCGCCGAGCTCGAGGATCGAGACGTCGAACGTCCCGCCGCCGAGGTCGAAGACGAGGATCGTGTGGTCGGAGGCCTCCTTGTCGAGGCCGTAGGCCAGAGCGGCCGCGGTCGGCTCGTTGATGATGCGGAGGACGTTGAGGCCGGCGATCTTGCCGGCGTCCTTCGTCGCCTCGCGCTGCGCGTTGTTGAAGTAGGCCGGGACGGTGATCACCGCGTCGGTGACCGCCTCGCCGAGGTACGCCTCTGCGTCGGCCTTCAGCTTCTGGAGGATCATCGCGCTGATCTCCGGCGGTGCGTACTCCTTGTCGCCCGCCTTGACCCGCACGTCGCCGTTCGGGCCTTCGACGACCTCGTAGGGGACGATCTTCATCTCCTCCGAGACCTCGCCGAACTTGCGGCCCATGAAGCGCTTGATCGAGAAGATCGTGTTCTGCGGGTTCGTGACCTGCTGGCGCTTCGCGGGCGCGCCGACGAGCCGCTGGCCGTCATTCGTGAACGCGACGACGGACGGCGTGGTGCGCCCGCCCTCGGCGTTCGGGATGACCGCCGGCTCGCCGCCCTCGATCACGCCAACGCAGGAGTTGGTCGTGCCGAGGTCGATGCCGATAGTCTTAGCCATTCTCCATTGCTCCCTTCGCTGAGAAAATCTTAGTGTGATGGTAGCAGATATATGGCGATAGCGCTTGCAACCTGTGCCGAGGTGCCCGAGCTCGACGAGGACGGCCCCGCTCTAGTGGCCGCTCTGGCGGCTCGCGGGGTCGAAGGCATCCCAGCAGTGTGGGACGCGGAGGTCGACTGGAACCGCTTCGACCTCGTCGTCGTTCGCTCGGCCTGGGACTACGCCGAACGGAGGGGCGAGTTCCTCGACTGGGCCGCTCGCTTGCCGCGCGTCCTCAACCCGCCGCCGGTCCTGCGCTGGAGCACGGACAAGCGCTACCTCGCCGAGCTCGAGGCCGCAGGCGTGCCGGTCGTGCCGACGCTCTTCCTCGAGCCGGGCGAGGCGTTCGAGGCGCCTGCCGGCCGCTTCGTCGTCAAGCCGGTTTTCTCCGCCGGCGGCCGCGCCTCGGCCCGCTACGAGCCGGAGGAGGCGGCCGCGGCGGCGGCACACGTCGAGGCGCTCCACGCCGAGGGGAGGGCGGCGATGGTGCAGCCGCACATAGACGGGGTCGAGCGTGCCGGCGAGATCGCGCTGGTCTACCTCGGGGGCAGCTACTCGCACGCCGTCCGCAAGCGCGTCTCCCTGCGGCGGGGCGCGCCGGACGCGCCCCAGCTCTACCTCGAGGAGGCAGTCGAGCCGGTGGAACCGTCGGACACCGACCTGCGCGCGGCCGAAGCGGCGCTTGCAGCCGCTCCTTTCGAGGAGTTTCTCTACGCGCGCGTGGACCTCGTCCACGACCCCGAGCCGCTCGTGCTCGAGCTCGAGCTGGCCGAGCCCTCGCTCTACCTTCTCTACGGCGAAGGCTCGGCCGACCGCCTCGCAGAGCTGATCGCCGCTACGGTCGCCAGCTAGACGTCGTCCTGGCCCTGCTCGCCTTGCGCGGGCTCGTCGTTCGTCTCCTCCCAGCCCTCGCGTTCTTCGGTCGCGCCGGCGGCCGGGCCGGGCTCGTCGCCGTCGATCTGGCGCTGCGTCGGGTTGCGGCCGCTCTCGTCGATCTGCTCTTCGCCGCTCTCCTGCTCTCGCTCGGTCATGTCGCTCCCCCTTCATCGTTTGAAGCCGCCGCGAAACGGCGCCTTCCGTCGTGGGTTGGTGTCCGAGCATTCCCGCCCCTGCTGGAGGGCGAAACCTCGGTTACCCTTGGACGATGGAGCCGCTCGTGGACGGATGGGGCCGCGAGATCCGCAGCGTGCGGGTCTCGGTCACCGACCGCTGCAACTTCCGGTGCCGCTACTGCATGCCGGCCGAGGGCCTGGAGTGGCTGGAGCGGGACGAGCTGCTGAGCTTCGAGGAGCTTTCGCGGCTCGTGCGCGTGCTCGCGGCGATGGGTGTCGACGAGGTGCGACTGACGGGCGGCGAGCCGCTCGTGCGGCGCGACCTGCCCGTGCTCGTGCGCTTGCTGGCCGACATCCCAGGCGTCGAGGATCTCTCGCTGACGACCAACGGCATCCTGCTCGACCGGCTCTCCGGGCCGCTGGTCGAAGCCGGTCTGCGCCGGCTGAACGTCTCGCTCGACTCGCTCTCGCACGTCCGATTCGCAGAGATCACCCGCCGCGACGCACTCGACCGCGTGCTCGCCGGGCTCGAGGAAGCGGAACGGTATCCCCAGCTGCGGCCGATCAAGGTCAACTGCGTTGCCATGCGCGGCTTCACCGAGGTCGAGGTGCCGGCGCTGGCCGAGCTCGCTCGGCGCAAGCCCTACGTCGTCCGCTTCATCGAGTTCATGCCGCTCGACGCCGACGAGTCGTGGCGCGGCGACGACGTGCTGACCGGCGCCGAGATCCGCGCGCTGATCGAGGAGCGCTGGCCGCTCGAGCCTGTACCCGCCAAGCCCTCGTCCACCGCGCAGCGCTTCCGCTTCGCCGACGGCGCCGGCGAGATCGGCTTCGTCAACCCGGTCTCCGAGCCGTTCTGCTCGAGCTGCGACCGGATCCGCCTGACCGCCGACGGCCAGCTGCGCACCTGTCTCTTCTCGCGGCGGGAATGGGACCTGAAGACGCCCCTGCGCTCAGGGGCCTCGGACGAGGAGCTCGAGCGGCTTATCCGCTTCGCCGTGCGCCACAAGGAGCTCAAGCACAAGATCAACGAGCCCGGCTTTGTGCGTGCGTCGCGCTCGATGTCGCAAATAGGCGGCTGACGGGCCGGGAAGAAGCCCTCTGACGGGGGCGTTAGAATCGTCGAGTTCCTTTGAGCGCTCTCGTCGCAGCCGGCCGCCGTTACCTGCCCCGAGGGTGGGCCGACCTCGGGCGCCAGCTTGCGATCTGGTTCGGCTTCCTCGCGGCGTACCAGCTCGCACGCGGCCTCGCCGACCGCAATCCGCCGCGCGCTTTCCAGAACGGGCTGCACGTGATCGGGATCGAGCGGCACGCCCACGCGCTGATCGAGCTGACACTCCAGCGGACGGTGGACGGCTCGCAGTTCCTCGCCGACCTCGCGGCCTGGACCTACTGGAACTCGGAGTTCACCGTCGTCGGCCTGGCGCTGCTCTGGGTCTACCTGCGGCGCCACGAGGCGTTCGTGCGCTTCCGCAACACGATCCTGCTCGCGAACGTGTTCGGCCTCGTCGGCTACGTGCTGCTGCCGACCGCGCCGCCGCGGATGTTCCCCGACCTCGGCTTCGCCGACACGCTCGGCGACTTCGGCGGGCTCAATCACGGCAGCGGCCTGGTGCAGCTGGCGGCTAACCCGTACGCGGCGATGCCGAGCCTGCACGCCGCCGATGCGCTGATCGTCGGGCTCGTCCTCTTCTCGGTCTGCCGGAACCGCGTGGTCAAGGTCTTCTGGCTCGTCTGGCCCGCCTGGGTCTGGTTCAGCGTGATGGGCACCGGCAACCACTTCGCCCTCGACGTCCTGGCGGGGATCGTCGTCGCGGCGATCGCGATCGCGATCGTCTACGGCCTCCCGGTGTGGACCCGCCGCCGCCAGGCGACGGCCTAGCCACCTTGCGAAGCGCCGGCGGCCTCGCCGCGGTCAAACGGGGCTACACGGACGGCACGCGCCGGCTGGCCACCCGGTGGATCACGGGCCTCGCGCGCACACGCGTGACGCCGAACGCGCTCACGATCGGCGGGATCAGCCTCTGCATCGCCGCCTCCGTGATCGTGTACTTCGCGTACCACCGGCCGTGGCTCCTGTACTGGACGGCCGCGGTGGTGTTCGTGATCGGCTCGATCCTCGACGTCCTTGACGGGGCGCTCGCGCGGCACGGTGGCAAGGCGACGCCGTTCGGGGCGTTCCTCGACTCGATCTCCGACCGGGTCAGCGAGGGCTTCATGCTGACCGCGATCGCGCTCGTCTTCGCACGCGAGGGCAACGACATCGCGATCGCGTTCACCATCGCCGCGATGGCGGGCTCGTTCCTCGTCTCCTATGCGCGCGCCAAGGCGGAGCTGCTCGGGTTGAAGGGCGACGTCGGCCTCGGCAGCCGCGCCGAGCGAGTGGTCGTGATCACCGCCGCTCTGACCTTCGCGCCCTGGGGCGGCCTGCAATGGGTCATCTACTTCCTGGCCGCGACCGCTTGGCTGACCGTCCTTCAGCGCGTGCTCAGCGTTCGTTCGCAGCTCCGCCGCTCCTAGCGTCTATACTGCTAGCACTTCTGTGCTAGCACCTACGCGCAAGAACGTCCTCGTCCGTATGCCGGACGCGCTCAAGCGGCTCCTCTCGGACGAGGTTCGCCGCTCGGGCAGCAGCCTCAACGACGTGGCGGTCGGGATCCTCGCCTCCCGCTTCGCCGTCCCGTTCGACCCGAGCGGCAGGCCGGGCCGCTCGCCAGGCCGCAGCGGCACCGTGCTCCTGCGGATGCCGGCGGAGCTGAAGGACACGCTCGCCGCGCGCGCGGCACAGCGCAAGCGCAACGTCAACGACCTGATCGTCGAGACGCTCTCTGAGCGGCTCGGAAAGGAACTCATGGCTTCCAGCAATGGCAAGAACGGCAAGGCGCGGCGCTCGGACGACAAGGTCCGCGTCGCGATCATCGGCGTCGGCAACTGCGCGAGCTCGCTCGTGCAGGGCGTCGAGTACTACAAGGACGCCGAGCCCGGCACGTTCGTCCCGGGCCTCATGCACGTCGACCTCGGCGGCTACCACATCCGCGACATCGAGTTCACCGCCGCCTTCGACGTGACCACCGACAAGGTCGGCAAGGATCTCTCCGAAGCGATCTGGGCGCACCCGAACAACACGATCAAGTTCTCGGACGTGCCCAAGACCGACGTCACCGTCCACCGCGGGATGACCCACGACGGCCTCGGCAAGTACCTCTCCGAGATCGTGACCAAGGCGCCCGGCGAGACCGACGACGTGACCGGGATCCTCAAGGAGACCGGTACCGACGTGGTCGTCAACTACCTGCCGGTCGGCTCCGAAGAGGCGACCAAGTGGTACACGGAGCAGATCCTGAACGCGGGCTGCGCGATGGTGAACTGCATGCCGATCTTCATCGCCCGCGAGAGCTACTGGCAGCGGCGATTCGAGGAGAAGGGACTGCCGATCATCGGCGACGACATCAAGTCGCAGGTCGGGGCCACGATCACGCACCGCGTCCTGATGAGCATCTTCCGCGATCGCGGCGTGCGCGTCGACCGGACCTTCCAGCTCAACTTCGGGGGCAACTCCGACTTCCTGAACATGCTGGAGCGGGAGCGGCTCGAGTCGAAGAAGATCTCGAAGACCTACTCGATCAAGTCCACGCTGCCGTACGAGCTGGAGGACAAGAACATTCATGTCGGCCCCTCCGACCACGTGCCGTGGCTCGAGGACCGCAAGTGGGCGTACATCCGCCTCGAGGGCACGGCCTTCGGCGACGTGCCGTTGAACGCCGAGCTGAAGATCGAGGTCTGGGACTCGCCCAACTCGGCGGGGGTCGTGATCGACGCCGTCCGGATGGCGAAGCTGGCCCTGAACAAGGGCGTGTCGGGCACCCTCGGCGGGCCGAGCTCGTACCTGATGAAGTCGCCGCCGAAGCAGTACTCCGACGACGAGGCGCGCGACCGGACCGAGGACTTCATCCGCAAGCACGCGCGGACGCCCGTCAAGGAGACCGCGAAGGCCTAACGCCTGAGCCCCGGGGGCGCTCCTCTGAGAGGGCACGCGCCCCTGGGGCTTCTCTGCACCCGGCTAGACTCGGGCCACATGGGCCTGCGCGTCTGCCTGGTCACGCCGTTTGCCTGGTCGCGGCCCCACGACGTCAACGAGCACGTCGCCGGCCTCGCCGCGGAGCTGCGCGCGCTGGGCCACTCGGTGACGGTGCTCGCTCCCTCGACGCGAGCGGCTGACCTGCTCGCCGGACGGCGCGCACTGCTCGACGGCGACGGGGCCGAGGTGATCGCGCTCGGGCCGGCCGTTCCGGTCTCGCGGCGGTCGAGGATCGGCGTGCCGGTGGGCGTGCGCGCGAACCTGGCGCTTGCGCTCGCCCGCGGCGGCTACGACGTCGTCCACGGCTTCGAGCCCGGCCTGCCGAGCCTCTCGTACCTCGCGCTGCGCGACGCCCGCGCCTTCGCAGTCGCGACCTTCCTCTCGCCCGAGCGGCTCGGCTATCCGCCCGGGAAGGCGCAGCGCGAGCGCCTGCTCGGCCGGCTCGACGCGCTCCTCGCGACCTCCGAGGCGACCGCCGAGGCGGCGGCTGAGCGGCTGCCCGGCGACTACCGGGTTGTGCCGGTCGGCGTCGACCCCGAGCTCTTCCGCCCCGGCCGCAAGCGCCGGCTCGTCGTCTACGAGTGGCGTCCGACCGAGCGCGCGCTGGGTCGGTCGGTCGTGCGAGCGCTGCGCGATCTGCCCGGCTGGGAGCTCGTCCTGCTACGGACGAAGCCGCTGTCTGGACGGCCGTCGACTCCCCGCTCTCTGCGCGGGCGGGCGCACGTGCGCACGCTGCTCGACGGCGCCGGGCGGGCGCCGCTGCTGAGCGAGGCGTCGATTTTCGTCCCGGCCTTCGAGGGAGTGAGCCGCGTCGCGCTCGAGGCGGCCGCCGCCGGCGCCGCGGTCGTCTCTCCGCCAGGCCTGCTCGAACAGCCGGAGCTCGCCGCCGCCGAGATCGCGAGGCTCGCCGAGGACGAGGCCTACCGCAAGCGCTCCGGCGAGCAGGCCCGGGCCGCGGCCGAGGGCCAGAGCTTCGGGGCGCTCGCCGCCGAGATCGACGAGGTCTACCGCGGCCTCGCCACCAGGCGGCGCAAAGGCCGGCCCGCCCGCGAGATCCCGGACGAACGCGGCTGGATCCACGCCGACCTGCACCTGCACACCAACTGGTCGCACGACTGCCAGATTCCGGTCGACGAGCTGCTCGACCACGCAGAGGAGAGCGGGCTCGGCGCGATCGCGGTCACCGACCACAACGTCTTCGGCGGCGCGCTCGAGGCGGTCGAGGCCGCGCGCGACCGCGACCTGATCGTGATCCCCGGCGAGGAGGTGAAGACCGACGGCCAGGGCGAGGTGATCGGGCTCTTCCTCACGGAGGAGATCCCCCGCGGGCTCTCATTCGGCACGACGATCGCCGCCATCCACGACCAGGGCGGGATCGCCTACCTCCCCCACCCCTTTGACCGGCTGCATGCGATCCCCGACCCGGCCACGCTGCACCGGCATCTCGAGGAGCTCGACGTGCTGGAGGTCTACAACGCGCGCCTCCTCTTCGAGGCCTACAACGACGAGGCGCTGCGCTTCGCCCGCAAGTACGGCCTGACGATGGGCGCCGGCTCCGACGCGCACGTGCTCCAGGGGGTCGGCACCGGCGGCGTGCGCATGCGCGCCTTCGACGGTCCCGGCGAGTTCCTCGAGAGCCTGCGCACCGCCCAGGTGCTGCGGCGGGCGCGCTCGCTGCTCTACCTGCAGTCGCTCAAGTGGGCCGCGCAGGCCAAGGAACGGGTCCGGTAGCCGTCGAAAGGGGTCGTGCCGGAATGCCTGCCGTGAGCGACGAGATCTTCGAGAAGTACCTGCAGAAGGCGATCTCCGAAACGAACGAGCTCGGGGACGAGATCGCCCGCGCGGGTGGCGGCCGCGTGCCCGTGCTCGGCTCCGGCCACCCGCTCGCCGACGTGATGCTGCTGAAGCACTCGCCGCAGCCGGCTGAGGTGCAGGAAGGCGTCGCCTTCTACGGGCGGGCGGGCCAGGCGATCCTCAAGTCTCTGCAGCGGCTGCGGGTCGACCCGATGGCCGTCTACGGGACGAACTGCCTCAAGTTCGCGGACGGCGACGAGGAGGAAGCGCGGCCCTGGCTGACGCGCGAGCTGCACATCGTCCAGCCGAAGCTCGTGGTCGTCATGGGAGAGCAGGCTCTCGGCTTCCTGAACTCGCTCGAGTTCCCGCTGAGCGAGAGCGTGGCGGCCGACCTGGGGACATTGCAGCGGTTCACGCCGACGGTTGAGGCGCTCTTCGTCCCGGACATCGACGCGTCGCTCGACGAGGCGCCGGCCAAGACGCAGTTCTGGAACGCTTTCAAGGCGCTAGGCCCCTGGTGGGCCGAGCTGCCGCCGTATTGAGCCCCGCGCGCCGGGCCGCGTTCGTCGCGCTCGCGGCGGTCGTCGGCGTCTACTACGGGACCCACCAGCACTGGTTCAACCTGTCGCTGTGGTGGGACATAGCCTTCCTCGCCTTCCTCGTCATCCCGGCGGTCTTCGGCTTCGTCTACCTCGCGCTGCCGCTCTGGCACCTGCCGCCGCGGCGCCTGCTGGGGACGGCCGGCGTGCTCATCGTCGTCGCGGTGGTGTTGCAATTGGCCGGCGCCGGGCCGGTGGCGAACTTCGCCAAGCTCGGCGCGATGACGTTTCTCGCCTGGGCCTTCCTACGCTTTTTCGAGGAGCTGAGCTGGGTCGTGCTCGTCGCGTTCATCGTCCCGTTCGTCGACTCGTACTCGGTCTGGCGCGGGCCGACGAACACGATCGTGAACAAGCACGTTCAGGTTTTCGACGTGCTCTCGTTCACCTTCGTCGTGCCGGGGCAGGCCGGCGGGGCGAAGCTGGGGCTGCCCGACCTGCTCTTCTTCGGGCTTTACCTCGGCGCCGCCGCGCGCTGGGGACTGCGGGTCGGCTGGACGTGGGTCTGCTTGACCGCGTCGATCGGCGCGACGATGGCGCTCGCGACCTGGTGGGACGTCGGCGGCCTGCCGGCGCTACCGCTGCTCTCGCTCGGGTTCCTGCTGCCGAACGCCGACCTGCTCTGGCGCGCGGTCAGGGATCGAAGCGCCACAGCTCCCCGTCGAACTCCGACGTGACCCACGCCGAGCCGGCGGCCGCCGCGACCGCGATCGGGCTCGGGCCGACGGGAATCGTCCGCTCGACCGTCGCAGTCGCAGGGTCGACGACGGAGACGGTGTTCGAGTCGATGTTGGGAACCCAGAGCCTCCCGCCGATCCAGGCGCTCGCGAGCGGGTTCGCGCCGACGGTCACCGTCGCCTGCACCGTCATCGTGGCCGCGTCGACCCGGTAGACGTTCCCCGCCTCGCTCGAGACCCAGAGCGAACCGAGGCCGGGCGTGATCCAGTCGGCATGAGGGAGATCGATGCTCCGCTCGACGCGGTTGCGCTTCGGGTCGACCCGGATCAGGCGGCCGCGTCCGTAGTCCGCGACCCAGGCCTTGCCGAAGGCGAGCGCGATCCCGTCGGGCTGCCCGCCGACGCGGATGGTTTTCGTCACCTTGTTGCGGCGCGGAGAGATGCGGCTGACACTGCCGGAGCCCTCGTTCGTGACCCAGACCGAGCCAGCCCCGTAGACCAGCGCGTAGGGCGCGTCGCCCACGTGGATGCGCGCCTGGCGGCGGTCCGTCTTCGCGTTGATGCGCGTGACCCGGTTCTGGTAGCGCGAGCCGACCCAGACGCTGCCGGCCCCGTAAGCGATCCCGAACGGGTAGCCCGCGACGGCCACGCGCGCCTTCACGCTCCCGCCGGCCGGGTCGACCTTCACGAGCCGCCCCGCCGTGTGGTCGGTCACCCACAGCTTCCCGCCGCCCG
This sequence comes from Actinomycetota bacterium, assembly GCA_005883965.1. Classification (GTDB taxonomy): domain Bacteria; phylum Actinomycetota; class Thermoleophilia; order Gaiellales; family Gaiellaceae; genus AC-32. Next base: position 10,697 of record VAWL01000168.1, read on the forward strand.
CGGTGACGAACGAGGCCGAGAGGCCGACGTGCACCTTCGTGGGCTGCGGCGCCGCCGAGGCGAGACCGCCCAGGCTCGCCACTAGCACGGTGGCCGCCGCCGTCCGGAGTAGCATTAGCACAAGCTTGCGCTACTTTACCACAAGGTTGCGGTAGTGTCCGATCCCGCTCCTGACACGATCCTGCTGGACCTTTTCCGGACGAACCAGATCCGTGAGCGGCTCCTCGCGGCCGCGCTCGAAGACGTGGAGCTGCACCCGCAGGACTATCCCTTCTTCGTGCTGATCGGCGCCGAGGGCCCCTTGACGCCGACGGCGCTCGCGGCGCGCATGGCGATGCCGCTCTCGACGGTTCTCTTCCGGGCCGGGAAGCTCGAGCGGCGCGGCCACGTCGAGCGGGCGCCGAACCCGGACGACGGGCGCTCGTATCTGTTGCGCCTGAGCGACGAGGGAGTACGGCTGCTCGCGGACGCGCGGCCACGCTTCCGGGCCCTCGCGGAGGCCGTCGAGGCGCGGCTCGGCGACGAGCAGATCAGCGACCTGCGCGGAAGCCTGGGCGAGCTCCGCGCCGCGATCGAGGCCGAGCTGGGGGTCAGACCCCGGGTGGACTAGGGGTCAGACCCCGGTTGTGGTCGAGGCCGCGTCAAGAGGGCCGTCGTCTCCCGGTTCGGGGGCAGACCCCGGTTGGGCTCGGGGTCAGACCCCGGTTCCGATCAGGCGCGCGCAAGGAGGGCGACGGTCTCGACATGCGGGGTGTGCGGGAACATGTCGAGCGGCCGCGCGCGCTCCAGTCGATAGCCCCAGTCGCGCTCGAGATCCTTCACGTTCGAGGCCAGTGTGGTCGGGTTGCACGAGACGTAGACGATCTTCGGCGCCTCCAGCCGCGCGAGGCGCCGTAGCGCCTTCCCCGCGAGCCCCGCACGCGGCGGGTCGACCACGGCGACGTCCGGCGGCCCGGCGCGCTCGGCCAGCTCCTCGAGCGACGCGCCCACCTCGCCCGCGAAGAAGGCCGCGTTCGCGATCCCGTTCAGGTCGGCGTTCTCGAGCGCGCACGCGACCGACTCCTCCGAGACCTCCACCCCCCACACCGTCAGCGCCCGCGAGGCCAGCGTCAGGCCGATCGTCCCGATCCCGCAGTAGAGGTCGTAGACCGTCTCGCCGCCGGTGAGCCCCGCGTACTCGCCCGCCAGCTCGTAGAGCCGCTCCGCCATTCGCGTGTTCGTCTGCAGGAACGCGTTCGGCCGCACGCGGAAGCGCAGGCCGCACAGTTCCTCCTCGATCGCCTCCTCGCCCCAGAGGAGCGTCGTCGGCAGGTTCGTCACCTCCGCCTGCGACTCGTTCACCGCCCAGTGGATCGAGCGCACCTCCGGGAAGCGCCGCAGCACCTCGACGAGCTCGTCGCGATCGAAGCGCTCGCCGGCTGCCGTCACCAGCTGGACGAGCAGCTGGCCGGTGTTTCGCCCCTCCCGCAGGACGAGGTGGCGCAGGTAGCCGGTGTGCTCGGCCTGGTCGTAGGCCTCGAGCTTCTCGGCGCGAGCCCAGTCGCGCACGGCGTCGCGCACCGCGTTGCCGAGGTCGGTGGTCAGCCAGCACTTCGAGATGTCCAGCACCTCGTCCCAGCGGCCGGCCCGGTGGAAGCCGAGCGCCGGGCCTTCCGGCGTCCGCGTGAACGAGTACTCGAGCTTGTTGCGGTAGTGGAAGATCTCCGGCTCGCACGGGAGGATCTGCTCGAGCGGCGGCTCCGCGATCCCGGCGAGGCGCTGCAGGGCGTCGCGTACCTGCGCCTGCTTCTGCGCGAGCTGCGCCTCGTAGGCGAGATCCTGGAAGCGGCACCCGCCGCACGCGGGGAAATGCGCGCACGGCGCGTCGACGCGCTGGGGGCCCGGCCGCAGCACCTCGGTCGCGAGCGCCTCCGCGTGGGATCGCTTCACCTTCGTCACGCGCGCGCGGACGCGGTCGCCGGGCAGCCCGCGCCGCACGAAGACGACGAACCCGTTCAGCCGCGCGACGCCGTTCCCGCCGTAGGCGAGCGAGTCGATCGAGAGCTCGAGCTCCTGGTCCCTGGCAACGGGTGCGGCCATCGCCGCCCAGGCTACGAGAACGGCGGGTGCAGCGGAAGGATCAGGGGCGGGAGCGGTTTCTGGTGGAAGTCGAAGTCGAGCGCCAGGTCGCCGACCTGCGGCATCGACTCGCGCACGTCGGGCCGCGGGTCCGCCCGGCCGTCGGTCGCCGGGTCGAGCCTCGAGCCGCCGAGGAAGTCGTCCTCGATGAACTTCGCGTAGGCGTCGAAGCTCACCGTCTGGTGGTCGATAAACCCTCGTCGAGCGTAAGGCGAGATCACGAGCGCGGGCACGCGCAGGCCGAAGCCGTTCTGGTCGACGCGCGGCGGGGCGACGTGGTCGTAGAAGCCGCCCCAGTCGTCCCAGGCGAGGAAGATCGCCGTCGAGCGCCAGTCCCGGCTGCGCATGACCGCGTTGATCACGTTCGTGACGTAGGCCTGGCCGTTCGTGACGAGGCTCGGGGGGTGCTCGCTGACGTGGTTGTTCGGCGTCACCCACGACACCGCCGGCAGCCGGCCATGGCGCGCGGCCCGGAAGAAGTGCGAGATCGAGGTCACGTCGCTGAGCTGGTGGTCGTCGCGGACCGTGTCGAACCAGGGCAGCGGGTTCCAGATCCCCGGCGTCTTGGCACGCTGCCGGAGAGCCGCGCAGACCATCGCGCCCGTCTCGCAGTCCGGCTCACCGCCGGCGAAGACGTAGTACCGCCAGGAGACGTGGTGCTTATGGAGCAGGTACGTGAGGTCGGTCCAGGCGTAGTCCGGCCTGATGCCGATCGGGTTCTGCGGCTCTCCCGGCGGGGCGGTCGGGTTCTCGAGCGCGTTGACGCAGCTCGTCGGGTCGTGTTCCACGGAGCAGCGCGCCGACCACTCGGAGACCATGAACAGGTGGGCCGGCAGGCTCCAGGAGGTGTCCGGCTGGAACAGGTGGTCCTGCAAGACGAAGTGCCGCGCGTACGACCAGTAGTTCGGGATCTCGTGCCAGTCGTGATAGCCCATCACGTCGGGGTGGCGGGCCCCGAGCGAGCAGATCGGGATGGTCGGATGCCGGAGGCAGCCGCGCGTCAGGCCGCGGCGGGCCTCGCGGACGAACCCGTCCATCCTGCCGCGGGCCAGGTCCCGCATCGCGTCGAGGTGCTCGTGAGGGCCGCCGGTGTTGCGGTTGGAGTGGTCGTGGTACGGCTTGAAGCAACGGCCCGAGCGCGGGTCCGGCGAGCAGACCGTGAATCCGTGGCCGTCGCGCGGAATCCCGTCCGCGCCGGGATACGTGCCGAAGTAGGAGTCGAACGAGCGGTTCTCCTGCATCACGATCACGACGTGCCGGATCTTGTGGATGCCCGCGTGCGAGGTCGCGTGCGCCCCCGGCTCGCCAGGACGGACGAAGAAGAAGACACCAGTGGCGGCGAGGACCGTGAACGAGAGCGCGATCGTCAGCCGCCGTGGCACGCGCTAACCCTAAGACGGTCCTGTTGAGTTCAGGTTGAGCGGCGGTTGAGCGTATTTAACGGCCGCACGGGCAAAGCCCGCACGGCCTTTGCGTCGGCATCGCGAGCGACGCCTGGAGCTAGCGGAGCAAGGTCACGTAGACCTTGCGCTCGCGCGGCCCGTCGAACTCGCAGAAGAAGATCCCCTGGTAGCGGCCGAGCGCGAGCTTGCCCTCGTCGAGAGGAACCAGCACCTCTGGGCTCATCAGCGACGCGCGCATGTGCGAGGGCGCGTTCGGCCCGTCGGCGTCCTCGTGGCGCCAGCGCCATCCGTCCTCGACGATCTTCTCCATCGCCTCCTCGATGTCGGCGGCGAGGTCGGGGTCGATGTCCTCGTTGATCGTGACTCCGGCGGTTGTGTGCGGAACGTAGACGAGCGCCGCCGCGGCGCCGTCGACTCCGTTCAGCGCCTGCTCGACGAGGGGCGTGATCTCGACGAGCTGAGTCCGCCGCTCCGTGCGAAGGCTGATCTCCTGCACCGGGGTATCCTACGGCCTGTGCCGCGGCCGCCGACACCGCAGGAGCTCGACGCCTACCGCGCGGAGGCCGACCGCTTCATCGCCGCGCTGGACGAGGAGTACTACCAGCACTTCGCAGGCCTGAAGGACCGGCTCGAGCTCGAGGAGATCTACGAGCGGTACGCGCGCCTGACGGAGCTCGAGCAGGCGCAGGCGATCGGCGAGGCCGTCGACGGCGACCGCGGCGTCCGCGAGCTCTGGAAGTTCGCCTGCGAGGGGTACATCGGCCGGCTGACCCGCGAGTACGCT
>VAWL01000169.1 GCA_005883965.1 Actinomycetota bacterium
CGGCCCTGCATTCCGTAGAAACCGACAACCGGCCGGATCGCCCACGACTCGAGCCAGCGGTCGCCGCGGATGTCTTCGAGCATGGCCTCGACGCGCGGCAGGCCGATGGAGAGCGGGGTCGGCCCCCAGAAGAGGCTCGCCGAGAGCAGGTGGAGCGCCTCCGTTGCGCGCCTGCGATCCCCGGCGCGGCGCGCGTGCTCGGCCACGTTCTCGAGCGCGGACTCGACGCCTTGCCAGGTGCCCCGGAGGTTCTCGCCCATCCCGATGAGCGACCAGGCGGCAGCGAGTGCTCTGTCGTCCCCGAGCGGTTCCAGCTCCCGAACGGCCTCACGGCCGAGATCCAGCGCCTCGTCCGCCGTGAAGGAAGCGTCGGTCGTGGTGCGGAGGCGACTGAGCTCGCACAAGGCCCGGAGCTCCATGACGCGATCGCCGACCGCGCGGGCGAGCTCCACCGCCTCTTCTCGCCGGGCGTCCGCACCGTGAAGGTCTCCGCAGTACTCGTTCGCGGTCGCGAGATCGAGCAGCAGCTCGACGCCTTCTGGGCCGGCCGGCTCGACGAGAGTGGCCGCCCGCCCCGTCAGCTTGGCCGCCGCGTTCCCGTCGTCGACCGCGAGCGAGCGCCGGCCGGCGGCCCATAGCCGCGAGGCGGCGCGCCTGCCCAGGCTCTCGTCGGCCTGCCCCAGCTCCGCGCGGTAGCGATAAGCCTGCTCGAGGTGGTAGCCGACGATCTCGTCCACCTCGACGAGCTCGGCGCCGTGCGTTTCCAGCCAGGTCGCGAACAGCTCGTGGAGCTCGCCTCGGGTCGCTTTGGGCAGGGCGTCGTAGGCGGCATCGCGGATCAGCAGGTGGCGGAAGCGGTAGGCGTCCTCGCCCGCGAGCTGCGCTTTGTCCGGACGGACGAGCTCCTTCCGCACGAGCCCTGTGAGGCGCCTTTCGACTTGCGTTTCCTCCGGCGCGAGCGCCTGCACCGCACCGCGGTGGAAGACCCTGCCTTCGATCGAGCCGCGCTCGAGCACGCCGCGCTCGGCCGGCTCGAGCTGGTCGAGCCTCGCCGCGAGCAGCGCCTGGATCGTCCCCGGGACCGTGACCTGGCCGTCGCCGGACGCCTCGACGAGCGCGACCATCTCCTCGACGAAGAGCGGGTTCCCCTCGGCCGCATCGCGGATCCGCTGCTTGAGGTCGGGATCGAACGGGCCTTCGCCCAGCAGCCGCTCCAGCAGCTCGTCGCTCTCGGCCGAGGAGAGCGGCTCCAGCAGGATGGTCGTCGCGTTCAGCTTGCCGCCGCCCCAATTCGGGCGAATGTCGAGCAGCTCGGGCCGCGCCATGCACAGGAGCAGCAGCGGCGCCTCGCGGGAGAGGTCGGCCACATGCTCGAGCAGGTCGTGAAAGGTTGGCTCGGCCCAGTGGATGTCGTCGAAGACGGCCACGACGGGCGCCGACTCGGCCGCCGTCTCGAGCAGCTTGCGCACCGCCCAGGGGATCTCCTCGCTCGACGTCGACGCCTGCTCCTCGCCCAGCAGCTGCTCGATCGCCGCCAGTGCCGCCGGCTCCAGCCCGAGCTCGCGGGCGGGCGGGAGCTGCTTCAGGACCTCGATCACCGGCCAGTAAGTGATCCCCTCGCCATACGGCAGGCACCGCCCGCGCACGACGGTCGCGTCCTCGAGCGAGCCGAGGAACTCGGCCGTCAGACGAGACTTGCCGACGCCGGCCGAGCCGAGAACGGTGAAGAGCTGGCACGAGCGGTCGTCGACAGCCTGCGCAAACGCCTCCTGCAGCCGGCGCAGCTCGCGGTCGCGCCCGACGAGGGGTGCGTCGAACCGGCGCGCAAAGGCTGGAGCCTTCTCGCGCAGGATGAGGAGGCGCTGCGCGACGACCGGCTCGCTCTTCCCCTTGAGCTCGAGCGGCTCGGTCGGCTCCGTGTCGACGGCGTCGCGGACAAGGCTGGCCGTCTCCGGCCCGAGCAGGATCTCGCCGCGCGCCGCCGCCTGCTCGAGCCGGGCCGCGACGTTGACCGCGTCACCGGTCGCGAGCCGCTCCGAGGTGCCGACGACGACCTCGCCGGTGTTCAGCCCGATCCTCGCCTGTACCCCGAGCTCGGGCAGCGCGTCGCGCATCTCGACGGCGGCTCGCACGGCGCGGAGCGCATCGTCCTCGTGCACCTGCGGCACGCCGAAGACCGCCATCACCGCGTCGCCGATGAACTTCTCGACGGTGCCGCCGTGCCGCTCGACGATCGCTTTCATCTCTCCGAAGTAGCGAGCGAGCTGCGAGCGGAGGGCCTCGGGATCGACCGACTCGCCCAGCTCCGTCGAGCGGCTCCGCAGCTCGGACAGACCGTCATGCACGAAGCGTACGACGGCCGCGCCGATGAGTTCAGGATCTCCGAGGCGTCTCAACGATCGAGAGGCCCTCACGAAAGGAGTCCGAGATGGCCGGAGAGCTGGCCGGGAAGTGCTACTGCGGTGCGGTTCAGTACCGCGTCGCCGACGAGTTTCTCTACGCCGCGAACTGCCACTGCTCGAACTGCCGGCGAACGACCGGCTCGGCGTTCAAGCCGTTCGGCGGGATCGAGCGCGGAAAGCTCGAGCTGACGGACGGCGCTGACAAGCTCCTCGTCTACGGCGAGGCGGACCTGCACGACGCGCACTGCGCGGAGTGCGGCTCGCTCCTGTACTCCGTCGTGCGGGCCGGCGAGTACGTGCACGTTGCGTACGGGTCGCTGGTGGACCCGCCGAGCCTGGCGCCGACCGAGCACATCTTCGTCGGCTCGAAGGCGCCGTGGTTCGAGATCTCGGACACGCTGCCGCAGAACGACGAGTACTAGCGCGCGAGCCGCACGACGACGGTGGCGCCGTTCGCCGAGACGAGGTCGAGCCGGCCGTCGCCGTTCAGGTCGCCGATCGCCACGGACCGCGGCTGCTTCGGGCCCATCGTGTAGTCGCGCTTCGGCAGGAAGGCCCCGTCGCCCCGGTTGCGGAGGACCGAGAGCGTCTTCCCGACCGTCACCAGGTCCTGCGTCCCGTCCTTGTTCGCGTCGCCGATCGCGGCCCACAGAATGTTGCTCGAGGCTCGGTAGGCAACCGAGGGCCGGAGCTTGCCGGTCACGTTGTCGAGCAGCACTTGTGCTGCCGAGCCCTCGTTGACGACGACCACGTCGGGGTAGCCGTCGGCGTTGAGGTCGCCCACGAAGACGGTGGAGAAGTCCGCGCCGCCGGCGTTCGCCTCGCCCGCCACGTGGAACTCGGCGCCGCCGTCGTTCAGGAGCACCGTCAGGTCTCCGAACGCGTCCGTCACGAGGTCGAGCTTCCCATCGCTGTTGAAGTCGCCGGCGGCGATGGCCTCCGCACCGGCGGCCAGGGAGTAGTCACGTCTTGCCGCGAAGGTGCCGTTGCCGTTGTTCAGCAGCACCGAGAGGCCCTTCGCGCTCTCGAAGCCGTTCGAGGTCGCGAGATCGGGCTTGCCGTCGCCGTTCAGGTCGCCGATTGCGAAGAAGGTCCCGTCCGCGAGGGCACCCTCGCCGCCGCGCTCGTAATCGTGCTTCGGCCCGAACGTGCCGTCGCCCAGGTTCAGGAGCACGGAGACGATTCCATCCTCGTTGCCGGTGACGATGTCGGGCTTGCCGTCGCCGTTCAGGTCCGCGAGCTGCACGATCTGCGGGCAGGACGCGGTCAGGTAGTCCTGGTGGGCAGCCAGGGCGCCGTGGCCCTTGTTGAGGAGCACCGACACCGAGTGGCCGCAGCTGACACTCACGACGTCGGCGGCGCCGTCGCCGTTTAGATCGGCGATCGCCGCCCCATCGCCGCCCTTCGGGATCGCGTAGCTCTGCGCCGCGCCGAAGGAGGGAGCCGCCTTGATCGCGCCCGGGCCGGGGCCGTCGCTGACGGTCAGGTCGACGGCGCCGCCTTTCAGCACTGCGCCCGGGTCGGGACTCTCGCCGATGATGCGCCCGGCGCGGAAGCCCTTCGAGGCCGCGTGGGAGACGGTGCCGATCTTGCAGCCGGCGGCGCCGAGCTTCGCGGTCGCGGAGGCCTTCGCCAGGCCCCAGACGTCCTGGACGTTGCAGAGGCCCGGCGTGTTCACCAGCACGCTCACGGGGTCGCTGCTGTAGGTCGCGATGACGAGGTCGCGCCGCCCGTCGCCGTTGAACGTGCCGACCGCGACGGCGAACGGCAGGTCCGCGGTCGCGTAGTCGAGCTTCGCCCGGAACCTGCCGCGGCCTGCGTTGAGCAGCACGGAGGCGGTGCCCGCCTGGGTGTTCGCCGTCACGAGATCTGGCCTACGGTCGCCGTTCAGGTCGCCGATCGCAACGGAGGCCGGCTGGCTGCCGGTCGGGTAGCTGCGCTTGCTCCCGAACGACCCGCCGCCGCGGTTGAGCAGGACGGTGACCGCGCGCACCGCGCCGGCGGAACGCGCCACCGCGAGGTCCGGCCGGCGGTCGCCGTTGAGGTCGCCGACGGCGAGGGCCGACGGATCCAGGCCCACGCGATACGAGCGCGCGGTGGACAGCCGGCCGCCGTTGTTGAGCAGCACGGAGACGGTGCCGTTCGAGCTCGCCGTCAGGACGTCGAGCCGCCCGTCGCCATTCACGTCGCTGGTGGTGATCGCGAGCGGATTTGCGGTCCGGACGAACTGCGCCCGCTTGAACTTGCCCTTGCCGATGCCGAGCATGACGACGACGCCGGGAAAGCCGTCCAGGCTGTCCGCGGTGGCTATCAGAAGGTCCTTTCTACCGTCCCGGTTGACGTCGCCGATGGCGGTCGCGGCCACGTCGATCAAATCGTTTTCATAGACGGCGTGCAGTGCGCGATAGGTTCCGTTCTTCCTGCTGAGGGTGACGTAGGCGTAGGCGTAGCAGACCTCTACGCCGTCCGACTCGCTGCAGGTGTCGTGCTCGTCGTCGTTGTAGTGCGTGACGAGGTCGGGCCTGCCGTCGCCGTTCAGATCGCCGATCGCGTCGGCGAGCGCGATCGCCGAGCCTTTCGCCTTGACCCGCACGAACCGGCCGCCGGCCCCGTCGACCAGCAGCGATGCCTTGGCGGGTGCGGTCACCTTCGAGGTCTGCGGCGCGAACGAGAGGGCGCCGGGTGGTGCGCTCCTGGTGGAGGCCGCGCCGATGGTCAGGGCGAGCCCGAGACAGAGGAGGAGGGTCACGCTTCTCATCACCCGGTCATCCTCCGCTCCCTTCGTCACGCTCGCGCTACGCGCACGTAACAGCTCTGTACCAGGGCGCGCCGCGGGGTCATACTGAACGCGGGATGGGCGTGACCGAGCGGCTTGCGAGGGCCTCGAGCCGTCATCCGTGGCGGACGCTCTCGGCGTGGCTCGTGGCGATCGTGCTCGGGCTCGCCTGCTCGGCGCTGTTCCTGCCGGGCAACCTCACGACGAACGGGCATTCGACCGGCAACCCGGCGTCGGCGCAGGCGGAGCGGATCTTCGCCCAGCGCTTCCCGCCGGACAAGAACGGCGTGGACGAGCTGATCGTCGTCAGCTCGCCGTCCCGCGAGTACGCCACCGACCCGGCCTACCGGGCCTTCGTCAAGAACCTGGTCGGGCAAGCCCGGGCCACTGGGGTCCCGTACCGCATCTTCCCGCCGCGTGTCTCGCGTGACGGCCACGCTGTTCTGCTGGGCGTCCAGCGCCAGGCCGACGTCGACAAGCTCTTGAGCCTCGTCGAGCGCGACGATGGGGAAGGCGGGTTCAGCGTCGTCATGACCGGCGAGGGGACACTCGACCACGACTTCAATGGCCTCTCGCAGCACGACCTCAAGTCGGGCGAGCTCGAGTTCGGCCTGCCGGCCGCGCTGATCATCCTGCTGCTCGTCTTCGGCGCGGTCGTCGCGGGGCTGATCCCGCTGCTGATGGCGCTGGTTGCGATCATGGTCGCCCTCGGCCTCTGCGCGCTCGTCGCGGAGGCGTTCACGCTCTCGGTCTTCGTCGTGAACATGCTCACGGGGATGGGGCTCGCGCTCGGGATCGACTACTCGCTGTTCGTCGTCTCGCGCTACCGCGAGGAGCGGATCGGCGGCCGTTCGGAGGCGGACGCGATCGCAGCGTCGGGTGCGACCGCGTGCCGCGGGGTGCTGATCAGCGGCTCGGTGTTCGTGATCGCGCTGACCGGGATGCTGCTCGTGCCCTCGAACGTGATGAAGAGCCTCGCGGTCGGGGCGATCTCGGTCGGGATCGTCTCGGTGCTCGCGGCGCTGACGCTCCTGCCGGCCCTGCTCGGGCTGCTCGGTGACCGCGTGAATGCGCTGAAGCTGCCGTTCGTGGGCGGCACGGACGGGAGCGAGGGCCGTTTCTGGGGAGGGGTCGTGCGCGGGGTGATGCGCCGGCCGGTGGTCTACCTGGTCGTCTTCACGGCGCTGCTCCTCGCGCTGGCGGTGCCGGCGTTCGGGCTCAGCCTCGGCGCGAGCGGAGTGAGCACGCTGCCGGACCGGCTCGAGGCCAAGCGCGGGTACGAGGCGCTGACGCGCTACTTCCCGCAGCAGAGCTCGAGCCCGGCGCTGATCGCGGTCGAGGGCAACGTGCGCTCACCGCAGGTGCTCGCCGGGATCAAGCGGCTGCGAGCCCAGCTGAACCGGGACCCCGTCTTCGGCGGCGGCAGCGACGTGCGCTTCGCGCCGGGGGTCGCGGCGATCGGCGTGCTGGTCGCCGGCGACAAGACGGGTGAGCCCGCGCTCCAGGCGGTGAGGAGGTTGCGCTCGCACGAGATCCCGCGGGCGTTCGCCGGTACCGACGTTCGCGTGCTCGTCGGCGGCGACACGGCCGACAACGTCGACTTCATCCACGACATGAACGCCTGGCTGCCGATCGTCTTCGTGTTCGTGCTCGGGCTCAGCTTCGTGATCCTGACCGTCGTCTTCCGCTCGATCGTGATCGCGGGCGTCTCGATCGTGCTCAACCTGCTCTCGATCACCGCCGCCTACGGGCTCGTGATCCTCGTCTTCCGCCACGGGGTCGGCGCCGGCCTCCTGGGCTTCCAGCGGGTGCACGCGATCGAGGCCTGGGTGCCGCTGTTCCTGTTCTCCGTCCTGTTCGGGCTCTCGATGGACTACCAGATCTTCTTGCTCACGCGGATCAAGGAGCGCTTCGACCAGACTGGCTCGACGGACGGGGCTGTCCTGCACGGCGTCGCCTCGACCGCGCGGCTGATCACGGGCGCCGCGCTGATCATCGTCGCCGTCTTCAGCGGCTTCGCGAAGGGCGACCTGGTCATGTTCCAGCAGATGGGCTTCGGGATCGCGGTCGCGCTGCTGATCGACGCGACGATCATCCGCTCGGTGCTGCTGCCGGCGGCGATGACGCTGCTCGGCCGCTGGAACTGGTACCTGCCGAGCTGGCTGGAGTGGCTGCCGCGGGTCGTGGTCGAGCGCGACCCTGGCGAAGAGCCGGTTGTAGTACCGAGCGGTTAGGGCTTGCGGGCGGCGCGGAGGGCGCGGACGCGCTTCGTCAAGGTCAGCGCGGCGGCGAGCGCGATCAGGGCGGCGCCGAGCGAGGCGAGGACGAGCAGGGGGACCGGCACGGAGTCGGCGTTGCTCGTGCCGAGGTTGTCGATCGCCCGGCGGTAGGCGGAGGGCGAGGGATCGCTGCCCGTCGCCGACCGCGCGCCGTTGCCGTTCTTGCTGCCGTTGGGCGTATCGCTCTGCACCGTGCGCAGGCTTCGGTGGGCGATCTGCGCCTGGAGGGCGGCGCTGATGTCGTCGGCTGCGTTCGAGTAGTCGCGCACGTCCTCCGGCAGGTTCTTGATCGCGTCGCGGTAGCAGTGCAGCGGGTAGACGCCGATCGCACGCCCCTTCGACCAGTCGTTCAGCACCTGCTTCCAACAGGGCGTCGCGGCCGCGGCGCGGCCGGGCAGAAGCGCGGCCACAGCCAGCCCTGCCGAGAGGGCGATTACCGCGAATATGTGCGCTGCGGGACGCTTGCGCATCAGGTTGCCGGGCACTGGGACGGCGTAGCCAGTCTGCCCGTTCGTCGTGACCGCATGGTAATCCCTCTGTTAGCTCTTTGTAAACGGAGCGCCGGACGGGGTCGCTGTTAGCCTCATCGGCCTGATGTGGAGGGCTCTCGAGCGCCGCGCGGCGCTGCTCCCGCTCGCGGCCGCCGGCGCTCTCGTGGCAGTCTCCGCACTCTTCTCGGACGGCTCCTCCGGCGGCCGGCTCGTCTGGATCGGGCTCGCTTCCGTGGTGACCGCGGGGGTGCTGGCGACCTGGGCGCTGCTCCGCACCCGGCCCGTGCTCTCGCGCGAGGCGCAGGTCGCCTTCGGGCTACTCGCGGCCTTCGTCGTCTGGTGCGGGCTCTCGGTGCTCTGGTCGATCGAGCCGAACCGCTCCTGGGCGTACCTGAACCGCGGGCTCGTCTACGTGGCGCTCGCTGCGATCGGGCTCGCCGTCGGTGCGTACGTGCCTGACGCGCGGCGGCTCTGGGCCTACGTGTTGGCCGTCGTGGTCGCGCTCGCGCTCGGCTGGGCGCTGCTCGGGAAGGCAGTGCCGGCGATCGGCGGCTCGGGGCGGATCGCGCGGCTCAACGCTCCGGTCGGCTACTGGAACGCGCTCGCACTCCTGCTGGTCTTCGGGCTGCCGCTGGCGCTTTGGCTGGGGGCGCGGCGCGAGCATCCGCACTGGCTGCGGGCCGCCGGCGTCGTCTACACCTACGCGCTCGTGGTCGGCATCCTGCTGACCTACTCTCGCGGCGGCGTGCTGGTTGCCTGGATCGCGGTCGTCGCGTGGCTTCTGCTCGGCGGCCCGCGGATCGAGAGCGCGGCCGTGCTCCTGCTCGGCGGCGGCGCCGGGCTCGGCGTCGCGGTCTGGGCCCTCTCGCGGCCCGGGCTGGCGCAGGACGCGCAGGCACACTCCGCGCGCGTCCACGACGGCGCCTGGTTCGCGCTCGTCTTCGTGCTCGCCGCGGTCGCGGTCGGCGCGCTCGCGTACCTCGGCTCGCTCGCGGAGGCCGAGCGGCCGCTCGACGACCGGCGGCGGCTCCTCCTCGGTCGTGTGGCGCTCGGCGTCCTGGCGGCCGGCGCTGCAGTCGCGGTGATCGCGCTCGTCGCCGAGTCGAAGCCGGAGGGCTGGTTCCGCGACTTCACGCGGCAGCCGACGAACCCGTCGCAAACCGTCGGCCCCGGGCGGTTGACGACGGTGAGCTCGACGAGCCGCTGGCAGTGGTGGAAGGAAGCGTGGCGCGCGTTCGAGGACCAGCCGGGGCAGGGGAGCGGGGCGGGGTCGTTCGAGCTCGCGCACCGGCTCTTCCGGACGAACAACATCGTCGTCACCGAGCCGCACAACGTGCCGCTGCAGTTCCTGAGCGAGACCGGCGTCGTCGGCTTCCTGCTCGCGCTCGGGTCGGTCGTGGCGGCCGGGATGGGGGTGACGCGCGTGTACCGAGGGCTGGCCGGCGAGGAGCGCGCCGTGGCCACGGCGCTGATCGTCGGGGCAATGGCCTTCCTGCTCCACTCGCTGGTCGACTTCGACTGGGACTTCGTCGCGGTCTGTGCGCCGTTCCTGATGACGGTCGGCGTCCTCCTCGGCGGTGGGCGCACGGTTCCGGCAGCTCGAAGCTGGACGCTGGCGCCCATCCCGTTCGCGCTCGTCTTCGCGGTCGCCTACTCGCTGTTGACGCCGTGGTTCGCGGGGCGCGAGACCGACTCGGCGCTCGCCGCTCTCGGGGCCGGCCGGCCTGCCGTCGCCGCCCGCGACGCCCATCGTGCCGGCTCGCTCGACCCGCTCGCGATCGACCCGCCGCTCTTCGAGGCCGCGGCGGCGGAGCAGCTCGGCGACTTTTCCGCCGCGCGCGCTCTCTACGTCAAGGCGATCGACCGCCAGCCGCTCAACTGGCGGCCCTGGTACGAGCTCGGCCGGTTCGAGCTCGGGCTCGGGAACTACCGCGCCGCGCTCGGGCCACTTCAGCGCGCCGTCCTGCTCGACCGCTTCGGCCTGGCACCGCCTTTGCTGAAGCAGGTCGAGGCGAAGCTAGGTGGCTGAGGCGCGGAGCCAGATCTGCGTCCAGAACGGGCCGAGCGCGCGGTAGACCACCGGCTCCGCGACGTGCGCGGCGACCTCCCGCGGCGAGTTCGAGAACAGCCGCTTGCGCGTGTTGTGGAAGCGGCGGATGTCGGTGAAGCCGGCTTCGCGAAGCAGGCGCTTCAGCCGGCGCGGGCTGTAGCCGAGCTCGGTCACGCCGTACTGCCCTGACGCCTCGCGCCCCTGGAAGCGGTGCTTCCAGTTCGGCTCGGCGAGCAGCAACCGCCCGCCCGGCTTGAGGGCGCGGTGCGCCGTCGCGAAGACAAGCTCGGCGCGCGGCGTGTGATGGAGCGCGTCGTAGAGCAGGCACGCGTCGAAGCGCCGGCCGAGGTCGAGCTGCTCCATGTCGCCGGCCTCGAAGTGGACGTCGAGGCCCTCCTCGGCGGCGAGCTCGCGGGCGATCTCGATCATCTCGGGCGAGATGTCGTAGCCCTCCGCGTGTACGCCGTGGCGCGCGGCGAAGCGGGACATCCAGCCCGAGCCGCAGCCGAGCTCGCAGAGGCTCATGCCGGCGCGCAGGTCGAGCAGCTGCAGGACGTGGCCGAAGTCGATCAGCAGTCGCGCCGACTCCCGCGGCTGCCGAGTACCACAGCGAGCTGAGCGCCGTGCAGGTCGCGGGCGCGCAGGCCGTCGAGCGGCGAGACCAGGGCGAGGCCGAGGTCATGCGCGAGCCGGACCGCCTCGCGGCGGAACGTTCCGCGGTAGATGACGACGCTGCGGCCGTACGCGCGGCGCGCGTTGCCGACGCGGCCGATCTTGTACCCGCGGGTGCGCACCTGCGAGGCGGTGGCCGCGGCGGCGCCCGCGATTCCGTTGCCGTTCAGGATGGTGACGCGCACGACCCGGCGGGCCAGGATCGGCGTCGTCGGCGCCTTCGGCTTCGCGGGGGCGGCGGCGTGCTTGATGGCCGCGGCGCGGGCGTTCTGGGCGACCGGCTTAGCTACGAGCGCGGTGCCGACGACCACCAGGCCGAGCAGCTCGAGGGTCGCGACTCCGGCCGCGACAACCGCGATCGTGCGCCAGGGATGAGGCTCGCTGGGGTTCGGCAAGGCGTGCTCCACGGGGAGCATCGGTTTCGGCGTCGCCGGGCGCGATCCTCCTAGCGGGTGGCGATCGCCGCGATGGTGATCCGGGCCTCGACGACCTGAACCGTGACTCCGGGCGGAAAGAGGCGCACGAGCTCGCCGCTGCTGAGCAGCTCGACTCGGCGCCAGACATCTTTGTGCAGGAGAGCAAAGGCTCGGTCCCTCACCGGCCGGGGCAGCCAGTGGAGCAGCGGCAGCCGCGTGTGCAGCTCGACAGGGAACCAGCGGTTGGGTGTCGAGACGAAGACCCGCGGCGCCACCCGGCAGAGCTCGTGCAGGAAGCGCCGCTGGTCCTCGCGGGAGCCCACGTGCTCGAGGACGGCGTTCGAGAACGCAACGTCGAAGGCGTCGTCGGGGAACGGCAGCTTCCGCCCGTCGGCGACCACCGAATCGACCATCGGGAAACGCTCCGCGAAGTGGGCCAACTGAACGTCGCTGACTGCCGTGATCCGATCCGGCCAGGGGTAGAGGGCCTCGAAGAAGTTGTGGGTGGCCGCCACTCCGGGCTCGGACAGGAAGCCCGTGTCTCCGACCCCGACGTCCAGCACGCGCGTCTCCGGTGTCGGCTGCAGCTCCCGGAGGAAAAGCCGTAGCTTTCGACGCCGGTTCCAGAGCGAGACCCGAGCGGCGAGCCCGCCGGCGCTCATGAGCCCGGGCCGGCGATCGTCTCCCAGGTGAGGCGCAGGCCGTCCTCGAGGCCGACCTCTGGGCGCCAGCCGAGCTCCCGTTCGGCACGCGAGCGGTCGAGAACGCTGCGCTGAAGCTCTCCCAGCCGTGCCTCGGCGTGCTCTGCCTGGAGGTCGGAGCCCGCCACGCGTCGGCAGAGCTCGTACAGCTCGATGACGGAGGTCTCGATCCCGGTGCCAACGTTGAAGACGCCGCCGTCCTGCCCGGAAGCCGCGAGCGAGGCGCGCGCGACGTCGCCCGCGTAGACGTAGTCGCGCGTCTGGCTGCCGTCGCCGAAGATCCGCGGCGTCTCACCGGCGGCGAGTCTTCCGAGGAAGATCGCGACCACGCCGGCCTCGCCGTGCGGGTCCTGGCGCGGCCCGTAGACGTTTCCATAGCGGAGCGAGACGTGGCCGGTGCCGTAGAGCCGGTTGTAGGCGGCGAGGTACTCCTCGCCCGCGAGCTTGGAGACTCCGTAGGGCGCGACCGGCCGGCGCTCAGCGTCTTCGGGGGCGGGGCAATCGCACTCGCCGTAGATCGCGCCGCCGGTCGAGGCGAAGACGACCCGGGTTCCGTGGGCGCGGGCAGCCTCGAGCACCTGGATCGTCCCGAGCACATTCGTGGCCGCGTCGTCGGCCGGCCGCTCGACCGAGACGCGCACGTCGACCTGGGCCGCAAGGTGGAAGCAGGCTTCGGCGCCCTCGAAGGGCCCGCTGAGCGGCTCGCGCACGTCGGCGACCTCGAGCCGCGCGCTGTCAGGCACGTTCTCGCGCTTGCCGTTCGAGAGGTCGTCGAGGACGAGCACCTCGTCGCCGCGGGCGAGCAGCGCGTCGACCACGTGCGAGCCGATGAACCCGGCCCCTCCTGTCACGATCGCCCGCAAGGCTCGTATCCTAGGTCGGCTTTGTTCGTGACGTTCGAAGGGATCGACGGGTCCGGGAAGTCGACGCAGGCGCGGCTGCTCGCCGAGGCGCTCGCCGCCGACGGGCGAGATGTCGTCGCCACCCGCGAGCCGGGCGGCACTGAGGCGGGTGAGCGCATCCGCGAGCTGATCCTTTCCGGGCCCGAGATCGCGCCGTGGACGGAGGCCGGCTACCTCGACTCGTCGCTCGCCTATCAGGGGATCGCGCGCGGGCTCGGCGTGGAGCGGGTGCTCGAGCTGAACGTCCACGCGATCCGCGGGATCCTTCCCGACCGCACCTTTCTGCTGCTGCTCGATCCCGAGGAGTCGGCGCGGCGGCTGCGCGAGCCCGGCGACCGGATCGAGCGCGAGGACGACGCCTTCCGCTCGCGGGTGGCCGCCGCGTACGAGGAGCTGGCTGCCTCCTTCCCCGAGAGGATCGTGGCTCTCGACGGCACGAGGCCGCCCGGCGAGCTCGCCCAGGAGATCCTCGAGGGTGTTCGACAGCATTCCTGAGCAGGGCGAGGCCAAGCGCCTGCTCGCGGCGGCGCTGGCCGACGGTCCTGCGCACGCGTACCTCTTCCACGGGCCGGCCGGGGTCGGCAAGCGCGCGACCGCGCTCGCGTTCGCGTCCGAGCTGCTCGGCGGCGACGCCCGCGTCGAGCGGCGCTCGCATCCCGACCTGTACGTGCTCGAGCCGCTCGGCGACCAGATCCGGATCGACGCAGTCCGCGAGATGCGGCGTGACCTGCACATGCGGCCGTTCGAGGCCGACCGGCGGGTCTACCTGCTTTTCGGGGCGCATCTCTTGAACGACGAGGCCGCCGACGCGCTGCTGAAGGACCTCGAGGAGCCGCCGCCCTACGCGGTGATCGTGCTGGTGGCCGACGAGGTCGGCTCGCTGGCCGAGACGATCCGCTCGCGCTGCCAGGCGATCCCGTTTCGGCGCCTCTCGGAGCGGGCGGTGCGCGAGGAGGTCCGGGCCCGCGCGCCGCAGCTCACGGAAGACCAGGCGACCTCGATCGCCCGCGTCGCCGGCGGGCGGCTCGACCGGGCCGAGCGGCTGCTCGACCCGGCCGCGGCACAGCGGCGTGAGGCGCTGCTCGAGACGGCGCGCTCGGCCTACGCCGACCCGGATTTCGACCCGGGCGCGGCTGCGGAGAAGCTTCTGGAGGCGGCTCGGGCTCGCGCGGCCGAGGCGAAGGAGCGCGAAGAGGCTGCGCTCGAGGAGCTCGACCTGACCGCCCGCGAGGCCGAGCAGCGGGTGCGGCGGGCCGGGCGCGGCGCCGAGCGCGAGGAGCTGCTCGCCGCGCTGGAGGAGCTCGCCGCCTGGTACCGCGACCTTGTCGCCGCGGCGGCCGGAGCCGAGAGCGCCCTCGTCCACGCCGACAGGGCCGAGCAGCTCGAGGAGGACGGCACCCTCGAGCGGCTCGAGGGCGCGGTGCGCGCGGCCGAGCTCGTGCGCGAGACCTGGCGCAGCTTCGAGGAGCTCCAGCTCTCGGCCGGCCTCGCGCTCGAAGCCCTGTTCGTCGAGATTCGGCGCGCCTTCTCCGGGCCGGTGGCGGCAGCCTCGTGAAAACCGCGGAGCTCGGCCGCACCGGCCTCGAGATCACGCGCGTCGGCGTCGGAGCCTGGGCGATGGGCGGAGCCGAGTACGACTGGGGCTGGGGCTCGCAGGACGATGACGACTCGATCGCCGCGATCCATCACGCGCTCGAGCTCGGCGTCAACTGGATCGACACCGCCGCCCAGTACGGCTTCGGCCACTCCGAGGAGGTCGTCGGCCGGGCGATCGCGGGGCTCGACCCGCGCCCGTTCGTGTTCACCAAGGGCGGCCAGCCGGAGGGTCCGGACCGCACCACGCTCCAGAGCCTGAAGGCGGATTCGCTGAGGCGCGAGCTCGAAGGAAGCCTCGAGCGCCTCGGCCTCGACGCGGTCGATCTCTACCAGATCCACTGGCCGAGCCCCGACGAGGAGATCGAGGAGGGCTGGTCGACACTCGTCGCGCTGAAGGAGGAGGGGCTCACGCGCCACATCGGCGTCTCGAACTTCGACGTTGCGCAGCTCGAGCGCGCGCAGGCGATCGCGCCGGTCGAGACGCTGCAGCCGCCGTACTCGCTGATCCACCGCGACGCCGAGCGCGAGATCCTCCCGTACTGCGAGGAGCACGGGATCGGCGTGATCGTCTACTCGCCGATGGGCTCCGGGATGCTCACCGGTGCGATGTCGCGCGAACGGGTCGCCCAGCTTCCCGACGACGACTGGCGCAAGCGCGCGCCCGCTTTCCAGGAGCCGGAGCTGTCGCGGAACCTCGAGCTGGTCGATCGGCTGAAACGCGTCGCCGAGCGGCACGGCGTGTCCCCCGGGGCGGTCGCCGTCGCCTGGACGCTGCACAACCCGGCCGTCGGCGGCGCGATCACGGGCTTCCGCCGGCCGGACCAGGTCGACCCGATCGTCGCGGCCGCCGGCCTCGAGCTATCGGACGACGACGTCGCGGAGATCGAGGCTGCGGCTTAGTGGCAACCCGAGGTGCTGTTCGTCAGCGGGGCGGCGCGAGTAGCGCCCGCATGGTCGCGAAGCCGCGCTTCGGGACGTAGTCCTTGGTCATCACCCCGTACGTCTCGTGCTTGATCAGCGCCGGCGGGCAGCAGGTCATCACGTCGTCGTCGCGCAAGCTGTACCAGGCCGCAAGTGCGATCGGCGCTTTCTCGGTCAGGACGAACCGGATCAACGCGTCCTGGTGAGCGTCATCCACGCCCGGTTCCTGCACCCCGTACTCGCCGAGCCAGATCGGCTTGCGGCCCTGCCGGTGCGCGCGTAGCACGGCTTGAACCCGCCTCGCGTGGTCGAAGATCTGCCGGTCGGCAACGTAGTCGTGGAACTGCATCACGTCGAAGAACCGGCTACCGCCATACCGGTAGACGTCGTCCAGCCAGGGAATGTCCGCCGTCTGCGGCCCCCCGAGGACAACCCGGGCATGCGGATCGGCGCGCTTGATCGCGCGATAGCCCGGTTGGAGCACGTCGTGCACGTAGTCCTTCGCGTCTCCGGTCCAGTAGAGCTGGAGATCGGGCTCGTCCCACAGGTCGTAGGCGTCGATCGCGGCGCGATAGCGGTGCGCAAATGCCGCGACGAACCGGTACCAACTCTGGGGGTGCGGGGGCGTCGCCGGGGTCGCCCCGTCCCAAGTAGGCGTATAGAGGAGGAGCGGCAGGAGCCGGACGTGGTAGTGCCGGGCCCTCCGGACGATGTAGTCCGAGCGTCTCCAGTCGTACACATTGGGCTGCGGCTCGATCAGTGGTCGCGGGAACTCGAGCCGCAGCAGCCGCACGTGCAGCTTCGCGATCAGCTTCAGCTCTCGCTCGACGACGATGCTGCCGTTCGCGACCCCGTTGCAGGCGCCCGGCTTGCACCACCAGCCGTCGGGATTCGCACCGACATAACGCCAGGGCCGCATGCTCGGCTCGACATTGATTCCGGCGAGACGGATTGCGTGCTCCGTCGCCGACCGTCCTCGACCGGAGCCCGCGGCCGCCAAGACGACGGCGACGGCGACCGCTGCGGTTGCGCAGAGGCGCAAGTCAGACGACGTCGCCCGGGCGCCTGACCTCGAGCTCGTCGATCAGCCGCCAGGACGCCCAGTTCACGAGCCAGATGATCACGACCACGCCGACGTATGTCCAGAAGCCGTCGATCGAGAAGTTCGGCGCGATCCACTCGGCGAGCGCGACCATCGCGATGTTGATCACGAGGAGGAACAGGCCGAGCGTGATGATGATCAGCGGCAGCGTCAGCAGCGCGAGGATCGGCTTGAGCACGGCGTTGGCGATCGCGAGCACGAGCGCGCCGACGATGTAGGCCCAGGCGCCGTGGATCGAGACGCCGCTGAAGATCCCGTTGCAGATCCAGAGCGCGAGCGCGTTGATCGCCAAGGCGGCGACGAGGCGGAGCACGGGCGTGAGTCTACGGAACCGGCGGTAAACTGAGAATCCCGCCGACGTAGCTCAGCTGGTAGAGCACTTCACTCGTAATGAAGGGGTCCCCGGTTCGAGTCCGGGCGTCGGCTTCGCCAGAATCCTCGCTAAGCGGTTACACCTTCTCGGCCAGGGCAAAGGTCCCGGTCTGGTCGATCGCCACCGCCTCCGGGATCTCGTGCCCAGGCGCGGTCAGGTAGCGCTGTCGATTGGAGCGCACGCCCTCGTACACCTCGAGCGTCAGCTCGAGCCGCGCAAAGCAATGGCTGTCGGCGCACTCGCACAGGAACGGGACCGGGAAGCGCCAGCCGTGCCTGAGCGCCAGGTCGGCGATTTCCTCGTTCGCTCTACGAAAAATATCTTCCGTCCGCACGGCAGACCCCACCTCTATCGCTCAGAGGACGCCTTCCCCGGTCGTCAACTCCGAACCCTTGCAACGTCAGACGCCGTGGCAGAGAATTCGCCCGATGGGAGCGCGCGAGGAGCGTCTAGGTGCCAACGAAGCCCTCTTTCGGGAGGTGAACGAGCGCGTGGCCGAGGTGGCGGACCAATTCCTTGCCGGCGAGACTCCAGCCACGGTCGACTTCAGCTGCGAGTGCGCCGACGGAGAATGCGTCGAAAAGATCGCGATGACCGTGGGCGAGTACGAGGCCGTGCGCGCCAAGGCGACCCAGTTTGCGGTGGTTCCCGGCCACGAGGTGCCCGACATCGAACGCGTCGTCGCGCGGCATCCGACGTACCTCGTTATCGAGAAGCAGGATCCCGACGCGAAAGACATCGCCCGCGAGACTGATCCGCGGACCTAGGTACACGCTCCAGGGCGCCGTTCGCTGAGGTCTAGTCTCGATCGGGGTCGATCTTCGCGGCCTGGGCGGCGACCTTGTCTCCTTCCTTGCGCTCCGTCGCTGCGCGCTCCTTGAGCTCCTGCGACATGTTCTCGCGCTCCTTCGCCGCGCGGTGGCGCTGCTCTGCTTCCTGCCTCAGCTCCTGTGCCTTCTCGCGCTGCTGGACGACGCGCCTCTCGCGCGCCTTGCGTGCGCCGAGCACGACTGCCGCCAGCACCACGAAGGCGGCGACTGCGATCACGATCCAGATCCAGGTTGCCATCGAGTTCTCCTTGGTCGTTTCCGCCTCGCGATGCCCGCTTGCCCCCGACCGCAATCCTCCCTCCCGGCGCTCTGTCCGGCCGAGGGCCCTGGTACACGTGTAGGGCATCAGAGGGCACAACAGCGTTCATCGGCCTGGCCGGGCTGGAGCGCGACGCCGTTGGTCCGCAGTCTCTGGGCTCTTTGCCGTGGCTGCGGTTGTCGTCTCTGTATCGGCCTCTGCGCGCACTGGCCCGTCGTCGGACCTGGCAGCGGTTCGAATCTGCGGGCACTCAACAGCCGTGCGGGCGGCCTCGCACTACCGCTACGTGATCCTCCAGGCCTGGGAGTACGGCCAGATCCCGGCGATCAAGCGGCGGAGCCCCGGCACGCGCGTGCTCGTCTACAAGGACATCGCCTCGACCCGCGACGACGCCCACCGAGCTTCCGCGCTCCCCACAGGCGTGAGCTACGCCTACGCCAACCGGCGCCACCCCGAGTGGTTCCTGCTCGACACGGCCGGCCACCGGGTGAGCTGGAGGTCATGGCCGCACTCGTGGCAGATGGACGTTGGCAGCCGCTCCTACCAGCGGGTCTGGGCGGGCAACGTCGCGCATGAGGTCAGCCGCCGCGGCTGGGACGGCGTCTTCCTCGACAACGTCGCGACCTCCATGCAGTACCCGTGGTACCTGGACGGCCGCGTTCTCGCCCGGTATCCGGGGAAGGCCGACTACCAGCGGGCGACAGCGAGCTTCCTGCGGAACGTCGCCCCTGCGCTCCGGCGCAGCCACCGCCTCGTCATCGGCAACATCAACGACGCGTCCCCGGCAGTCTGGGGACGTTGGGTCGGCCACCTCTCGGGCGCGGCGAAGGAATGGTGGACAAAGTCCGATGCCGGGCTCGGTACCGGCGCGCTCAGCGGAGCCGAATGGTGGTACCAGATTCGACTGCTGCGGCAGGCGCAGGCCTGGAGGAAGGCCTTCATCGCGATCGCGTTCGGCCGTGCCGACGACCTGGCCGCGATGGAGTACGCGCGTGCGAGCTTCCTGCTCTTCGCACGCGGGAGCAAGAGCGCCTTCACCTTCTCGACGGGCTGCGGGGCGGAGCCGGCTGCTCCGAACTGGCGGCGCGGCATCGGGAGCCCGACCGGCCCCGCCGCCCAAGCAGGATCGGTCTGGCGCCGCAGCTTCACCGGTGGGATGGTGGTCGTGAACCCAACCGCGGCGGAGACCGTGCCGCTTCCGCTCGGAGGCCGCTACCTCGATGCCGGCGGCGCTCTTGTCACCTCGGTCGTGCTTCCGCCGCACAGCGGGCTCGTGCTGCGCCGCGCCTAGCGCCGAGGTCTTAGAGAGCCATTAGGCCGCTCACAGGCTGCTCTCAGCCCGCGCTGCGACGGTGCGCTTCGTGCCCGGTTACGGGCGAAGCGACAGAAAGGAGTCCAGCGATGGACAGTCACAGACGGTGGTCGCTCGAGCGCACGGTGGTGGTCGGCGCGATCGCCCTCGGAGTCGCGGCCGGCAGCTACGGCGTCGCCAGCGCCGCCAGCGGGTCGGGCTCGAGCTCTTCGGGCTCTGCGGCGGCGCCCAGCGCGCATCAGCCGTGGGGCCCGCAGCGGAGCGACGAGACGCCGCTCACCGGAGACACCGCGGCGAAGGTGCGTGAGCTCGCCCTCGCGAAGGTGCCCGGCGGCACGATCGTCCGCGTCGAGACCGACGCCGACAGCAACGCCGCCTACGAGGCGCACATGGTCAAGGCCGACGGCTCGCCTGTCACGGTCTACGTGAACAAGCAGCTCGAGGTCGTGAGCGTCCAAGCCGGGATGCCCGGCCCGCCGTCTGGCGGTGCCCGCCTGGCCCCGACCGGCGCGAGTGCGTAGGCACAAGAGGCGCGGAGGGGCGAGAGCCCCTCCGCGCTCTCAGAGCTCGACTCGCTCGATGACGACGGCCTCGCGGGGCTTGTCGCCCGCGTCGGTCTCGGTCGCGGAGATCGAGTCGACGGCGTCCATCCCGCCGGTGATGCGGCCGAAGACGGTGTGCTTGCCGTCGAGCCACGGCGTGGCTTCGGCCGTGACGATGAAGAACTGGCTGCCGTTCGTGTTCGGCCCGGCGTTGGCCATCGCGAGGGCGCCGCGCTCGACCTTGTGCTCGTTGATCTCGTCCTCGAACGTGTAGCCCGGGCCGCCCATCCCTGTTCCGGTCGGGTCGCCGCCCTGGATCATGAAGTCCGGGATCACGCGGTGGAAGGTCACGCCGTCGTAGAAGCCGTCCTCCGCGAGCTTGCGGAAGTTCTCGACGGTCTTGGGCGCGTCCTCGTCGAAGAGCTCGACCTCGATCGGGCCGTGGTTCGTGTGCAGGGTTGCGTTGGTCATCCGGTCAATCCTCTCTCGGCCAGCTCGGCTGCTGCCCGGTCGAAGCGGTCGGTTGCTGGTTGGGTCTGAAGCCAGTCGGCGAGCTCGGCGAGGCCGTCCTCGAGCGCGACCTGCGCCTCGAAGCCGAGCAGCTCGCGCGCGAGGGTCACGTCGGCGATGCAGTGGCGGATGTCGCCGGCGCGGAAGGTTCCCGGGAGCTCGGGGTCGATCTCCCTTCCAAGCAGCCCGGAGAGCGTGTGCCCGATCTCGAGCACGGAGGTGGCGCGGCCGCCGCCGACGTTGACCACTCGGCCGTCGGCGCCCTCCTGCTCGAGCGCGAGCCGGAAAGCGCGGGCGACGTCGGAGACGTGCACGAAGTCGCGCGTTTGAGCGCCGTCCTCGTAGACGACCGGCGCGTTGTCGTTCAGGAGCCGGGAGGCGAAGATCGCCAGCACGCCCGTGTACGGATTCGAGAGCGCCTGGCGCGGGCCGTAGACGTTGAAGAGCCGCAGCGCCACCGCCGGCACGCCGTACGCCGAGCCGAAGAGCAGGCAGAGCCGCTCCTGATCGAACTTGGTCAGTGCGTAGACGGACGAGAGCGCGGGCTGCTTCGTCTCGGGCGTGGGCACCGGCGTCAGTTCCTCGCCGCCCGCCCCGCGCGGCTCCCACTCGCGGCGCTCGAGCTGCTCGCGCGTGCGCTCCACCGCCGGCACCGGCTGGTAGGCGCCCTCGCCGTAGACGCTCATGCTCGAGGCGACGACGAGTTTGCGCACCGGGCTCTCGGCCAGGGCGTCGAGCAGCACCGTCGTCCCGAGGGTGTTCGCGCCGGCGTACTCCGCCTGCGCGTACATGCTCTGGCCCACGCCGACGCGGGCCGCGAGGTGGACGACGGCGTCGACGCCCTCGAGCGCGCCGCGGACGACCTCCCCGCCGCGCACGTCGCCGGGGATCAGCTCCACATCGGCGCTCAGGTACGCGGGCTTGCCGCCGTCGTGAACCTGGTCGACGAGCACGTCGAGCGCGCGCACCGCATACCCGGCCGCGAGGAGCTCGTCCGCGAGGTGGGAGCCGATGAACCCGGCGCCGCCGGTGATCAGGACGCGATCCACGGCCGGAACGTTACGGGGCGAACCGGGTCAGCAGGAGCGCGATGCCCAAGTTCGCAGCAAAGCCCAGGACGGCGAGGGGCGGGCGGCGCAGCCAGGCTGGGCCTTCGCCGAGGGCCCAGAAGATCGGGAACGCGTACAGGCTCTGCCGCCCGAAGCTCTGCATCAGGCCGGAGCCGAGCAGCAGGGCGACCACGACCGTCGCGAAGGCGGCCCACGGCCGGTAGCGCTCGCCCATCCGCCAGAGGACGACGAGCAGCGGGAGCACGAGCACGCAGCGGGCGCTGTCGACGAAGCCCTGCAGGTCGTGCGTGGACGCGAGCAGGAGCGGCACGGCGCACACGTAGGCGACCACCGCCGTCGTCAAGGGGCCGAAGCGCCGCCAGGCGATGACGAGCGCGGCGACGGCGACCACGAGCAGGATCGCGACGGGCGCCAGGTGCGCGTCGACGCGGTCGCGGACGTGGTCGGCCCAGCGGCCGATCCCGGTGGGTCCGTTCCGGCCCCAGAGCCGCTGCGCGTGGAAGAACGCGTCGACGTGGCCGCTCCGCCTCCAGAAGAAGAGCTCGACCGCGACCGCCGCCGCGACCGGCGCCGCGGCCGCGAGCTTGTAGCGCCAGTCCCGCCCGCGGGCGAGCCAGGCGAGCGGCAGGGCGATCAGGAGGCCGTTCGGGCGCAGCAGCGCGGCGGCGGCACCGAGCGGCGCGGCGAGGAGCGGGCGCTCGCGCAGGACGAGCGCCGCCGCCCAGGCCGCGGCGGCGAGCGCGAGCCCGTCCGGGTAGGCGAGCAGCAGGGCGAAGGAGCCAGGCCAGCAGGCGAGGGCCAGCGCCGCCTGGCGCGGCCGCCCCGCGGGGCTTCCGGCCGCGACGCCGAGGAAGGCGAGCGCGCTGGCGGCGAGGGCGACTGCGCCCGCGAGCTTCCAGTCCGCGACCGACCCCGAGGCCCGGATCAGCCACGGCCAGAGCGGGAAGAACGCGTAGCGCCGGTCCGCAACCGCCGCGTAGCCGTAGTGCGCGATTGCGTCGTACCAGCCGAAGTCCCACGAGAAGAGCGGGAAGAGCGCCGTCCCCGGCGGGGCCTTTGCCCGGTCGTAGGCGCCCGAGGCGATCCCGATCGCGACTGTCGCAACGACGGCGCCGGCCCAGACCGCCCAGATCCCGGCGACGACCGCGTACGGGCGGGCCGTGAGAGCGCGTGCCGTCCCCAACCCTTCGGTTCGGGGAACGGCTGTGCTGCGGCCCTCCACGGGCCGAAGAATGAACTACGCGGCGGGAACTTCGGCGTCGTGCCCGAGCTGCTTCTGCCACCACTCGGACTCGCGGCGCTGGAGCTCGGTCTGCGCCTGAGCGACGTACGCGGCCAGCTCGGATTCCTGCTTGGCGAGCCGCTCCTCGAGCTCGGCCAGGTCGGCCTCGCGCTGCTCCATCTTGTCGGAGCGGATCTCGACGTCGGCCTCGAGCCGCGCCTCGCGGAGCTCCAGCTCGGCCTCGCGCTCGTCGAGCTCCTTGAGCCGGTCCGTGATCTGCTCTTCCATTCCGGAGACGCGCTGCTCGCGGCGGTCGGTCCGTTTCTTCTGCGAGTCCGTGACCGACTCGTAGCTGGTGAGCTCCGACTCGCGGGTGGCGAGCTCGCGCTCCCGCTGCTCGAGCCGGGCGTTCCACTCCTCGAGGTCGCGCCCCCGGATCGCGTCCCGCTCGGCGTGCGCGATCTCAGCCTGAAGCCTGTTCAGCTCGGCCTCGCGCGCGGTCAGGTCGAGCTCGCGCTGGTCGAGCGCGGCCATCCTGGCGACCGCGTCCTCGGCAAGACGGCCCTTGTCGGCGAGCTCACGCTCGAAGCGGTCGGCGTCGCCGCGCAGCTTGTCCTGCCGGAGCAGGATGTCGGCCTCGCGCTCGCCGATCGCCTCGTCCTTTGCCGCCACGCGCGCTGCTTCTTTCTTGAGGTCGGACTCGCGCGTCGCGAGCTTGCGCTCACGCTCGGCCATCTCCTTGTCGCGAGTGCGCAGCTCGTGGTCGCGCTTCTCGAGCGAGCGCTCCCGGCCCTGGAATCGAACCTCGCTCGCGCGCTCGCGCGTCTCGAGCTCGTGCTCCTTCTTCTCGAGCTTCTTCTCCCGGTCGGAGAAGGCGGCGAGCTGCTTGGCCAGGTCGGCCTCGACCTTCGCGCGCTCGCGGTCGGCGCCGGCGAGGTCGCGGATCCGCTTCTCGGCCTTCTCCTGCTGCTCCGCCGCGAACTGCTGCTCGGCGGCCAGCTCGGCCTGGAGCTCGGCGACGCGGCCGTGCTCGGCTTC
Source organism: Actinomycetota bacterium (assembly GCA_005883965.1). GTDB lineage: Bacteria > Actinomycetota > Thermoleophilia > Gaiellales > Gaiellaceae > AC-32. Next base: position 23,465 of record VAWL01000169.1, read on the forward strand.
GATCGCCTCGCGCTCGACGCGGATCTTGCGCTCGCGCTCTTCCAGGTCGACCTCGAACTCGGCCAGCTTCGCATCGCGCTCGTCGAGGGTTGCGGCCCGCCGCGCCAGCTCCTTCTCATTGCCGATGCCGCCGTCGTAGGCCTCGGTCTGCTTCTCGAGCCGCAGGCGCAGGGTCTCCTCGCGCCGGAGCGCGGCCTCGAGCTCGGATCTGAGCTCGCTCAGCTCGGGCCCGCCGTTGACCGTCAGGGTCTCCCCGTCGCCGGCCGGCCTCGCCGTGAGCTCGAAGCGCAGCTCGACGTTCGTCGCCCCGGCGGCCTCGGGCGTTCCGTCTTCGCCCCGGCGCCGCTCGAGCTGGGCGCGCAGGCCGGTGCCGAAGCCCTTCTCGGTCTCGGCGGGCTTGTTGTCGGGCTGCTCGTTGGTGGACATCGTCGCCTCCGGTCGGGGTCAGAAGATCTTCGAGAGGTTGAGGAACGCCGGCCCGAGGATCACGAGGAACATGGCCGGGAAGATGAAGAGCACGGTCGGGAAGAGCATCTTGATGGGCGCTTTCATCGCCTTCTCCTCGGCGGCGGCCTGGCGCTTGAGGCGGCTGTCCGTCGCCTGCACGCGCAGGATGCGGCCGAGGGAGATGCCGAGCTGGTCGGCCTGGATGATCGCGCGAACGAACGTGGCGAGCTCGGGCGTGCTGGTGCGCGCCGAGAGCTTCTTGAGCGCGTCCTGCCGGGTCTCGCCGATCCGGATCTCGCTGAGCGTCAGCGCGAACTCGTCGGCGAGCGGGCCGGACATGTGATCGGTCAGCTTCGAAATCGCCCCGTCGAAGCCCATTCCAGCTTCGACGCTGACCGCCATCAGGTCGAGAGCGTCCGGCAGCTCGGCGCGGATGCGCTCCTTGCGCTGCCGGGCCTTCGACGAAACCGCGAGGTCGGGCAGGATGAAGCCCAGGCCCGCGAGGGTGACCGACAGGAAGAGCACCCCGCCGGCGCCGGCCACCGCCCCGCCGAAGAGCGCGCCGAGGACGATGCCTCCGATCGCGAGGCCCGACTTGAAGGCCAGGAAGGCGGTCGGCGAGAGCGAGCGCCCGAGCCCAGCGGCGAGAAGGCGCGCGCTGACGCCGTCGACCGTCGTCCTCGGGTGCAGTTTCAGCGTCCACCTGGCCAGCCGTTCGCCGAGGGGGGCGAGCACGCGCTCGCGGAAGGGCTTGTGCGCCGCCCCAAGCGAGGGGCGGAAGCTTCCGTAACGGGCAGCCCGGTTCACGGAGGTGTGGCGCTCCCGCGCGGGCAGCGTGACCGCGTCGCCGACGAAGTACGCCGAAATGGCCAAGCAGACGAGTCCGATGAAGATCACGAAGAGCATGCGTTACCCCTTGAAGGAGACGATTTTCTTGAGCATCAGGGACCCGAGCCCCATCATCACCAGCCCGATGATGATCAGCGTGTGGCCCGTGGACGAGTGGTAGAGCGGATCCATGTAGGTCGGGTTCATCACCGTCATCGCCATCCCCACGAAGAACGGCAGGCCGACCAGGACGTAGGCGGACGCCCGGCCCATGGCGGTCAGCGAGCGGATCTTGCGCGCGAACTGCTGCCGCTGGCGGACGGTGTCGGCGATCATGTCGAACAGGCCAGCGAGGCTGCCTCCGACCTGGCGCTGGATCGTGACGGCGGTGATCACGAACGAGAAGTTCTTCGAGCCGATCCGGTCGGCCGTCTCGGAGAGCGCTTCGTCCATCGGGCGCCCGAGGCGCGTGTCGGTGATGACGCGCCCTAGCTCCTTGCTGGCAGGCTCCTGGCCCTCGTCGACGATTGTCTGGATGCCCTGCTTGAAGCTGTGACCCGCCTTCAGCGAGGCCGCGAGGGTGACGAGCAGGTCGGGGAGCTGGTCCTCGAACGCGTACATCCGCCGGCGCGCCTTGAAGGCGACCCAGACGTAGGGGATCGCGGCGCCGACGGCGAGCGCGATCAGGATGCTCATCGTCGAGCGCCCGGTCATGGCTGCGAGGAGCGCGAGCACGAACGCGCACCCGGCCATCAGGTAGAAGAACTCGACCGTGCGGAGAGGCACGTCGGCGCGCTCGAGGCGCCGCTGCACCTTCTGCCAGACGTTCCGATGGCCGAATGCCTGCTCGGTCGCACGGAAGAGCCCGGCGAAGGCGGCCAGCCGCGCGCCCTTCGTGCGCCGGCGGTCCCGCCTCGGCCGGCCGTCGATGTGAGGCGCCAGGCGCGACTTGAGCCACGATCCCTTCGTGCCGGCGAGCAGGAATGCCGCCGCGGTCAGCGTCAGGAACGCGACGATCAGGACGACCACGAGCCCGCCTAGCGGCGAGTAGAACGGAGAGGGCAACCCCGAGCCGGAGCTGGCCGGGGCGAGGCTGCCGGGGATGGTGACGTTGGTCGAGACTGCGCCTTCGGGGTCGAGCGCGACGCGCAGGTGCAGCGTCTCGCCGGGACGTCCGGCGGTGACGTACTGGATCCGCCAGGTGCGGCGCAGCTCCGCCGCGATCGACGAGTAGACGCCCTTGAGCGTCGAGCTCGTCGACGCGCCGTGATAGGCGCCGCCGGTTTCGTGCGCCATCCGTGCAAGCGGCGCCCGCGTCGCGGTCGAGGCCCCGACGCCGACCGGGTAGACGAGCACGTCGGAGCGCTTCGCGCCGGCGATCGCATCGTGGAGAGAGGTCTTGCTGGACACGTCCTGCCCGTCGGTGAGCAGGACGACCACGCGAGCGCGGCCCTGCTGCTTCGCGAGCAGCTGAGTCGAGAGCGCGACCCCGTCGTAGAGCGCAGTGCCGGACTTCGAGTCGACCGCCATCGTGCGCAGCGCATCGTCCGCGTCGATCGTCGAGGACGAGAAGCCGGTCAGCTGCACCGCCTTCGAGCCGAAGACGACCACCGCGATCCGGTCGGAAGCGCTCTTGTCCGCGACGAACTGCCTTGCGGCCGCGACCGCGTCCGTCAGACGCTGCCCGGACATCGAGCGAGAGCGGTCGATCGCGACGACGACGCTCTTGGACGAGGCCAGGCTGCGGGCGTTCAGCCCGACGACTGCGCTGCCGGCCTCGGTGAGGGTCGGTGCCTGGTCGGAGGCTACGGGCGCCACGAGCGTCAGGCGCACGCTCGGGTAGCCGCTCGTGTCGACGTTTCGCAGCGTGATCCCGGCGTCCGCTGCGAGCGGGGCGATCAGGGCGACAACTGCGATTGCGAGGAGAAGCTGGAGTCGCCTCACTCGAAGCCGCCGTAGGTCGCGGTGGCGTAGTTCGGCCGGAACGCGCTGTTGTCGCTGAAGAACGTCGGCGGCAGGATCACGCCGTTCGCGGCCATCTTCTCGAGGAAGTGCGGCTTCAGGCCGCTGCTCTCGAGCTGGCCGAGCAGCCGCACGGGCTTGCCGGTCGTGTTCTCGTCCTCCTCGGGAGGCCGTGCGACGAAGATGTCCTGCAGCGTGATCACGTCGGACTCCATCCGCAGCACCTCGGTGATGTGGGTAATGCGGCGCGAGCCATCGACAAGCCTCGCGATCTGAACGAGCAGGTCGAAGGCGCTCGCGATCTGCTCGCGGATCGCGCGGTGCGGCAGCTCGACGCCGGCGGTCAGCACCAGCGTCTCGAGCCGGGCCAGCGCGTCGCGAGGCGAGTTGGCGTGAATCGTGGTCAGCGAGCCTTCGTGGCCCGTGTTCATCGCCTGGAGCATGTCCAGGGTCTCGGGGCCGCGGACCTCGCCGACGATGATCCGGTCGGGGCGCATGCGCAGGGCGTTGCGGACGAGCTCGCGGATGCGAACCTCGCCCTCGCCCTCGATGTTGGGCGGGCGCGCCTCGAGCGTGATCACGTGCTGCTGCTGGAGCTGGAGCTCGGCGGCGTCCTCGATCGTGACGATGCGCTCGTCGTTCGGCACGAAGGCCGAGAGCGCGTTCAGGGTCGTCGTCTTACCGGTGCCGGTACCGCCGGAGATGAGCACGTTCAGCTTGCCGCGCACGCAGGCGGAGAGGAACTGGGCCGCCTCCGGCGTGGTCGTGCCGAACTCGATCAAGTCGTCGATCGTGTACGGATCGCGCGAGAACTTCCGGATCGTCAGCGTCGGCCCACGCAACGAGAGCGGCGGGATGATCGCGTTGACGCGGCTCCCGTCGGGGAGGCGCGCGTCGACCATCGGCGAGGCCTCGTCCACGCGGCGCCCGATCTGCGAGACGATCTTGTCGATGATCCGGAGCAGGTGGGCGTTGTCGACGAACGTCGCGTCGGCCGCCTCGATCTTCCCCTTGCGCTCGACGTAGACGCGGTCGTGGTTGTTGACCATGACCTCCGTGACCGAGTCGTCCCGGAGGAGCGGCTCGAGCGGGCCGTAGCCGAGGATGTCGTCGGTGATCTCGCGCGTGACCTGGCGCCGCTCTTCGCGGGTCAGCGGCGTGCGGTCGAGCGCGAGCTGCTCGGTGACGACCCGGAGCACGTTCTCGGCCAGGTCGTCCGGCGAGCCCTCGTTGGTCTTGCCGGCCGAGAACAGCTGTGGGCCGAGCTTTGCGATGCACGCGTGGTGGATCCGCGTCTTCAGCTCGGCACGGTCATGAAGACCCATTGGTCCTCCCGATGCTCGCCAGGAAGCTCTTCTTCTGCTTGGCCGCGGCCTGCGCGGCGACGAGCTCCTTCGCCATCGCCCTGACGGCTCTCGAGAAGTCCGCCTTCGAGTCGGAGAGCACCGCGGGGTTGCCGCGGTTGACCGCGAGCGGGACCGAGCGGTCGCTCGGGATCTCGTACGCGATCTCGCGCTCGAGCGCGGCCTCGAC
>VAWL01000170.1 GCA_005883965.1 Actinomycetota bacterium
GCGTCTGCAGGCTGAGCCGGACGTTCTTCAGCGTCGGCACGTCCAGCCCGCAGACGAGCAGGAGCTCGTCGGTGCGGTCGAGGGTCGCCAGCATCGGCCCGTGGAAGAAGGGCGACGTGTCGACGACGATCACGTCGTACGACTCGCGCGCCACCTCGAGCAGGCGGGCCAGCTTGGCCTCGGTCACGAGCTCGGCGTCCTCGGGGCGCAGCGGCGCCGGGAGCACGTCGAGCCCGGACGCGTGCCGGGTCGTGTAGCCGGCCAGCTTCTCGGAGTCGAGCTCGCCCGGAGCCGTGACCAGGTCGTAGATCGTCTTCTCCGGCTCGATCCCGAGCATGATCGCGGCGTCGCCGAACTGGAGGTCGAGGTCGAGCAGGAGCGCCCGCTTGCCCCAGTGCTTGGCGAGGGAGGTGCCGAGGTTCGTGGCGGTCACGGTCTTGCCGGTCCCGCCCTTGGGTGAGAACACGGTCACGAGCCGTCCGTGCCGACGCTGGGAGCCCGCGAGCCGCTTGCCCGCGTGGCCCGCCTTGCGGACGGCGAAGGCGACGTTGTCGGCCAGCTGCGGGAGCAGCAGGACATCGGCCACGTCGTGCTCGAGGGCTTCCTCCAGGAAGGCGGGGGAGCCGTTCGAGGCGAGCAGGACGATCGGCGCCCGGGTGTGCTCGCGCAGGGCTGCGATCTCGTTGACCGGCAAGGCGGAGGAGCGGGTCGCGTGCAGCACGACCTGCAGGTGCCCGCCCGTAAGGGTCGGGGCCGCCTCGGCCACCTGGTTGGCCGAGCCGACGAGCTCGACCTCCGGGTGGTTCGAGAGCG
>VAWL01000181.1 GCA_005883965.1 Actinomycetota bacterium
AGGAGAACATCTCCTACTGGAAGGTCGCGCTCGGTTACTCATTCGTCGGCATCGGCGTCGGGCTGGCCGGCACGCCGGCCTCCCATTCGCTGACCGGGTCGGTGCCCGTCAAGCGGGTCGGGATGGCTTCGGGCACTGCCGACCTCCAGCGTGACCTGGGCGGAGCGATCATGCAGTCGATCTTCGGCGCGCTCCTGACGGCCGGCTACGCCGCCGCCGCCGGCGCGGCAATCACAGCCTCCGGCAAGAACGTCAACAGCACCGTCCAGGCCGAGCTCACCAAGTCGTTCTCGAGTGCTGCGGACACGGCGAGTCGCTACCCGGCATCGGTCCAGCAACAGATCATCGCCGGAGCGAAGACCTCGTTCCTGAAGGGAGACGAGTGGGCCTATACAGCGGGGATCGTCGCGGTCCTGCTCGGCGCGGTGCTCGTCTACTTCAAGTTCCCGAAGCTGGCGGAGGAGCGGCGGCTGCTTGCTGCCTACCACGCCGAGGACTCGGACGAAATGGCGACCGAGATGGCACCGCCGACCAACAAGGCGTTGGAGCCCGCCTGATCGTCAGCGGGGCGCCCCGCGGACATCGCACGGGATCTGGAAGCCTCCGCTGGCGATCCCCTTCTCGTGCGTCAGTTGGTCGAGTGTCCGTTCCATGGCAGTCGGCCGGAGCCCGTTTGGGCCGAAGGGATGGTCGAGGTACCAGAGCAGTAGCAGGGTGGAGGTGATCACCACTGCCACGCTGCCCATCATGGTCGCCTGCACGACCGCCCGCTCCGGTCGGCGCGCGCGCGTTCGCGGTCGGTGCGCTGATCGAGCCACTTGCCGTACGCGGCCTGCTCGGCCGGCGAGCGCGGCTCGACCGTCTTCAACGTTTGGAACATGGTGATTCCCCAGGGGTTGTGGCCGTTGGCCAGCGTGCCCGACTCCATCTGCGGCCATTCCTGGTGCACGACCGCCCGCGCGTAGCAGACCAGCTCACCCGAGAAGCGGCCGCGAACCGCGACGGGCATCAGCTGAGCCGTCTCGAACTGCTCGCTGACGATCTCCGCCTCGTGGATGGCGCCGCTGCGCGAGGTGTCGAAGCTCTGGAACGCAAGGAAGACGACGAAGCCCAGCAGCACGGCAAAGCCGGTTGCGATGACGCCGAACACCCCGGCGGCGCGGTCTCCGTCCTCGAAGTAGCTCCCCTCGGGAGCTCGTCTGCGGACGAGCAGCATGGCGGCGATGGTGGCGACGCTCACGGCCACGACGATCAGTGCCGCCCAGTAGAGGTTCACGCCGACGGGCCGTGGGCCGCTGGTGGCAGCATCATCGACTCGCGCAGCGCGACGAGCGGCGTGTCGGGGACGCGGATCAGGCCGCGCGTCGGGCGATCGAGATCGAAGATGACCAGCAGGAGCAGCGTCACGAGCGCACCGGCGAGGACGACGGTGGTGGCGCCGCGGCCGTGCATGGCCGTGTAGAGCGCAAGCAGGCCGAAGGCGAAGGCGGCGCCGAACACCTCTAGTGCCAGGACGGCGTTGGGAATGCGGTTGTTGAGGGCCGCGATTCGGACGGTCTGCTGGTCGATCATCTCGTTGAGCGTCTCGACGTAGAGGCGCGGGGCGCTGTCTTGTGGCGCGTTCCTGAGGGCGTCCCCCGCCAGCGCCCAGAGCCGGCGCTGGAGGCCGTCTTGGCGTGCGACGACCTGTCCGAACCTCGCGGTGGTAGGGACCGCAAGCGAGAGCGCGATGCTGGCGTCCGTGTACTGCCTGAGCAGTTGCAGCGAGCGGGCTCGTATCGGCTCGGCCAGGGTCTGGGCTCGAAGGTACGTCGTTCCGATGGTGTTGGCGTCGTCGACGACGGCGGCCCGGCGCGTGTCGTAGCGCCCGATCGCCAGCGTCAGGCCGAAGGCGAGGATCAACCCGACCAGTGCGAAGAAGGCCCCCTGGACGATTCCGACCGGCTCGCGCAGCGTCTCGTCGCGCAGGCGCAGGAAGCGGCCGGTCAGGTAGCCCGCGGCCACGAACCCGAGGACGATCGCGGCGACGATCAGCCACAGCTCCCAGGTGCTCAGCCGGAAAAACACTGCGGTGAGCATCTCAGAGCGCCGAACTGTCGCGCCTCGTCACACTTGGACGATGGCCGCCCACCGCCTCACGAAGCGGCAGGCCCGGCGGATCGCCGTTCGGGCACAACTGCTCGACGCGCCTCGGCCGGCCGACCTGTTGGACGTCGTGCAGCGGCTGGCAATGCTGCAGGTCGATCCGACCGCGGCGCTCGCGCCCAACGCCGACCTCGTGGCCTGGAGCCGGCTCGGGTCGGCGTACCACCCCGAGCAGCTGACGCAGGCGCTGGAGCAGGAGCGAACGCTGTTCGAGCACAATGCGCTGATTCGCCCGATGAGCGACGCCGGGCTCTATCTCGCCGGCGCAGCCGATCAGCCCAGTTACGAGCGCTCGCGCGTCTGGCTCAGGGAGAACGACCGTTTCCGGCGTGATGTCCTCGAGCTCCTCCGCGCTTCGGGCCCGCTGACCTCACGCGAAATCCCGGACACGGCCGCCGTGCCGTGGGCCTCGACCGGCTGGACGAACAACCGCAACGTGACCCAGATGCTCGAGTTCCTGATGGGCCGCGGCGAGGTGGCGATCTCCGGGCGCGTCGGGCGTGAGCGGATCTGGGACCTGGCCGAGCGCGTGTACCCGTCCGACGCGGTCGTGCCGCCGCTCGAGGAGGCTGAACGGCTGAAGAACGAGCGCCGGCTCTCCGCGCTCGGGATCGCGCGGGCCAAGGCGACCAAGATGCCGGTCGAGCCGATCGACGTCGGCGAGGCGGGTGAGCCGGCGTTGGTCGAGGGTGTCAAGGGCGAGTGGCGGGTCGATCCCGCCGCGCTCGGACAGGAGTTCGAGGGCCGCACCGCGCTGCTCTCGCCGTTCGACCGGCTCGTCCACGACCGAGCCCGAGCGCAGGAGCTGTTCGACTTCGAGTACGTCCTCGAGATGTACAAGCCCGCGGCTGTGCGGCGCTGGGGCTACTTCGCGCTGCCGGTGCTCCACGGCGACCGTCTGGTCGGCAAGGTCGACGCGCTCGCCGATCGCAAGGCCTCCGTTCTCCGAGTGAACGCGATCCACGAGGACGTGAAGTTCAGCCGCGCGGTCGCGAGGGGCGTGCAGGCCGAGCTCGAGGACCTGGCCGCCTGGCTCGGCCTCGATACGATCGAGCCATGAGCGACTACACCGTTACGAGAATCGAAGAGATCGACGAGATCGACGACGGGCGCGAGCCGTTCCGGCCCGTCCGGCATCACCTCGGCATCACCTCGTTCGGCGTCAACTCGTGGACCGCGCGCCAGGCCGGCGACCGGATCATCAACGAGCATGACGAGGACGAGCCGGGCGGGCACGAGGAGCTATATGTCGTCGTCAGCGGCCGCGCGCGGTTTGAGCTCGGCGGGGAAAGCGTGGACGCGACGGCCGGCACGCTCGTCTACGTGAAGCCCAAGATCAAGCGCACGGCATTCGCGGAAGAGCCGAACACGACGCTCCTCGCGGTCGGCGGCGCCCCCGGGGAAGCGTACGAGGCCGGCGGCTGGGAGCTCTGGGCGCCGCTCAACCCCCTTTTCCAGGCCGGCAAGTACGACGAGGCCGCCGACCGCGGCCGCGAGCTCGTCGAGGCCAATCCGGAGTACCCGGGTCTCCTCTACAACGTCGCCTGCGCCGAGAGCCTCGCCGGTCGCAAGGACGACGCGATCGAGCACCTGCGCCGCTCGCTCGAGCTGTCGCCGCGCTTCCGCGAGATGGCAAAGGCCGACGACGACTTCGCCACGCTCCGCGACGAGCCGGGGTTCAAGGAGCTCGTTGGCTGAGCCGGGGCCGGAGCCGAGCCCCGACAACCCGCTGCGGGGCTCGTGCCTCTGCGGCGGCGTGCAGTTCGAGATCACCGCGCCGTTCCTCTGGGCCAGCCACTGTCACTGCTCGCGGTGCCGCAAGCACTCCGGCGCCTTCGGCGGGACCCAGGGTCGCGTCCCGCGCGAAGGCTTTCGCTTGATCCAGGGCGAGGAGCTGATCAGCGTCTACCGGCCGGGCGAGGGTCGCGTGAAGGCCTTCTGCTCGGTCTGCGGCTCGAGCCTCTTCGGCAACGAGTGGCCCGAGGGCGACCAGATCGGTATCCGGCTCGGGGCGCTGGACGGCGACCCTGGCATCCGGCCGCAGTTCCACACGTTCGTCGCCTCGCACGCGCCGTGGGAGGAGCTCCCGGAAGACGGGCTCCCGCGCTACGAGGAGGGGGCTGCCTGAGCGGAAGCGGAGCCTGCGCAGGCCTGCCTCCTTCTGAAGCCTTCAGTGCTGCGGCCTGGCTGGCTAGTCCTCGTCGCAGGGAACGTTGACCCAACCTGAGCGGAAGGGCTCGCGTTCGCCCGACTGGGGGTCGTACGTGTGGCGCCAGACGCAGCCGGTGTCGTTCGTGAGCAGATGGATCGAGACCGAAGTCTCCTCTGAGGTCGTTCGCACGCGGTGAATATCCGCAGCCGGCGGGATCAGCTCGTAGAAGTCGCCGGCGACGAGTGACCGCGACTCGAGTAGCTCCAGGCCGCCGTCGCCCTCGGCATAGATGTCCTCGTCCTGCGTGCCCGCATACAGGCCTACGAGGCCCCAGGCGAGGTGGTCGTGGACCGGCGTCTCCGAGCCTGGCGGCACGACCAGCGAGAAGAGCGAGAGCGCTCCGTCTGGTGCGCGGAAGAGGAGCCACTGGCCGATGCCTCCGCCCATGCCACTGTCCGGAACGCCCTCGCGGTACCGGGCCGGTAGCCAGTCCTGGTCGGCGAGAAGCTCGGCGAAGAGAGGCCGGATCGCGGCGCACGCCTCCTGCGGGGAGCTCGCCGAGTCGATCGACGCTCGGACGGCCGCGACGAACTCCCGAACCAACGGCGTGTCGAGCAGGTACTCGTCCCCCGCCATCTAGACCGCGGAGTCGAGGATCTCGGCGTGCTCGCTCTCCGGCGGGGTGCCGTAGGCATAGACCATCAGCTCCACATCGCCATGGTTCACGCTTTGGAGCGGGGTGCCGGGCTCGACGTGGATCACGCCCCCGGTAGGCACGTCCTGGCGCACGGGCGGATCGCCCACGTACATGGAGAGCGTCCCGGCGAGGACGACGAAGGTCTCCTCCTGGACCGGGTGCCGGTGGCGCCGGCCTTTCGCGCCCGGCTCGTAGCGCCAGACATTGGCGCGTGTGTGCTCAAATCCGGCCAGGTCGCTGACCTCGGCCACGTGCCGCGGCGCTTCGTCGGGCTCGTGAGGCCGGGTCTTCCAGTCGAGCTCGCCGGGAGTGACCACGCGGAAGCCCATGCCCGACAGCCTAGCCTCGGAGCGCGAGCCCGCTACGAGTTGTTGGCTGTCAGCGACGGCGTCGGCCACCCGCTCGGGCGGATGACGTAGACGATCCCGCCCGACGCCGGGATCCAGGCCCTCTCGAACTGCTCGCGGTCGTAGAAGTGCTTGACCGAGGCGTCGTCCGGCGACGCTGGGTCGT
>VAWL01000171.1:0-11803 GCA_005883965.1 Actinomycetota bacterium
GTCAGGTCGAAGATCGGATAGCAGACGAGCTGCCCCGGCCCGTGGTAGGTCGACTTGCCGCCGCGGTCGGTCTCGACGATCTCGACGCCGGCGCCCTCCGGCACATGCACCTCGCCGGCCTCGGTGCGTCTCCCCAGCGTGATCACGGGCGCGTGCTCCAGCAGCACCACCGTGTCCAGCAGCTCACCGCGCGCGACCGCGCCGGCCAGAGAGCGCTGCAGGTCCCACGCCTCGAGATAGGGCACCAGCCCCTCGGGCTCAAGCAGGTATGCGGCCCGGCTCACGCCAGTCAGGGCTAGTAGTTCGCCTCGTCCCAGGTCTCGAGCTTCTCGCGCAGGTCGCGTAGGAAGCGGCCGGCGAGCGCGCCGTCGACGAGACGATGGTCGTACGTGAGCGTGAGGTTCATGATCGGCCTGATCGCGATCACGTCCTCGCCGCGGTCGTCCTGGATCACCCACGCGCGCTTGACCACCGCGTAGGTGCCGAGGATCGCGGCCTGCGGCTGGCTGATCACCGGCGTTCCGTGGAAGGTGCCGTAGCCGCCGGGATTCGTGATCGTGAAGGTGCCGCCCTGGACGTCGTCCGGTAGTAGCTTCTTGTCGCGGGCCTTGGCGGCGATCTCGGAGACCGACCGTGCCATCCCGAGCAGGTTCAAGCCCTCCGCGTGCTGGACGACCGGCACGATCAGGCCCTTGCCGTCGGCGAGCTCGACGGCGAAGCCGAGGTTGACGTAGTTGCGCGTGACGATCTGGTCGCCGCGCAGCTCGCCGTTGATCCATGGGTACTCGCGCAGCGTCTCGACTGCGGCCCGCGCGACGAAGGAGAGGTAGGTCGGGTTGACGCCGTAGGCCTCTGTGTACTCGCGCTTCAGCTTCCGGCGGATCGAGACCACGTTCGACATGTCGACCTCGATCGCGCTCGTGACGTGCGCGGAGGTGTCGAGCGAGCGGCGCATGTGCTCGGCGATGCCGCGGCGCATGGCGCTCATCGGCTCGACCGTCTCACCCTCTTCCGGCTCGGACTCCGGCGGCGGAGGCGGGGCTGCCGGCGCTGGTGGTGGCGGCGGAGGCGGGGCTGCCGGCGCTGGTGGTGGCGATGGCGGCGCCTCGGCAGGAACCGGCGGAGCTTCGGGCGCGGCCGCTGCGGGCTGGGCGGGAGATCCTGACTCGACGAAGGAGAGGATGTCCTTCTTGGTCACGCGGCCGCCGCGGCCGGTGCCCTGGACCTCGTTGACGTCGACGCCGTGCTCGGAGGCGATCCGCGCGACGACGGGCGAGACGAAGGTCTTCTCGCTCGCCCCGTCGGTGGCAGGCGCAGGCTCGGGAGCCGCAGGTGCGGGCGCCGCCGGCTCTGCGGCGGCGGGCTGTGGCTCCGGTTCCGGCTCCCGCGCAGGCTCCGGCGCTGCCTCTGCCTCAGGCGGCGCGACCACCGCGAGCTTCGTGCCGACGTCGACCGTCTCGCCTTCCTGGACGAGGATCTGCTGCACGACGCCCTCGCCCGGGCTCGGCACCTCGGTGTCGACCTTGTCGGTCGAGATCTCGAGGAGCGGCTCGTCGGCCGCGATCTGCTCGCCTTGTTGCTTGAGCCACTTGGTGATCGTCCCCTCGGAGACGGAGACGCCCATCTGGGGCATGACGACGTCGATCGCAGAGGTCGTGGCCATCAGTACTCGGCCAGCTCCGTGATTCCCGCGACCACGTCCTCGACCTGCGGGATGAAGACCTTCTCGAGCGCGGGCGAGAACGGCACCGGCGTGTCGGGAGCGGCGATCCGCCTGACGGGCGCGTCGAGGTCCTCGAACGCCTCCTCGGCGATCGTGGCCGCGATCTCCCCGCCGAAGCCGCCGGTGTGCGTGTCCTCGTGGAGGACGATGACCTTCGAGGTCTTGCGCGCGCTCTCGAGCACCGCCTTCTTGTCCCAGGGGATGAGCGTCCGCAGGTCGAGGATCTCGACCGAGACGCCGTCGCCCTCGAGCTCCTGCGCCGCCTCGTCCGCGGTCCAGACCATCGCGCCCCAGGTGACGAGCGTTATGTCGTCGCCCTGCCGGTGGACGCGCGCCTGGCCGAACGGCGTCGTGTACCGCTCGTCGGGCACGTCGGCCTTGATCCGGCGGTAGAGGTGCTTGTGCTCGAAGTAGAGGACGGGGTTCGGGTCCTGGATCGCAGTGATCAGCAGGCCCTTGGCGTCCTCGGGCGTCGCCGGACAGACGATCTTCAGACCAGGAATGTGCGCGAAGGAGCTCTCAGGGTTCTGCGAGTGGAACGGCCCGCCCGAGAAGCCGCCGCCCGAGGGCAGGCGCACCGTGATCGGCACCGGTGTGCCGGCGCGCCAGCGTTGCTTGGCCGCGACGGTGACGAGCTGGTCCCACGCGCAGGAGATGAAGTCCGAGAACTGCATCTCCGCGACCGGCCGCATGCCCATGATCGCCGCGCCGGTGCAGCCGCCGACGATCGCCGTCTCCGAGAGCGGCGCGTCGATCACGCGCCACGGGCCGAACTCCTCCTGGAAGCCCAGCGTCACCTTGAACGCGCCGCCGTAGACGCCGACGTCCTCGCCGATCACGAACACGCGCTTGTCCTGACGCATCTCCTGGCGGAGGCCGTCCGAGATCGCCTGCAGGTAGGTCTTCTCGGCCACTATTTGTGGTGGGGCGTGTCGAGGTCCTCGGAGGTCGCGAAGACGCCGTCGGTCAGCGTGGACGGGTCGGGCAGCGGCGACTCCTCGGCGCGGGTGAGAGCGTCGTTCAGCAGCTTCTTGACTCCCGAGGTGATCTGGTCCTCCTCCTCGTCGCCGAGCTCGGCATGCTCGCGCAGCCAGTTGCGGAAGCGCTCGATCGGGTCGTTCTCCGCCCAGCGCTCGAACATGTCCTTCGGGACGTAGAAGGCGTCGTCGTGGACAGCGTGGCCCTCCATCCGCAGCGTCAGGCACTCGATCAGGGTCGGGCCCCCGCCCGAGCGCGCCTTCTCGATCGCGCGCCGCGCCTCGCGGTAGACGGCGAGGACGTCCGTGCCGTCGACGACCACGCCCTCGAAGCCATAGGCCTCGGCGCGGTCGGCGACGTGCTCGGTCGCGTACTCGAGATAGGTCGGCGTCGAGTAGGCCCATTGGTTGTTGTCGCAGACGAAGACGACCGGCAGCTTGCGGACGCCGGCGAGGTTCATCGCCTCGTGCGTGTCGCCGCGCGCGGACGCGCCCTCACCGAACCACCCGACCGCGACGCGCTTCTCCTCGCGGATCCGGAAGGCGAGCGCGCAGCCGACCGCGACCGGCAGCATCGCCGGCAGATGGCTGACCATCGCCAGCAGGCCCAGACGCGAGTCGGCCATGTGCACGTTGCCGTCCTTGCCCTTGGTCGGCCCGTCGGCGCGGCCCATGTACTGCGCGAAGATCCGCCAGGGCTCGACCCCGCGTGTTACGTGAACGCCCATGTCGCGATGGAGCGGCGTGCCGACGTCGACGTCGTCCATCGCGGTCGCAACGCCGACCGCGGCGGCTTCGTTCCCGCGCCCCGTGTAGAACGAGCCGGGGATCTTGCCCTGCTTGTAGAGGATGTGGCCGCGCTCCTCGATCCCGCGCGTGACCAGCATGTTGCGGTAGACGCCGAGCAGGTCCTCGCGGTCGAGACCGGCTTCCTTGACCTCCTGCAGCGAGCCGACAGGCTCAGCTTCGCGCGCGATCGCCATCGGGCCGAACTCTAACGATCGGCCCAGCGGTACAGTCGCGGGGTGAGCAAGGCCTCGGAGTGGCTCCGCGAGGAGCGGCGCAAGACGCTCGGCGACTGGGTCGCGTTCTGCCTCCGCTGCGGATACGTGCAGCGCTACTTCGAGGACTTCGAGGCCGAGCTCCCGGCCGCATGCCCGCAGTGCGAGGGCGAGCTTCGCGCGCGGTGCCCGGAGTGCGACGCGCGTTTCTCGTCGGCGTTCGCCGTCGAGTGCGAGGCCTGCGGCGCCGAGCTGCGCCCGCCGGAGCAGTTCGGCGTGAAGATCAGGCGCGAATCTCGCTGAAGCGGATGACCGTGACGAGGTCCTCGCCGCTGACCTCGCGGTTGTAGAGCTGGCCGAGGAAGGCGGCCATCTCCTCCGTGCGGCGGATCTCGGGGTTGTCGTGCTCGATCTCGCGCGGGGAGAGCTCCGCGAGCTGCTTGACCTCGACCTTGTCGATCACGGCGTCGAAGATCCGCTGCCGCGGGCTGAAGCGGGTGCCCGCCAGCACCTGCACGATCATTCCTTTGCGGTATTTCCGCGACTTGTCGCCGAGCCGGATGGTCGCGGTCTTGCGGCCGCTGCGCAGCTGGTCGGCCACCATCGGCGAGTAGAAGTTCAGGGCATACATCGCGTGTTCGTCTCCTGCCACGAGGCGGGCGGAATCATAGTGCGCCGACGGCTTCGACGGCCTTTGCGGCCATCTGGCGCTCGCCTCCGTAAGCGAGCAGCTTCGGCGCCTCCTCGAGCGGCAGCCAGCGGGTCTCGTCGACCTCGTGCGCGGTCTCCGGCGGCAGGTCGCCCAGGCGTCCGCGCGAGTAGCGCAGGAGATAGAAGCTGACGACCTTGAAGATCCGCTCGCCGTCCCAGGTGTAGACGTAGCGGACGTCGCCGAGCTTCCCGACGAGCCGGCTCTCGACGCCGGTCTCCTCGGCCACCTCCCGCAGCGCCGTGTCCTCGGGTTTCTCGCCGGGGCCGATCAGGCCCTTCGGCAACGCCCAGACGCCCGGCTTCTTGCCGCCCGGCCGGATCGCCGCGGCCACCCAGCGACCCCGCAGGCGCCGAACCACCACCCCGCCGGCCGAGAACTCCCTGCGCACAAACCCTTTGTAACAGACTCTTAGTTGAAGAGGCTCGGACCAGTTGCACGACGCGGCGGTGAGCCGTTATCATGCTCTTGGCACTCAGAGACTGAGAGTGCCAGACCCTGTCACAAAGTCAGTCCAGAACCGGAAGGAGGGCTGGATGGATCTACAGCCGCTGGGCGATCGCCTGATCGTCGAGGTCCTCGAGGACGAGGAGACGACGATCAGCGGAATCGTCCTTCCCGACACCGCCAAGGAGAAGCCGCAGCGCGGGCGCGTGCTCGCCGCGGGGCCTGGCTCGCGCAACGACAAGGGCGAGCTCGTCCCGATGGAGGTCGCCGAGGGCGACGAGATCGTGTTCTCCAAATACGGCGGCACCGAGATCAAGCTGGGCGCCGACGAGATCCTGATCCTGCGCGAGTCGGATGTGCTCGCCAAGGTGACCGGCTCGGGCGCCAAGAAGTCCAAGAAGAAGGAGATGGCCGGCTCCGCTGCCTAAGCGGTCGGCCCAAGGAGGTACTGAATGGCTCACAAAGAGTTGAAGTTCAACGAGGACGCACGGCGCTCACTCGAGCGGGGCGTGAACATCGTCGCCGACGCGCTCAAGGTCACGCTTGGCCCGAAGGGCCGCTACGTCGTCCTCGACAAGAAGTTCGGCGCGCCGACGATCACGAACGACGGCGTCACCATCGCCCGTGAGATCGAGGTCGAAGATGTCTTCGAGAACCAGGGCGCACAGCTCGTCCGCGAGGTCGCGACCGCGACCAACGACGTGGCCGGCGACGGCACGACGACCGCGACCGTGCTCGCCCAGGCGATCGTCCGCGAAGGCCTGAAGAACGTCGCGGCCGGTGCGAACCCGATGGGTCTCAAGCGCGGCATCGAGGCCGCCGTCGAGTCCGTCGTCGGGGCGCTCAAGAAGCAGTCGAAGGAGATCTCGGGCAAGGAGGACATCGCCCGGGTCGCCACCATCTCGGCGCGCGAGCGCGAGATCGGCGACGTGATCGCCGATGCAATCGACAAGGTCGGCAAGGACGGCGTCGTGAACGTCGAGGAGGGCCAGACCTTCGGCCTCGAGCTCGAGTTCACGGAGGGCATGCAGTTCGACAAGGGCTACCTGTCGCCGTACATGATCACCGACGCCGAGCGGATGGAGGCGGTTCTCGAGGACCCGTACATCCTGGTCGCGAACCAGAAGATCGGGGCCGTCAAGGACCTGCTGCCGGTGCTCGAGCAGGTGATCCAGTCCGGCAAGCCGCTGCTGATCGTGTCCGAGGACGTCGAGGGCGAGGCGCTCGCGACGATCGTCGTCAACAAGCTCCGCGGCACCTTCAGCGCCGTTGCGGTCAAGGCACCGGGCTTCGGCGACCGCCGCAAGCGCATGCTCGAGGACATCGCGATCCTCACCGGCGCCGAGGTGATCACCGAGGAAATGGGCCTCAAGCTCGAGAACACGAAGCTCTCGCAGCTCGGTCGCGCCCGCCGCGTCGTGATCACGAAGGACGACACCACGATCATCGACGGGGCCGGCGATGCCGACGGCATCAAGGCCCGCATCAAGCAACTGAAGGCGGAGATCGAGAACACCGACTCCGACTTCGACCGCGAGAAGCTCCAGGAGCGCTTGGCGAAGCTCGCGGGCGGCGTGGCCGTCGTCAAGGTCGGCGCCGCGACCGAGACGGAGATGAAGGAGAAGAAGCACCGCGTCGAGGACGCGCTGCAGGCCACCCGGGCCGCTCTCGAAGAGGGCATCGTGCCGGGCGGCGGCGTCGCGCTCCTGAACGCGATCGGTGCGATCAAGCTGGGCGACTCCGGCGATGAGCGGACGGGCGCGTACATCGTGACCCGCGCGCTCGAGGAGCCGATCCGCCAGCTGGCCGACAACGCGGGCCTCGAGGGCTCGGTGGTCGTCGACAAGATCCGCTCGCTTCCGGCGGGCCAGGGTCTGAACGTCGCGACCGGCGAGTACGAGGACCTGGTCAAGGCCGGGATCATCGATCCGACCATGGTCACCCGCTCGGCGCTGCAGAACGCCGCGTCGATCGCGAAGAACATCCTCACGACCGAGGCAATCGTCGCCGAGCCGCCGGAGAAGAACCCGGTCGGCGCCGGCGCCGGCATGCCGGACATGGGCGGGATGATGTAAGCGACCGCGGGGGAACCCCTGGTTCCCCCGCGAGCCCCCTCCTTGCGGGGCGGCCCCGGCCGGTTCAGTGTTTCAGGAGCCGGCCGGGGCTTTCGCACTTCAGGCGAGCGTCGTGTGCCTCCGCCGGGCAAGCCCGCCTCCGGCCGCGACTCGTTGCTAGCCCACTTGCTGAACAGCGACCGCCAGCACGGGTGGGTTGCGGCGCAAAGGTACGCCGTGTCCCCCTTTTGCTGTTCTCCGTCCTCTCTCAGATTGTCGGGATCGTCGGCTGCGTCATGCTGTTTCAGAGCAAGGGCAAAAACCCGATGTGGGGAGTGTTGACAGGCTTCGTCTTCGGGGTTATTGGCCTCGTGGTTGCATGGGCCATGCTGAGAAGCGACGAGCATCGCTCCTTCCGTCTGAGCCGCTAGTACTCAAGCCGTCCCCAAGGTTCCGCGTTACCGACACCGCCACCTGGCGACAGCACGCTGGCCCAAGCAGCGCCGCTTTTCTCGACTACGGTTCTGCGTTTCTAGGGTTGAGCGGCGGCCGGTCGCTGCCGATCGAGACGTTGTGCGAAAGCCGCTCGCACTCGTGCCGCTCGTCTTGGCCGTCGTGCTCTGGGGAGTCCTCGAACGCAACGGCACGGCCGACCGGGCGCCGTACCCGGCGCGTGGGTCGAGCGCGTGGGCGCGTGCGGCGACGGACGCCTGCACGGCGATGCAGGACCAGATGAGCCGGCAAGGCCCCGAGTTCTTTGAGCCGGTCAACAACAACGGGCCGCTTCCGAAAGTCGCGGCCGCTCGGCGGACCTGGCTCGAGATCCACCAGGATGGTCTGCGTCAGCTGCGAGACGCCATCCCGGCCACGACCGGCGCCCAGCGCCACGCGATGAACGTCTACGAAAAGATGCTGGCAGCGATCCGGGGCGTGATCCCGCCCGCGGCTCGCAACGACCGCGACGCCTATAACCGGGCGAACATCCGCATGGTGCTCTCGATCGTGGCCACGCGTAAGGCCTTCGACAGCCTCGGCGCCGGCCACATCTGCGACTTCGGGATCTAGCTAGCCGACGATTCGGTCGCAGGCGCGGCCGCCGGGGCGCGCGTTCGCATCAGGACCGCCGCCGCGAGGGCGCCGATGGCCACCGTGACGCAACCGGTGATCAGGACGCCGTTGAGGCCGCTCACGAACGCGGCCGATGCGGCGTGTGCCACGGCGGGCCGGCCACCGGCTGCGCGGAGGCCGGTCGCGCTGACGGCCTGCGCTAGATCGCGCCCGTGCGGGCCCAGTGAGGAGGCGAGCGAGTCGGCGGCCCGGCGCTCGAGCACGGCGCCGAGGGCGGCGACCCCGACCGCGACGCCGCTCAGGCGGAAGGTGTTGTTGATCCCGGAGGCCATTCCGTCCTGGACGGGTCGACGACGCGGAGCGCCGCCGCCGCGATCGCCGGGTTCGCGAGGCCGATCCCGATCCCGGCCACGATCAACCCGGGCAGCAAGGCCGTCCAGCGCGAGCTCGCCGTGAGGCCGTGCATCAGCAGAAGCGCGGCGGCGACCAGGGTCATACCGACCGCCAGGAACACACGCAGCGAGATCTTTCCGGCGAAGCGCCGCGTGACCAGTGGCACCGCGAACACGAACCCGGTCAGCGGCAGGAAGCGAACGCCGGCCTGAAGCGGCGAGTAGCCCAGCACGTCCTGCAGGTAGATCGAGAGAAACGGGAAGAGCGCGAACATCCCGGCGCCGATGCAGAAGGTCGCGAGGGACACGCCGAGGAAGGCCGGATTGCGGAACAGCGTCACGTCCAGCATCGGCCGCTCCTGCAACCGCTCGATCACGACGAAGACCACGAGCAGGACGGCGCCGCCGATCAAGCTGGCGAGGATCAGTGCGCTGCTCCAACCGTTCGAGTTGCCGCGCAGCAGGCCGAAGACGATCAGGAAGAGCGCGGCGGAGAAGGTGACCAGGCCCCAGAAGTCGGTGCGCGTCGCCTGCGGGTCCTGCGACTCGTGCATCTGCTTCAGCGCGACGACCACGGCGAACACCCCCACCGGGACGTTGACGAAGAACACCCACCGCCAGCCGAGGGTGTCGGTGATGATTCCGCCGACGAGCGGCCCGGAGGCGACCGCCGCGCCCACGGTGGCGCCCCAGATCGCGATCGCCTTGAACCGCTCCGGCCCGCGGTACTCGTGGCCGATCAGTGCGAGCGCGGTCGCGAACAGGGCCGCGCCTCCAATGCCCTGGAGCGCGCGGGCGACGTCGAGAGCGGCGATGTTCCACGCGACTCCGCATAGCAGCGAGGCGCACGTGAACAGGACCACGCCAACCATGAAGAGGAGCCGTCTGCCGAAGCGGTCGGCCAGGGCGCCGGCCGTCAGGATCAGCGCGGCGAGGGTGAGGGAGTAGGCGTCGACCACCCACTCGAGTCCCGTCAGCCCTGCGTGCAGATTGCGCTGGATGCTCGGCAGCGCGACAACGACGATCGTGATGTCGAGTAGCAGCATGAACGTCGTCGTGCAGACGGCGACGAGCGTCCAGCGGCGGCTCTGGGCGGAAGCCTCCATACGACTGCGAGATCCTAAAAGGAAAGGGCCGGCTCAGCGCCGGCCCATTCAAATGACCCGAGACGACGAAACGGCCCAAGGGCCGTTTCGTACGAGGGGGATGGGGAGGTGGGTCGCCCTAGGTATCGGGCGGCCCACCGTCTCCCTTAGTCCCTCAATCGGGTGAATCGGCTACGGCGTCGGATCTGCGTAGAAGTCGCCGTAGATGTCCGTGTTGCCGAAGTTCGACGCGCAGTCCTGCTGCGGGGCCGGCCTCGGCACGGAGGTACCGTCGACGAGCGACTGCCGGTAGGCGTCGATCGCCGGGCAGTCCGCGGCGTTGCGGGCGTCGTTCCAGACGGCTACCGCGCCCGCCCTCGTGGCGAACGCGTAGTCGTAGTCGCCGAGGAACTCGTCCGTGAGCGCGTTGGCGCTCGACCCGCGGGCATCGCCGGTCGGTGCGCGGTTGAGTTCGCCCCACGGTCCGATCGCACCGGACGGGTCGACGTCCGCGTGCCGGACAACTCCCTGGAAGAGCCGCGGCGAGGCCGTCGTCGACTGCCACGGCTGCAGGAAGTCCATGTACGTCAGGTACGCGTCGGTCCCGTTCGGCGAGATCGCGATCGCCGGAAAGTCCGGCCGGTCGCTCGCCGGCGAGGCAGCTGCCGACTCGGTCCAGCTGACGCCCTGGTTGCGCGAGTAGAGCACCCGCACCTTCTCCTTCGGGCCAGGGTTGGTGTCGGACGGTGTCGGGCCGTTCGAGAACGCGAGCACGATCTGGTTGCTCGCGTCCGTGCCGGTAGGCGCGCCGTTGGCGATGTCGACCGTCGGGAACGAGCCGTCGCGCGCGCCGGCAACGCCGTCGAACGTGGAGTCGCCCGACTCCGGGTCCCGCAGGCCGGTCTCGTCGAAGTGCGTCACGATTCGTGCCGGCCGGTCGAAGGTCTTGCCGCCGTCGAACGAGCGAATCTCGAAGATCGCCGGCTGTCCAGCCTTCGAGTCGAAGCCGTCCCAGAACACGTACAGCGTGCCCTGGCTGTCGGTGTTGACCGCGCAGTCCTGGCGGCCGCCGACGCGCCTGTTGTCGACCGAGGCGGACAGCTGCGAGCTCCGCCAGGTGCTACCGCCGTCCGAGGATGCGTTGACGACGATCGGCTCCGGGAAGCCGCCCTTCTCCTGGCTGCGGAAGGCCGCGTTACACACGTAGACGTTGCCGAAGAACGGGCTCGACGACGCGTCGTCGACGGCGATCATCTCGTGGTCGGAGAACAGCGCGCCGTTCTGCTTCGACACGATGACGGGCGCCTGCCACGCGTTGTTGTCTCCGGACTGCGCTGCGCCGTAGTTCTGGCTGTCGAGCCGCGAGACGCCGATCGCCTCGAAGCCCTTGAACGCCGGGCCGCTGAAGTTCGCAGTCAAGTTGGCGTAGTAGAGCCGCCAGCCGTTCGACCACGAGAACGTCCCGTTCGCCCCTCGCTGGGGGCCGAACCCGACCGCCGGGTCGCCGTCCGAGACGAGGCCGTTCTCGTAGTAGCGCGGCAGCGTCCCGATCGGGCCGACCTGCGGGTTGCAGTTGTCCGCAGGATTGTTTGGATCGATGCCGGGCACGCCCTGGCACTGCCGGGCAGTCCAGCCGCTATAGGTCGGCTGCGTCCAGCTCGAGCCGCCGGTGTTCGAGAAGTAGACGCCGGAGCTGCCGACGCCCGGCGTGAACGGACAGGTGGTGTCGGCGCGGTTGTTGCATGCCTCCATGTCCACCTCTTCGTTCGCCCCTGCGGCCACGATATTCGTGTCTACCGGGTTGACCGCGACCGCGGGCTCGTTCTGCTTGTTCTGCGAGAACGGTGCGGGCGGGCTGCCGACGGTGACGCGAGTGTCGCCCCCCGCTGCCCCGGCCACTCCGGCCAGGATCAGCGCCGCTGTCGCGAGGATCGGACCGGCTCGTAGAAGCCGTTTCATGCTCTCCCCTCCTCAGGTCGAAAATCGAGGAGCCAATACTAGAGGCACCTCACATGAAAGGTGAAGACGTGCGAGGGCATCTCTTGCGGAGTGCTTACACTGATTTCATGGTGATCGCCGCGCCCGCAATCGTGCGGCTCGACCGCGGCTACGTGGCGGTCGAAGGGCCTGAGGCTGCCGACTTCCTCGAGCGAATGCTCTCGAACGAGGTCGCCTCGCTGGAGCCGGGCGAGGTGCGGCAGGCGCTGCTTCTGACGCCGAAGGGCCGGATCATCGCGCCGCTGCGCGCCGTCCGCGAGTCGAGCGACGCGTTTCTGCTGATCACCGAGCGCGAGCTCGCGGAGCCGGTCTCGGCGGCTTTGCTCCGCGCGCGGTTCGCCGCGAAGTG
>VAWL01000171.1:11832-26950 GCA_005883965.1 Actinomycetota bacterium
CTCGAGCACATGCGGATCGACGCCGGCACGCCGGTCTGGGGCAAGGAGCTCGACGAAACCGTCCTCCCGGCCGAAGCCGGGCTGGAGGCGACGCACATCTCGTTCACCAAGGGCTGCTACCCGGGCCAGGAGCCGGTCGCGCGGCTCCATCACCGGGGCCATCCCAACCGCGGTCTCCGCGTGCTCGAGCTGGAGAACGCGCAGCCAGGGGATGAGCTGATCTATGAAGGCAAGGTCATCGGCCGCATCACGAGCGCCGTGCCTGGCCGTGCCCTTGCCTATGTGCGCCGCGAGGTGCCCGAAGAAGCGCGGCTACACTTGAGCCCGAAGCGCCCGTAGCTCAGGGGATAGAGCGCTGCCCTGCGGAGGCAGAGGTCGCAAGTTCGAATCTTGCCGGGCGCATGGCGCAACCAAGCGGTTCGGAGGAGCGCGATGAAACGGTTTCTCCTAGCGGGCGCAACGATCTTTGGAGTCTCGATCGGGGCTCTTCCGGGAAGCGCCGCGCTGGGTGAGCACGGCTCGACACAGCATCACGCCGCAACTTCTCTGCGACCGCCGACGATTGCAATCCAGCGGCGCAGCTCTCGCGATGCTCCGGGCTACATCTTCGTCGCCCCCAAAGGCGGCCGGGAGCAAGGACCGGAAATCTTCGACGATCGAGGGCGGCCCGTCTGGTTCAAGCCGCTAGGCGGGGGAGACGAGGCCGACGACTTCCGCGTCCAGAGCTATCAGGGAGCGCCTGTGCTGACCTGGTGGCAGGGGAGCGGCTTCGGGCAGCTGAGCCAGGGCACCGACTACATCGCCGACGGCTCGTACAAGGTCGTCGCGACGGTGCAGGCGGGCAACGGGCTCACGGCGGACGGTCATGAGTTCGAGCTGACACCGCAGGGGACGGCGCTCATCACCGCCTATCACGCGGTGCCGTACGACCTCTCCTCCGTCGGGGGCCCGTCGGACGGCCAGGCGATCGACGGCGTCGTCCAGGAAATCGACATCGCGACCGGTCAGGTGCTCTTCGAATGGCACAGCCTCGGCCACGTACCGCTCACCGACAGCTACCAGCCGGTCGAGTCGCCTTACGACTACTTCCACGTCAATTCCGTCAGCCTCGACAACGACGGCAACCTGCTCATCTCGGGCCGCCACACCTGGACGATCTACAAGGTCGACCGGCACAGCGGCCAGATCATCTGGCGTCTCGGCGGCAAGCACGGCGACTTCAGCGTGCCGGCCAATGCGGCGTTCGCCTGGCAGCACAACGCGCTCGCGGCGGGCGCCAACACGATTCGGATCTTCGACAACGAGCGCAACGATGCGGGCCAGGTGATGCCGCAGTCACGCGTCATCTGGCTGCAGCTCAACCTCGCGACGATGAGCGCGACACTTGCCCGGGCGGTCGCACATCCGAACGGCTGGTCGGCCAACTCACAGGGAAACGCGCAGGCCCTCGCCAACGGAAACACGCTCGTCGGCTGGGGAGACAGCGGACGGCTCTCGGAGTTCGATTCGCAGAACGGGTTTCTCTTCGACGCCCTGCTCCCTGGCGCACAGACGTATCGCGCGTACCGTTTCGCCTGGTCCGGTCGACCGGCAACCAGACCGACCGCAACCGGCCGTCACCACGGCCGCGGGAAGAAGCGCAAGAGCACCGTCCACGCGATCTGGAACGGCGCGACGTCGGTCGCCCGGTGGCGCATCCTGGCTGGCCGGTCCGCAAGGCACCTGAGGGCCGTGCGAACCGTCTCGTGGAACGGCCTCGACACCCAGGCGACGATCCCGGGCGCGCCGAGAGAGGTCGTGGTCGCCGCGCTCGACCGTAGTGGCCACGTTGTCGGCAGGTCGAAGCCGACCCGCGTCCGTTAGCGGCCTGTCTCAGAGGTTGGGGTAGCCGGGAACTCCCACGCCCGTCTGAACCGGCCGGACGGTCAGGAAGACCGGGCCCGCCTTCGAGCAGGCACGGAAGCTGAACGGCACACCGGCGGAGGTCGTCTCGCCCGGCGGGATCACCTTCAGGCCGAAGGCGGTGACCGGGGCGCACTGCGAACGTGAGAAGTTGCCGGCGTCGGTGATCTGCACGACGGTGTGCGCGGTCTCGCCGGGGAGCAGCGTGACCGTGTGCTCGGGGACCGCGTGGTTCCGCTGCGCCGGCGAGCCGAGCAGGTGACCGCGCCACGCCGAGACTCCCGGGAAACCGAACAGGTGGCAGGCGTGGCTCGAGATGTTTGTCAGCTCGAGCGGGTAGAACGTCGAGCCGGCGGTACTGCCGCCTTCGCCGACGCCGAGCCAGACCGCAAGCGCCGAGGTTGCGCAGCGCGCCGTCGAGGCGACCGTGCTCGGGGCCGTCGCGGTCGTCGTGCCGGAGGTCGAGCTCGAGCCTGCGTGCGTCGAGGTGCTCGGCGCCGGTGCGCTCGAATGGTGGCCGCTGCCGCAGCCGGCGGCGATCACAACGAGCGGCAAGAGCACGGCGAGCCTGGTCACCAGCGGAATCGTGCCGTATGCTTCGGTTGTCCTGCGAAGAAAGGAGGTTCGACATGACTGAGTCCTTCCGCCGCCGAGCCTCCGTGTGCGCTCGCTAGCAGCGCTGCGCTCCTGAGGCTCGACCAGCGCCCGGCAGGGCGCTTTTTCGTTCCCGAACCGAAGGAGATGCTTTGAACCTGCAAGACCTCGGCTGGGACGCCTTCTTCGCTGACGCGTTCCGGCCCTACGAGAACGACAACCTGATCCCGGCGCGCGTCGCGGCGCGCCATCACGGGCCATGCGAGCTCTTGACCGAGCTCGGACGGCTCGGCGGCGTGCCCGCCGGGAAGCTCGGCGACGACCAGCTGCCGGCGGTCGGCGACTGGGTCGTGGCCCGGCCGCTCGACGGCGAGCGCAAGGCGGTGATCGAGGCCGTCCTGCCCCGCCGCTCGTCCTTTTCGCGCAAGGAGGCGTGGAAGCGCACGACGGAGCAGATCGTGGCCGCGAACGTCGACACAGTGTTCCTCGTGACCGCGTTTGGCGGCGACCTCAATCCGCGGCGGCTCGAGCGGTACCTGACCGCGGCCTGGGACAGCGGCTCGAGCCCAGTGATCGTCGCCAACAAATGCGACCTTGCCGCCGACCGGGTCGCCGAGCTGGCCACGGTCGAGGCGGTCGCCATCGGCGTGCCGGTGCTGTCGGTCAGCGCGTCCACCGGCGACGGCCTGGACGAGCTCGAGGCGCACCTCGCCCCCGGACGGACGATTGCGTTGCTCGGCTCGTCCGGTGTCGGCAAGTCCACGCTCGTCAACCGGCTCGCCGGCCGCGAGCTGCTCGTCACCGCCGAGATAGGCGCCGACGGGCGCGGGCGCCACACGACTACTCACCGCGAGCTCGTCCCGCTCCCGTCGGGCGCACTGCTGATCGACACGCCGGGAATGCGTGAGCTTCAGCTCTGGGCGGACGAGGAGGTGCTCGACAGCACGTTCGCCGAGATCGCTGAGCTCGCGGCCGACTGCCGGTTCTCGGACTGCTCGCACGAGCACGAGCCTGGCTGCGAGATCAAGCGCGCGCTCGCGGACGGGTCGCTGCCCGCGGAGCGCTTCGCGAGCTACCGCAAGCTCCAGCGCGAGATCCGGGCGCTCGAGATCCGCAAGGACGCGCGGCTTCGCTCGGAGGCGCGCAAGGAGCACAGGCGGCGAGCAAGGAGGATGCGCAACAGTTCCTTTTAGTGACGATTGCGCTCCAGGTCCTGATCAGCGGGCTCGCGGCCGGCGGGGTCTATGGGCTCTTCGCCGCCGGGCACTCGCTCATCTACCGGCTGACGGGCATCGTGAACTTCGCGTTCGGCGACCTGGTGGGGCTCGGCATCTTCGCCACGTTGCTCGTGCTGGCCGGCACGAGCCCGGTCACGCAGGCCGGCGCGCATGAGCCGCGCTTCCTGCTCGCGCTCGTCGTCGGGCTCGCCTGCTGCGTCGGCGCGAGCGTTGCCACCTACTTCGGGCTCGTGCAGCCGTACCTCGCGCGCGGGTCGACCATCGGCTGGGTCGCCGGGACGGTGGCCGTCGCCTTCGCGATCAGGGCGGCGATCGGCGCGGTCTTCCAGCGGTCGAGCTACATCTTTCCCGACCCCCTGCCCTTCCACCGGGTCGGGCACGCGGGCTTCGTCGGCATCGGCGGCGCGCAGGTTCAGGCGCGGGCGTTCTTCGTGATCGGATTGGCGCTGGCGCTGGCGCTCGGGTCGGCCTGGCTGCTGGAGCGAACGCGGTTCGGGCGGGCCCTTCGCGCGGTGGCCGACGACGACGAGGGCGCCCGAATCGTCGGCGTCCCGGTCGACCTGTTTGTCGGGCTCGCGTTCGGGCTCGTCGGCGCACTGGCGATGATCGCGGCGATCGCGGCCGCGCCGGGCGAGGCGGTCAGCGCCAACACCGGCACGCTGCTCGGGCTGAAGGGACTGGTGGCCGCGCTCGCCGTCCGCTTCGGGCCGCCGCTGTACGCGTTCGTGGCAGGCCTCGTCCTCGGCGTCCTCGAGGCGGCGATCGCGAACGTCCATCTCGGAGGCTGGCAGCTCGGCCCGGCCTACCGCGAGGTGTTGCCACTGCTCTTCGTGCTGCTGCTGATCTCGATCTGGCCGTCGCGCGAGGCACTCGAGGAGCGGGAGTGACCGCGGCAGCGCTCGGGCGCACCGGCACGGAGCTGCGACGCGCAGCCGGCCAGGCGCGCGGCGCGTGGAGCACGGGCGCCTGGGTCGCTGCGGGGGCGGCCGCGCTCGGGTTGCTCGTCCCCTTCCTCGGGCTGCCGGGCCTGCGGATGGACGCGCTGGCGAGCACCGTCTACCTGGCGGTGGCGGCAACCGGGCTGGGCCTGACGGTCGGGGCGGCGGGATTGCCGTCGCTCGGCGCCGGCGCTTTCGTCGCGATCGGGGCGTTCACCTCGGCGCTGCTGATGGCGCGCGCGGGCTGGCCGCTCGAGCCGGCCGCGCTCTGCGGCGCGCTGGCTGCCCTCGCCGCGAGCGTCATCTCCGGCGGCGTCGTGCGGCTCCGGCCGGCCTTCCTCGCGGTCAGCACCTGGCTGCTCGCGTGGCTGGTCTGGCTGTTCCTGCTCGCCTTCCCATCCGTCTCCGGCGGCTCGCAGGGGCTGATCGTCCCGGTGCGGTCGCTGTTCGGGCTGTCGGCGACCCCGACGGTTCACTACGAGGCGGCGCTCGTCCTGCTCGTGCTCTCGCTGCTCGGGATCGCGGCGGCGAGACGCGGGGCCTTCGGGCTCGAGCTCTCCGCGCTGCGCCAGCATCCGGCGCTGGCGACCTCGCTCGGCGTGCCGCTCGCGCGGCAGCGGCTCGGCGCCTTCGCGTTCTCGGCGGCGCTGGCCGGGCTCGCCGGCGGGCTCTCGGTGCAGCTCGCCGGTGTCGCCGACCCGGCCGCGTACGACCCGTTCCTCTCGTTCAAGCTGCTCGTCGCAGTGCTGCTCGGCGGCGCGGCGGCGACGCTCGGGCCGGTGGTCGGCGTGGCCGCCCTCGGGCTGATCGGGCTCGTCTCCGATCCGCTCGCACGGCTGCTGCAGCTGCCGCTCCAGCGCTTCGATGCCGCGGTAGCCGCTTTCCTGCTGGTCTTCGTGCTCGCGCTCGGCGGCGACGGGATCATTCCGTGGCTCACGCCCTGGCTCTCCCGCTTCCGGCGCCCACGGTCGCAAGCAACGGTTCCGTATAGATCCGCCGCACCCGGCCCGAAAGCGGCGCTGAGAGTCGAGGGGCTGACGAAGGCCTTCGGCGGGGTGGTTGCGCTCGACGGCCTCTCGTTCGAGGTGACGCCCGGGGAGACGGTTGCGCTCGTGGGCCCGAATGGCTCCGGCAAGACGACCGCGCTGCGGCTGATCTCCGGCGCGATGCTGCCCGACGCCGGCCGCGTGTGCTTCGGCGACCGCGACTTGACAGAGGCGCCGACTCGCGAGCGAGTCCGGCTCGGGATCGCGCGCACGCTCCAGGCGACCTCCACCTTCCCGGAGCTGACCGCGCTCGAGACCGTGCTCGTGGGCCGGAGCGCCCGCCGGTGCTACGGCGGCGGGGCCCGGACCGCGCTTGCGACCCCGCGCGCCCGCGCAGAGGAGCCGGCCGCCCGAGCCGCCGCGCTGCACGCGCTGGCCATGGTCGGTCTGGACCAACAGGCGGACGTGCCGGTGCCCGAGCTCACGAGCGCCCAGCGCCGCCTGACGGGCCTCGCCGCCGCCCTCGCCACCGAGCCGCAAATCCTGCTCGTCGACGAGCCGGCCGCGGGGGTCGGCGTAGAGGAGCTCGAGCCGCTCGCCCGGGTGCTCGCGGCGATCGGCCGGCAGGGCGTCGGCGTCCTGCTCGTCGAGCACAACCTGCGCCTGGTCCGGCTGGCCGCCGAGCGGATGATCGTGCTCGCCGCCGGCCAAGTTGTCGCCGAGGGCTCGGTCGCCGAGGTCGGCGAGAGCGAGCTCGTCCGGCAGGCGTACCTCGGCGCCCAGCGCCTGTAACCTGCCGCGCGTGCGCCGGTCAGCCGCCTTGCTCGCCGGCTTCGCGCTGATCGCTGTGCTGGCCGGCGGCTGTGGCAAGCAGTCGGCCGCTTCCGGAGGGAACATCCTCGTCGCCGTCGACGTGCCGGTGACGGGCGACCCGTACATCGCCCAGACGATCAAGCACGGCGTTCAACTCGCTGCCTCGAACGTCAGCGGCACGAGCGGCGGCGTCCTGGTCGGTCAGAAGAGCTACGCGCTCAAGACCAAGCTCTACGACAACCATGGCTCCGCTCGCCAGGCTGTCGAGGACACCAGGAGCGCGCTCGGCGCCGGCGCGGTCGCGATCCTCACGGACGGCACCGGCGCCGCCGCGACGTGGCAGCTCGCACAGCAGAAGGGCGTCCCGGTCTGCATCACCTACGACGGCGCCAGCGGGCTCGTCGACCCTTCGAAGCGGCCGAACGTCTTCCGGATCGCGCCGACCGACCACGGCATCGCCTTCCGCTACGCGGAGTACCTGATCCCGAAGGGCCTCAAGATCGGGCTGCTCCACGACGACAGCGGCTACGGGCAGGAGGGGGCGTCCGACCTCCAGAAGGCGTTTTCGCGGAACCCGCGTTCGGTCGCGCTGAGGATGACGCTGCCCGCCGGTTCCGCCGACCTGTCGGCTCAGATCCTGCGCGCCCGCCGGTCGGGCGCGACTGCGCTACTCGCCTGGGCGCAGCCTTCGACGATCGCCGCCGTGCTCACGGCCGCGCGAAGCATCGGCTGGAACGTGCCCGTTTACACACCGCCGACCGGCTCCGACCCGTACATCCGCCAGCGGCTCGCCGACCATCCGTCCTGGATCGACGGGCTCACCTTCGCCTCGAGCCGGTTGACCGCCGAGGTGGGCACGACGCCGTTCGAGAACTTCGAGGCGCAGTACGAGTCGGCGTACGGCGTCGACAAGGTCGGCGTGAAGACCTCGGCCGGCCAGCCGGTCGTCGAGCCGCCGGAGTTCGCGATGTACTCCTACGACTGCGTCAATTTGCTCGCGGCTGCTCTGACGAGGGCCGGCTCGACCGACCCGCGCAAGGTGCAGGCGGCGCTGAACCAGGTGACGACGATCGGCGCCAACGGCGACGAGCGCGGCTTCAACCAGCACAACCACGAAGGGGTGGTGGACGACGACGTCTACTTCGCCCGCTTCCACGACATGACCTACGCGCCGGTGAAGGACGACCCGCTGTCCAGTACGCTCCCGGCGATTCCGCAGACTCGCTGAGGAGGGCGCATGCGGGGCATTCTCGGCAGCGCGGTCGGGCTGGGCGTCGTCGCACTCGCAACTGCGGCCGGCGGGTCGGCGCAGCCTTCGGGCCAGCAGGTCGTCCTGCCCGGCCCGGTTCCGTACCCGACGGACAGCCCGCCGCTACTCGGCAAGACCGCCCTGCCGAACGCCTACCTCGGTCCGCTGCTGCACATCGCGAGCGGCCAGCGAGTGTTCGTCGGGGTCGATTCCGAAGGCCGCGTTGCGCGGGTTGTCGACCGCCAGCGCCTGCTCGTTCGCGGCAAGGGCGACTACCAGGTTGCGATCAGCGCGCCGGTCGAGGACGTGCGGGCCGCGGCGGGCTCGGAGTCGGAGCCGGGGCTACGCGCCGACCAAGTGCTCTGGGCGGGGTTCTCGCCGGGCCGGAAGGTGCTCGCCGCCGATGTGATCCTGCGGCCGCGGGCCGCGGAGCCATACCTGCCGGTCCGCCTGAAAGTGCGGCGCGACGGCGATCGCGTGACCCTGACGGCGACGAACGCGACGCCGACAGGCGAGATGCTCTACGCGGGCACGACCAGCCCGCCGGAGCTTGCGCGCCTGCTCGACGAGACCCGGCGCGCATCGCTTGCGGGCCGGCGGCTGGCGGCGGCCTACGCGACCTTCGTCGGGCTCGTCCGCGTTCCGAAGCAGAAGGTCCCGATCGAGGCGCCGCTCCGGGTCGAGGGCGAGCTGCGCCTGCCCGGCCAAGCGCCGGTCTCGTTCTCGCGGACGCTCGGAGACGGGCGCCCGCTCTCCTTCCGCGTCGCGGCGCGCGGAGGCGGGACGCCGAAGGTGCACCTGCTCGTCCGGCCGTCGCCGGTGGTCCGCCTGCTCCGCCCACCCGGTGCGGAGACCTGGGTGCAGGCGGTCCGGCGCCGATCGCTGCCGGCCCCATTCCTGCTCCGCCGCCTGATCGAGACGCGCATGCGGCTCGTCCGCGCCGACCAGTACCAGTCGTTCCTCTCGGACCCGGACGTGGACGGCCGCAGCCGCTCCGTCTACGAGTACGACACGCTGGCCGCGAGCGCGTCGCCGGGGGTTTCGGCCGCGCCGGGCGACGTCGGCGGCGGGACCTCCGCGCTCCTCGTCGTCGCGATCACGCTCGGCTCCGTCGTGCTCGCCGGCGGCGGCCTCGTCCTTTGGGCGCATCTCTGAGCGGGAGGAACAGCTGACGCGGGCGCGAATCGCGCCGCATGGCAGACGCCCCTGACGGGATCGTCCTCAAGCGTCATCGAGACCTCGAGGGCCGTAGGAACGACATCTGGGTCCGCCGCGCCCTGATGAGCCTGGTCGCGGTGATTCCCGTCCTCGCGCTCTTCAACGTCTTCGGCCAGCGGCCCGACACCCATGTCCTCGTATCGCCGGCGGCGTCGCTGAAGATCTACGCGCCCTCGCGGCTGCGCAGCGGCCTGCTCTACGAGGCGCGATTCCACATTCGCGCGCGGCAGACGCTGAAGGACGCCTACCTGAAGCTCGGCCCGGGCTGGGCGGAAGGCCAGTCGATCAACACGATCGAGCCGAGCCCCGTCAGCGAAGCGAGCGACAACGGACGGCTCTCCTTCGAGCTCGGCCACATCCC
Source organism: Actinomycetota bacterium (assembly GCA_005883965.1). GTDB lineage: Bacteria > Actinomycetota > Thermoleophilia > Gaiellales > Gaiellaceae > AC-32. Next base: position 21,132 of record VAWL01000171.1, read on the forward strand.
TCAGGGCAAGAGCTACATCCTCTTCCTGCAGTTCCAGGTCAACCCGACCAACGTCGCCCTCGGCCGCCTCCAGACCGTCGAGCTCGACGACGGCAAGACGCGGCTCCTCTTCTTCAAGCGGCATCTGTGGGTGTTTCCCTGATGGACATTGCGGTTCGAGCCCTCGTCCTCTTCGCCTTCGTCTTCCTCCTGACGCGCGTCACCGGGCGCCGCGAGCTCTCGACGCTCGAGCCCTTCGATCTCGTCCTCCTGATCGTCGTCGGCGACGCGATCCAGCAGGGGCTGACCCAGGACGACTACTCGGTCACCGGCGCTCTGATCGCAGTCGGCGCGATCGCGAGCCTGCAGGTGCTGACCTCGTGGGGGAGCTTCCGGTTCGGCTGGCTGCGCCGGGTCTTCGACGGCCAGCCGATCGTGCTCGTCCAGGACGGCAAGGTGCTGGAGCGGAACCTTCGAAGAGAACGCCTCACCGTCGACGAGGTGCTCGAGCAGGCGCGCCTGCAGCAGATCTCATCGCTACAGGATGTCGCCTGGGCGGTCTTCGAGCCGAGCGGCGGGATCAGCTTCATCCCGAAGCAGTAGCCTCGAGGGGTGCCGCTCTACCTGACCGAGGACGAGGTCGCGGGCCTGCTCTCGACCGCAGACGCGCTGGAGGCGGTCGAAGGCAGCTTCCGGCGCCTGGCGTCCGGCGAGGTCGAGAACGTGCCGCGGCAGCGGACCCGCTTCGAAGGCGGCTTCCTGGCCGTAATGTGGGCGGTCGACCGAGAGCTCGGTCTGGCCGGGCTCAAGTCGTACGCCGCCGGCGGTGAGGGCGCGTCGTTCGTCGTGCTGCTCTTCGACGCCGAGACGACGAAGCCGGTCGCCGTGATCGAGGCGGACAAGCTCGGCCAGCTCCGCACCGGCGCGGCGAGCGGCGTGGCGGCACGTCACCTCGCGCGCGAGGGTGCCACTTCGCTCGGCGTGATCGGCTGTGGCTGGCAGGCGCGCAGCCAGGTCGCGTCCATCCGCGAGGCGCTGCCCCGGATCGAGCGGGTCGTCGCCTACTGCCGCACCGAGGAGTCGCTGCGCGAGTTCTGCCGCGAGACCGGGGCCGAGGCCGGCGAGAGCCACAGCGATCCAGCCGGGCAGGACGTGGTCGTCACCGTCACGACTTCGCGCGACCCGGTGCTGCGCGGCGAGTGGCTGCAGCCCGGCGCGCTCGTCTGTGCCGTCGGTGCGAACGACCCGCGGCGCCGCGAGCTGGACAACGTCGTCCTCGAGCGCGCGGCCTTCGTCTGCTGCGACTCGGTCGAGAACGCCAGACGCGAGTCGGGCGACCTGATCGAGCCGGTCGAGGCCGGCGTGCTCGACTGGCTCGAGGTCCACGAGCTCCAGGAGGTCGTGGCCGGTGAGCTCCCGGGGCGGCAGGCGGACGACGACATCGTCGTCTTCAAGTCGAACGGCCTCGCCGCCTGGGACGTCGCGATCGGGTCGGTCGCACTCGAGCGTGCACGCGCGCAGGGCGTGGGGCGCGAGCTCTAGGCCTGCTGGCGCGCCGCGGCGACTGTGGTCTCGCCGAGTGCGTGCACGACTTCCGGCCGGTCGAGCAAGCGGGCGACCTCCTCCGGCGTGGCGCGGTTGCGCAGGTACGGATCCTCGAGGATCTCCTCCAGCGGCCGGCCGCGCTCGTGCTCCCGGATCACGTAGGCGGCGAGCCGCTCCTCCTCGTCCGAGCGGGTGAACAGGAACGAGAACGGATTGCGCCAGAAGCTGCCGGGGCGGGCCACGCGCGGACGTTAGCATCGAGGCGTGAGGAAGAAATCCGCCGCCCGGTTCGCGGAGCGCGAGGTGCACGGCGTTGACGACCGGGGCGAGGCCGAGCGGGTCGTGATCTGGATCGAGCGGCTGCCCGGCGCGCTGTGGGCGGTCGGCCGCGCGGTCAACCCGCAGTACCGGCGCAGCGACGAGGCCCGCCGGGACGACTACGTCTTCCAGGGCTACGAGCTGGTCGATGCGCTCGAGGCGGCGAACGCGGCGCTCGAGGACGACGTGCGCGTCTCCGAGCAGGACGGGACCGACGCGAAGGTCAGGCCGTTCCTCCGCGAGGAGCTCCTCCGCCCGCTGGAGCGGTGGTTCTTCGGGAGGTAGCGCTCCGAACGAGCTCGTCCTGACGCGCCGGCGAGGAGAGCCCGAGGATCGCCCGCGCTTGGGATGGAACCGCGGCCGTACGGTGTAGTCTCCGGGGTAGATGAGGTTGCGCCGATTCGCACTTGTCCTCGTCTCGGCTGCATGGATGGCGGGGTCCGTGGCAGCGCTGCCGGCGGCGGCCAAGGAAGGGGTCCAGGCGACGCTCCTCTCGAGAATCCCTGCCCATCCTCGCGCCGGAACGCGGCTTGAGGTCTCCTGGCGTCTCTTCTCGATCGGCCCTCATCACCGGCGCGTGCCCTTCACCGCGGGCGCGATCGTCTTGCGTCTCCGCAGCGCGACGGGCTCGACGAGCAACGAGAGCTTTGCGTCCTCGGCTGGCCACGGCATCTTCCGGGCGTCTGTCGTTGTGCCCAAGGGCGGTCTCGGTCGGATCCAGATCGGCATGCGGGGATGGACGAGCGGCCCGGATGGGACCCACCGGTCCGACATGCTCTTCCCGATCACCAACGCGCCGGCGATCGACCTCGGGCGAGTTTCCATCCCCGCCTCGGGCCGGGAGACGCAGTGGCTCGTCATCCTCACCGCGGCGATACCGCTGCTGCTGGCCCTCGGTCTCGCGGCGTTCTTCGTCCGGAAGAGAGAACGCCTCGGTCAGGCGCTGGGGCGGCTTCCGAGCTCCGGCAGCAGGCCTTCGCGGTAGCGCGTCCGCTTGCCCTCGCCGAGGTGCGCGTACGCCTCAGGCGGCTCGGTCGTCTCCTGCTCGACGCCGGCGTGGTGACGCAAGGCCGTCTCGTCGACGGTGTAGGCGCCCCAGTCCGGCCCGACGGAGCGGTCGCGCGCGCCTACCGCGATCACGACGCAGCCCGAGCCGGCGCCGACGATGTTGTGGTTCATCCCGGCCGGGCAGTGGACGAAGTCCCAGGCCCCGAGCGCCCGCTCCTCACCCTCGGCGATCAGCAGCGCCTCGCCGGCGACGACGAGGAAGTCTTCCTGGTCGTTCTCGTAGTGGTACATCGACATCGGCTCGCCCGCGCCGAGCACCTGGATGTTGACCCCGAGCTGCGGGAAGTCCTGCTTGCCCTCGAGCTCGCAGAAGAAGCCCCGACCCGGCCGCTGCCACCAGCCCGCCTCGCGCGCGTTCACGATGAACCAGCCGTCCCCGGTGGCGGCGAGCCCGTGCTCGGTCGGCTCGAGGGGCGCCTCAGGAACCATCGGGCCACTTCAGTTCGGCGTTGGGGATCGGGTCGCCGTGCGGGTCGTGGGTCGGGTAGCCGAGGGCGCTGTCGATCTTGGCCTCCAGCTCCTCGGACAGCACGTGCTCGAGCCGGTCGGCCTCGTCGTGGACGTCTTCGACATCGAGCCCGAGCGTGTGGGCGAGGTAGAGCTCGAGCAGCCGGTGGTGGCGGATCACCTCGACGGCGACCTTCTCGCCGGCCCGCGTGAGGCGGACGCCGCGGTAGGGCACGTGCTCGACGAGCCCGAGCGCTGCGAGCTTCTTGACCATCTCGCTGGCCGAGGCCGGCGAGACCTTCTGCTGCCGTGCGAGAGCGGTCACCGAGACGCGCTCGCCGTCGGACTGGAGGTGGTAGAGCTCCTTCAGGTAGTCCTGGATCGCATCCGAGAGCGCGGCCTTTGGCACCGGTCCAGTGTACGGCCCTCGCGCGGCACTGTTAGCCTCCGGCGCCTGTTGCTGATCCGCCTTGGACACAGTCCGGATCCCGACGACGCGTTCATGTTCTGGGGCCTCGCCTCGGGTGAGGTGGACCCGCGCCGGTTCGAGTTCGAGCACGTCCTGCGCGACATCCAGACGCTGAACGAATGGGCGCTCGAAGGGAAGCTCGAGGTGACTGCGATCTCGCTCGCCGCCTACCCGCTCGTCCAGGAGCGCTACGTGCTGCTGCCACACGGCGCGTCAATGGGCTCGGGCTACGGCCCGGTCGTGGTCGCGCGCGAAGAGCTCGGCCAGGCCGACCTGCGCGACATCGAGATCGCGGTGCCCGGCGAGCTGACGACGGCCTTCCTCGTCCTGCGCATGTGCATCGGCGGCTTCCGCTACCGCGAGGTGCCGTTCGACCAGATCATCGACGAGGTCGTGTCGGGCCGCGCCGACGCGGGCCTGCTGATCCACGAGGGCCAGCTCACCTACCAGGACGAGGGCCTGAAGAAGGTCGTCGACCTAGGCGAGTGGTGGCTGCTCGAGACCGGGCTGCCGCTGCCTCTCGGCGCAAACGTCGCCCGGCGGGACCTGGGGGCGGACACGTTGTTCGAGCTCTCCGACGTCCTGCGCGAGTCGATCCAGACCGGGCTCGACAACCGCGACGAGGCGATGGAGCACGCGCTCCAGTACGGGCGCGGGCTCGACACCGAGCTGGCCGACCGCTTCGTGGGCATGTACGTGAACGAGCTGACCTGCGACTACGGCGACGAGGGCCGCCAGGCGGTGCGGGAGCTCCTCGCCCGCGCCGAGGCGCTCGGTACCTACGAGCAGCCCGTCAAGGTCGAGTTCGTCGGATAGCGTTGGCGGCGTGAGCCGTAGGCTCGACGGAGGCGACCAAAGAGCGGAGGTGCCGGCTTTGCCGGCGCCGGAGCGGGCGTGAGCCGCGCTGTCGTGTTGTCCGCTGTTCGCACGCCCGTCGGGCGCTACGGCGGCGCGCTCGCGGAGGAGCGGCCGGACGACCTCGCCGCGCTCGTGATCGCCGAGGCGGTCGCGCGGGCCGGGGTTCCGGCGGAGGAGATCGAGGACGTCTGGTTCGGCGCGGCCAACCAGGCCGGCGAGGACAATCGCAACGTCGCGCGGATGGCGGGGCTGCTCGCCGGGTTGCCGGAATCGGTGGCGGGGGTGACGGTCAACCGGCTCTGCGCCTCGGGCTTGTCGGCGTTGGTGGGCGCGTGTCACGCCGTTGCGGCAGGCGACGGCGACCTGTTCGTGGCCGGCGGCGTCGAGTCGATGTCGCGGGCGCCTCTGGTCATGGCCAAGCCAGAGGTCGCGTTCCCGCGCGGCAACCGGACGGTCTGGGACACCACGCTGGGCTGGCGGTTCCCGAACCCGCGCCTGGAGGAGAAGTTCCCGCTCGAGTCGATGGGCGAGACGGGCGAGAACGTCGCCGAGCGCTACGGGGTGTCTCGCGAGGAGCAGGACGCGTTCGCGCTCCGCTCGCACCAGCGGTGGGCGGAGGCGCACGAGGCGGGGCGGTTCGACGACGAGCTGGTGGCGGTCGGCGAGGTGGAGCGCGACGAGCACCCGCGGCCCGACACGAGCTCAGAGAAGCTTGCTGGGTTGCGGCCGGCGTTTCGCGACGGCGGGACCGTGACGGCCGGCAACTCGAGCGGCATCAACGACGGGGCCGCCGCACTTGTGATCGCGTCGGAGGAGCGCGCCCGGAAACTGGGGGTCGAGCCGCTGGGCGCGTTCGTGGGTTCGGCAGTCGCCGGCGTCGACCCGCGCGTCATGGGGATCGGACCGGTGCCGGCTGTGCAGAAGCTGCTCGGGCGTGCCGGGGTCGGCGTGGACGAGCTCGACCTGGTCGAGCTGAACGAGGCGTTCGCGTCCCAGAGCCTGGTCGTGATCCGCGAGCTCGGGCTGGCCGAGCAGCGGGTGAACGTGAACGGCGGCGCGATCGCCCTGGGTCATCCGCTGGGCATGAGCGGCGCGCGCCTTGTCGTGACGCTTCTCCACGAGCTGCGGAGGCGAG
>VAWL01000149.1 GCA_005883965.1 Actinomycetota bacterium
TTCGGGCTGGAGGACGACGAAGAACCCCTCCGGCACGCAAATCGGGAAGCGGCGCTCGGCCTCCTCCGCGTCTAGCCGCTCCCAGGCGACGCCGCAGCGCTCGAGCGTGTGGGCGGTGCTCTCCTCGAGCGTCTGCACGATCTCGACCAGACCGTAGAGCTCGAGCAGGGTTTCGCCGCTCTCGGCCTCGAGCTCGCGCCAGAGCCCCATCGCCTCCTGCGCGAGCCGGACGTAGTGGTCCTCCCCGTAGGCGAGCCGGAAGATCCGCGACCGCCCGTGGCTCGACCCGCGCGGGTTCCCGACCTCGAACTGCTCGTAGACGGTGGCGTCGACGCCGCGCCGCTTGAGCGCCCAGCCGGTGGCGAGACCCATCACTCCCGCGCCGATGACCGCGACCTTCACGTTCCTATGGTTACCGAATGCGGTTGCGCAGCACGCCGATCCCCTCGACCTCGAGCTCGACCACGTCGCCCGGCTGCAGCCAGCGCTCGTCGCCGTGCTCCAGGATGCAGCCCGTCCCGACCGTGCCCGAGCCGAGCACGTCGCCGGGGCGCAGCTGGGTGTTGCGCGCTGCGTGCGCGACGATCGCGTCCCACGAGTGGTACATGTCGCCGAGATTGCCGCGCGAGCGCTCCTCGCCGTTCACGCGCGCGACCATCTCCAGCCGCAGGTCGCCGAGCTCGTCCGGGGTGACGAGCAGCGGGCCGAGCGAGGTGGCGAAGTCCTTGCCTTTCGCCGGCCCGAGGCCGATCTTCATCTCCTTGCGCTGGAGGTCGCGGGCGGACCAGTCGTTCATGATCGTGAAGCCGCCGATCGCGCCGTCGGCGCCCATCACCGCCGCCACCTCGAGCTCGTAGTCGAGCGCCTGCGAGCCCTCCGGGTACGGGATCTCGTCGTCGGGCCCGTAGATCGCCGCCGGGTTGGAGAAGTAGAAGGCCGGGATCTCGTACCACTCCGGCACGACCTCGCCGCGGCCGGTGACCGCGCGGGCGTTGCGGACGTGCTCCTCGAAGGCGTAGAAGTCGCGGACGGAGGGTGGGCGGCGCACCGGCGCGAGGAAGCGCACCTCTGCCAGGGGGTACTCGGCGTGTGCCCGCGCCTGGCCGCCGCCCGTGAAGAACGCCTCGAGCGTCTGGGCGGCGAGCTGGATCACCCGGTCGCCCTCGACCCGGCCGGGCCAGCCTCGCACCTCGTGCTCGACCGGCGTGAACATGCAGAGCTTCATGGCTCGGTGTGCACGATGACGTCGCTGATCTCTGGTCGCTCGCTGCGGATCCGCTCCTCGATCTCGCTGGCCCGCGAATGCGCGTCGGCCAGCGAGGTGCCGGGGTCGAGCGAGAGCGTGAGGTAGGCGAGCAGCCCGTCGTCGGTCCGCAGGAAGCGAAGCTCGCGTGGCGGCTGGCCGGTCTGCTCGCGGACGATCCGCTCCACCAGGTCGCGGTCGCCGGAGACGCTCCGACCTTCGGCCGCCTCGGCCAGTGGCTCGAGGTGCGTCTGCACCGCGTCGACCTCCGGAACCGACCCCACGATCGCGCGCTCGACCTCGGAGGCGACCTCGTGGGCGTCCTCGAGCGGCAGCTCGCCCGGGAGCTTCAGGTGGAGCGAGACCTCCGTCGAGTCGCCCACGCGAAGGATGCTCAGGTTGTGGATCTCGCGCACGCGCGGAACCCGTTGAGCCGCAGCCAGTGCTCGTTCACGCAGCGCCGCCTCGTCCTGCTGCGGCTCGACGTGGACGACGACGTCGCTGTCAGGCAGTGCCCCGTGCACCGCCTCCTCGACCGCATCGGCCGCCGCGTGGCCCTGGCCGACCGCCGCGCCGGGAGGCACGCCGATCACGACGTCCGCGAACTGCTGTCCGGCTGACTGGCGCATCCGCAGCCGCCGCAGTTCGATCCCCGGCAGAGCCCCGATGGCAGCCAGCGCCGCCTCCTGCGCGTCGGGCGGCACGCGGTCCATCAGCACGTCGATGTTCACGCGCATCAGCCGTCCCGCGGCGAGGAGCACGAGTCCCGCGACGAACAGGGCGGCCGCCGAGTCCGCCCAGTGGTAGCCGGAGCGCGCGGCCGCGAGGCCGAGCAGCACCGCTGTCGAGCCGGCGAAGTCGCTGGCGAAATGCAGGGCGTTCGCCTGCAGGGCCGGGCTCCGGTACCGGCGACCGCCCCGATAGGAGATGTAGGCGCGGCCGGCGTCGATGATCATCACCGCGCCGATCACGAGCAGCGCCCACCCGCGCGGGTCGACCTGGCCCGACGCGAGCCCGAACAGCCGCCAAAGCGCGCGCCAGGCGATCACGAGGCTGGCGACGACGAGGATCGCCGCCTCGCCGAGCGCGGCGAGGTGCTCGGCCTTGCCGTGACCATAGGCGTGACCCGGATCGGCGGGGCGCCCGGCGACGCCGAGCGCGACGAAGGTCAGGATCGCCGCGACGAGGTCGGTTCCGGAGTGCGCCGCCTCCGAGAGCAGGCCGAGACTGTTCGTGGCGATCCCTGCCAGGAGCTTGACCGCGATCAGCAGGCAGGCGGCGATGATCGAGACAAGCGCGGTACGTCGCTGGGGGGTCACGACGCGGAAGGATCACACAATGCGAGAGGCCCGCTCTCGCGGGCCTCTCAGTCGAGCTAGAGGCTCCCTCGGCTATGTGCTCGCGATGTCGCCGATGAAGATCTCGTTGACGCCGTCGGTCCCGCGGTCCACCCAGTGGTGGTAAAGGAGACCCTGTCGGTGGTGGCGCTGAGCCGTGTACTCGAAGCTGAAGCGACAGCCGGCGTAGCCGTTGTTGCACGTGAACTGCGCCGTCGCCCCGAAGAAGGCGGAGACGAAGTCACTGCTCGTGCACTCGGCCGTGCAGGTGGCCGACGGGTTGAAGGTGCCGCCCGTGACCGTGCCCTGCAGGTAGCCGTGCAGCCCGCCGGTCTTGCCCGCCTCGAGCGTCGCGCCGTGCTTGCCGCGCCGGATGACGCCGGGACACGGGTCGGCGCTCGGGCTCTGACCCGCCAGCGTGACGAAGTGGCCCTTATCCTCACGGCGGACGGTGTAGGAGCCGTCGTGATTGAGCCGCACCTTGTAGACGCGGCGCAGCGTGTCAGTCGCCCACGGACGGAAATTGCAGCCGTGATCCGTCGTGGTGACGTGGAAGACGAGCTTGCCGCCCTTGGCATTTGGCTTGTTCTTGTTGCCGTGCCCAGGGTCGGCGAGACCGATCGCCGTCAGCGCAAGCGCTCCGACGACCAGTACGGGAAAAATCAGCCAACGCTTCATGTGGTCGAAATCACCCTTTCTTGGTTTCCCCTCGGCGAATAGACGTCAGCGCGCAGCCGCTCTTGCGGTGTGCCGCTAGCCTCGAAGGCGATGCGCTGGGACGAGTTCGCCGAGGCTGCCCCTGAGCTCGCCGCGCTCGGTGAGGAGCGCCTGCGCGGCCGCGAGCTGTGCCTCGTCGGGACGCTGCGGGCGAACGGCTGGCCGCGGATCAGCCCGGTCGAGCCCGAGTTCGTCGATGGCGAGCTGATGCTCGGGATGATGTGGCGCTCGCCGAAAGCGCTCGATCTGCTGCGCGACCCGCGCCTCGTCGTCCACAGCGTCGTCTCCCGCCGCGAGGGCGACGAGGGAGACTTCAAGCTCTACGGACGCGCGGTGCCGGTCGACCAGGGCGAGCGACGGGAGAGCTACCGCGCCGCGATCAAGGCCCGGATCGACTGGGAGCCCGAGGAGCCGGACTACCACGTCTTCGCGGTGGACATCGACTCGGCCGGCTTCGTCGAGTTCGCGCCGGGGCGCTACGGGCTTGCGTGGGATCCGGACGGCGGCCTGCGCCGCTGGCAGCAGCGCGAGTCGTAGCGTGGCGAGCGACCTCTGGTGGCGCGGCTTCGACGCTTTGCTCCTCGACGCGCTTTCCCCGCGCTCGCGGGTGCTCGACGTCGGCTGCGGCGACGGCGGTCTCGTCGAGCGACTGGCCGCGCACGGTCTCGACGCGGTCGGCGTCGATCCGAACGCGCCCGCACACCCGCGGCTGATCCGGGCGCAAGTCGAAGACGCGAGCTCGATCGGCCGCTTCGACGCCGTTTGCTCGGTGATGGCGCTCCACCACTCCGACCTCGAGCGCGTCCTCGCGACGATCGCCCTCCTGCTCCGGCCGAGCGGCCGCCTCTTCGTCTCCGAGTTCTCCTGGGAGGGCTACGACGAGCGCGCCGCTGCCTGGGTGGCGGCCCACGGCGGGTCCACCACGGTCGAGGACTGGCAGGCCGAGCACGGCGACCTCCACACCGGCGCGGTGGTTCAGGCTGCGCTGGGCGAGGCCTTCGACACGCTCAGCCTGACCGAGCGCCCATATCTGGCGCGCATGGTCGGCGAGCCCACGCTCGAGTGCGAAGAGCAGCGGCTGATGGAAGAGGGAGCGTTGCCGGCCTTCGCGTGGTGGTACTGCGGGGTCGCGAAGACCTAGAGGTTGCCGCGGAGCGCCTGCTCGCGCTCGATCGACTCGAAGAGTGCCTTGAAGTTGCCCTCGCCGAAGGTCGTCGCGCCGTGCCGCTCGATCACCTCGAAGAAGACCGTCGGCCGGTCCTGCGCCGTCTTCGTGAAGATCTGCAGCAGGTAGCCGTCCTCGTCGCGGTCGGCCAGGATCTTCAGCCGCTGCAGGTCGGAGTAGTCCTCACCGATCTCCCCCACCCGCGACTCGACGTCCTCGTAGTACGTGTCCGGCGTGTCGAGGAAGAGCACGCCGCGCTCTTTCATCGCCGTGACGCTCCCGACGATGTCCTCGCTCTGCAGGGCGATGTGCTGCACGCCGGGGCCGTGGTTGAACTCGAGGTACTCCTCGATCTGACTCTTGCGCTTGCCCTCGGCAGGCTCGTTGATCGGGAACTTGATCTTCCCGCTCCCGTCCGCCATCACCTTGGACATCAGCGCCGAGTACTCCGTCTGAATCTGGTCGTCGCCGAAGTGGACGATGTTCGTCATCCCGAAGACGCGCTCGTAGAACTCGACCCAGTGGTTCATCCG
>VAWL01000150.1 GCA_005883965.1 Actinomycetota bacterium
TCGCCGGAGAAGCAGACGAGGTCGGCGCCGTTCGAAAGGCTCTCCCTCGCCGACGGCTCGTCCTCGAGGTGCACGAGCACCCCGGAGCCCAGGTCGTCGACGAGCGGCAGGCCGTGGCGCCCGGCGACGGCGGCGAGCTCCGCCACCGACGGCTGCTCGGTGAAGCCGACGACGCGGAAGTTCGACTGGTGGACGCGCAGCAGGACAGCGGTCTCCGGCCCGATGGCCCTTTCGTAGTCGTCGGCGCGCGTTCGGTTCGTGGTGCCGACCTCGCGCAGGCGCGCGCCCGAGCGGGCGAGCACGTCGGGGATCCGGAAGCCGTCGCCGATCTCGATCAGCTCCCCGCGCGAGACGAGTACCTCGCGGCCCTCTGCCAAAGCGGCGAGCGCCAGCAGCACCGCTGCGGCGTTGTTGTTGACGACGAGCGCGCCCTCCGCGCCGGTCAGCCGCCGCAGGATGCCGGCGATGTGGTCCTGGCGCGACCCGCGTCCGCCCGCCTGGAGGTCGTACTCGAGGTTCGAGTAGGAGCGCCCCACCTCGACCGCCCGCTCGAGCGCTGCCTCCGGGAGGGGCGCGCGGCCGAGGTTCGTGTGCACGATCACGCCCGTCGCGTTCAGCGCGCGGCGCAGGCTCGGCGCCCGCGCCGACGCGAGCTCCAGCAGCACGCGCTCGCCGAGATCGCCGGGGTCGTGGCCGGCCTTGATCTCCTCCCGCGCCCGCGCCAGTGCGGCGCGGGCGGCCTCGACCGCCAGCCCAGGCGGCTCGCCGGCGAGCCGTTCGTCCCGCGCGAGCTCGTCCACGGAAGGCAGGTCGCGGAGCTTCATCTCGCCAAGTGTAGGCCCGCAGATCGCGAGGCTAGACTCGAATGCCCGTGCGGTACTCAGTCCTTCAGCCCGTCAAGCGACCCCGCCGTCGGCGCCGCCGCCGCGCCGTCGCGCTGCTCGCCCTTCCGGTCGCCGCCGCGGCCGCCTTTCTGGCCGTCCACCACCTGCAGAGCCACACCGCGCCCGCCGCTGCGGCGGCCCCGCCCTCGCCCTCGAGGAAGCTCCACGCACTCGCGCCGCCGAGGCTGCTCTCGACGCCGGGGGCACCCGCCCAGGGCACGCCGAGGATCGGCGCTCGCTCGGGGATCCTCGTCGACGGGACGACCGGCGCCGTGCTCTGGGTGAAGCAGCCGCACGCCAGGCGGCTGATCGCGTCGACCACGAAGATCATGACCGCGACACTCGTGCTCGAGCGCCTCCGCCTGAGCACCATGGTCACGGTGCCGCCCGCAGCCACCCGCGAGCCGCTCGTCCGCGAGGGCCTCCGGCCGAACGAGAAGGTGCCCGCCTGGAAGCTGCTCGACGGCCTGCTCATCTTCTCCGGCAACGACGACGCTTACGCGCTCGCGGCCGCCGCCGGCGGGACCCGCCGCCACTTCGTCACGCTGATGAACGAGAAGGCGCGGGCGCTCGGCCTTCACGACACGCACTTCACGTCGGTCAGCGGCGTGATCGACCAGGGCAACCACTCGAGCGCGTGGGATCTCGCCGCGCTGGCCCGCTACACCATGCGCGACACGCGCTTCCGCAAGGTCGTCGCGACGAGAATCGCCCGCGTGAAGTGGGCCGCGCCGACCTACGGCAAGGTCTACGTCAACAAGAACCATCTGCTGACGACGTACCGCGGCGCCGACGGGATCAAGACCGGTTGGACGACACTCGCCGCCCACTGCCTGGTCGCCTCGGCGCACCGCGGCGACCGCCGCCTGATCGCGGTCGTGCTCCATGCCTCCGACCCCTACCGCGACGCCCGGCGTCTGCTTGACTTCGGCTTCGCGCAACCGCGCTGAGGGGTCGCAGATGAGAACCACAGGGGTAACTGCATTCGTGCTCACCGTGCTGCTCGCCGCACTCGCGGGCGCGAGCTCCGGCGCGCCCGTGCCCGTCGGCAGCGGCAAGATGCGGGTCACGCCGAACGCGGCCAGCGCCGGCTCGACGGGCGACTTCACCTTCACGTTCAGCGCCGACCGCTCCCCGCTGCGGGGGACGACCACCGTCGACTTTGCCACCGGCTGGACGGCGCCGCAGCGCGGCGACGCGACCGCTCCCGGCTACGTCGAGTTCCAGCGCGGCACCTGCGCGGACTCGACCAGGCTCGTCTCGCTGAATAGGGGCCGGCTGACGATCGCGACCTCGTGCAAGCGCGGCCAGAGCTACACGCTCGTCTACCACAAGGCGAAGGCGCCCACGACCGCGGCCGACGGCTACATCTTCCTCACGCGCACGCGCCAGGCCGCCGCCGGCAAGAAGGCGAAGCTACTGGCGCTCGGGCGCAAGAAGCAGCCGATCGTCAAGGTGCGCGGCGGGTCGGCGGTCGGGCTGGCGATGACCGTGACCACGATCGCAACCGCCGGCGTCGACTTCGGCGTCACCGTCCGCGGCGTCGACGTCTACGGGAACAACGCCTACCCGTACTCGGCGACGGCCTCGCTGACGACGAGCGATCCGGCCGCGACCGTGCCGGGCCCGTACACGTTCATGATGGGCGACGGCGCCCAGCACACCTTCCCGGGAGTGATCCTCCATACGGCCGGGACGCAGACGATCACCGCGACCAGCTCGGACGGCTTCAAGGTGACGAGCCCGCCGATCACGGTCTCGCCCTTCGCGGGCTAGTTATTGCGCGTCGGCTTTTTCCGGCTCGGCGGGAATCTCCGCGCAGCGCCGGTCGTAGCACTCGAGGATCGTCCGCACGACCTGCTGCGGGTCGTCGGTGACGGTCACCAGGTCGACGTCCTCGGGCGAGATCATCCCGTCGACGAGTAGCCGGCCGCGGATCCAGTCCAGCAACGGCCGCCAGTAGCTCTCCTCGAACAGGACCACTGGAAAGTGGAGCACCTTGCCGGTCTGGATCAGGGTCAGCGACTCGAACAGCTCGTCGAGCGTCCCGAAGCCGCCGGGGAAGATCACGAAGCCCTCGGCTGCCTTCACGAACATCGTCTTGCGTGCGTAGAAGTGCTTGAAGGTCAGGCCGAGCTCGACGTATGGGTTCAGCGACTGCTCGTGCGGGAGCTCGATGTTGAAGCCGACGGACAGCCCGCCGCCCTCTCGCGCGCCACGGTTCGCGGCCTCCATCACGCCGGGCCCGCCGCCGGTGACCACCGCAAAGCCGGCCTCCGCGAGCAGCCGCCCGACCAGTCGCGCCTGCACGTAGGCCGGGTGGTCCTCGCCGACCCGCGCCGAGCCGAAGACCGTGACCGCAGGCCCGCCGATCCGCTCGACGGCGACGAAGCCCTCCCGGAACTCGTCCGCGATCCCCTCGACGTGCTGGGCGAGGTCGCCGTCCCGGCGGTCGAGAACTCGGCGGTCTTCCACTAAAAGTGGTGCGGCACGTGGGTCGCGTGCATGCCGAAGACGAGCGCGGCGGCGAGGCCGAAGTACGTGACGCCCGCCGTGAGGCGCTGCCAGGGCCGCACCGAGTAGTACTCGCGTGAGCCGGCGAGGTTGCGCGTCTTCCAGCGGTCCCAGAGCTCCATCGCCGCGATGATCAGGATGATCACGAGCAGCCCATTCGGCCGGAAGAAGACGAGCCCGACCAGCGCGAGCAGGCCTAGCACCCAAAGCGCTGGATGGATCGCGGCGACGATCCGCCCGCCGTCCAGCGGCACCACCGGCAGCAGGTTGAACAGGTTGATGAAGAATCCGAGGAAGGCGATCGCGCGGAGCCGGTTCGAGTCCTCTGCGACGGCGACCGCGTAGACCGCGAGCGCGCCGAGCGAGCCGAGCAGCGGCCCGGCGATCGCGAGCTCGAACTCCCGCCAGGCGTTCTGCGGGCGCTCCTTGAGGAAGATGCTCGCGCCCAGGAACGGGATGAAGAGCGGCGCGGTCACGGGCAGGCCCTGGCGCTTGGCCTCGAGCCAGTGGCCGCACTCGTGCACGAAGATGAGTCCGATCAGCCCGACCGCGAACCAGATCCCGCCGAGCCACAGGTAGGCGCCGAACGAGATGAACAGGCCGAGCAGGAACTTGTACTTGAGGATCGCGACGCCGAACTTCGCGATGACGGCGCCGATCGCGGCGAACGGGGCCCAGATCTTCCGGCCGAGCTCGCGCCAGTCCGTGCCGCCGCGCGGCTGGACCGGCTCGTAGTCGCGAAACTCGGGCTCGAGCTCAGGCCTGGGGGAGAGCTGGCTCATCCACTCATGGTAGCCACGGAAGAAGCCGCGGCCCCTTGACGTCCTGTGCCCAAGGGGGGATTCTCCCCCTAGCCGTCGACCGGGAACTAAGGAGGGTCACACATGACCAGAAGGTTCGGGCGCTTCGCGCGCCAAAACACGATTGCGATGCTCGCGCTGTTCGTCGCGCTGAGCGGGACGACGTTCGCTGCCGCGAATATCGTGCTGCCGAAGAACAGCGTCGGCACGAAGCAGCTGAAGAAGAACGCGGTCACCAGCGTGAAGATCAAGAACAACTCGGTGACCGGAGCCGACGTCAAGGAGTCGAGCCTCGGCAAGGTGCCGTCGGCCACGAGCGCCGACAGCGCCACGAACGCGACCAACGCCAGCCACGCGACAACTGCGGACAGCGCGACCCACGCCGCGCCAACGGGAGCTGCGGGCGGCGCATTGACCGGGAGTTATCCAAACCCCGGACTCGCCCCACCCGAGGCATGGCATGAGATCGGAGCCGCCGGCGAGCCAGCGTTTCAAAACGGCTGGACGAACGAGGATCCGTCCGGCGAAGTCACGGCAGCTTTCTACAAGGATCCGTGGGGCGTCGTCCATCTCAAGGGGCTCGTCGCGTCCGGCTCCAACGGCGTGATCTTCGCGCTGCCTGCCGCCTATCGCCCCAGCAAGAACCTCATCGTCTTGATGTGGCGGTCAAGCGGCGCGCTGGTGAGTGAGGGCCACTCTTGTCACGAAGACTCGTGATGCGATACCTGATCCCGGTAGTCGTAGGGAGCGTCCTAGCCGCTTGCGCGGCGCCCCCGTCCTCGGCCCAAGTCGCGGTGAACGTTTATGCAAGCGTTACCGCATCCAGCATCAGCCTTACAAACACCACAGGCGCGAGGATCACCGTCCTCCGACCCGGGCTCTACCGGTTCGTAGTAACCGACCGGTCGTCTCGCCGGGACTTTCACCTCGCAGGGCCGCGGGGAACGCTCAGGCGGACGACTCTGCCGTTCGTTGGAAAAGTCGGATGGACCCTTAAGCTCATGAAGGGGCGATACCGGTTCTACTCAGATGGCGATCCGGCACTTCATGGGCGCTTCAAGGTGACATAAGGCGATGTGAACGCCCCGCCGGCGTTCCGATCTGGCGGCTAGTCACTTTCCAGAGAGAGGGCCGCGTCAAGCGGCCCTCTCTGTCCCCGAACATGCCCGTGATCCCCCGTGTGAGGGTGCTCGTTCGAGTGATGTCCACCGATAGCGGCGGGTATGAGCGCCGTCGCCCGGGCGCTCTGTGCGGCCGCTGCAGTTGCCTGCCTCGCCGCGCCGAGCGCAACCAGCTCCGCCCAGGCCTCCGCACCGCGGCAGGCCGTCGTCTCCTACCGTTCGCCGAGCGAGCTCGCCGGGCTGCGGGTGCTCCGCCGGATCCCGGAGCTGCACGTTGCGGTTGTCGATGGGAGCCTTCGGGGTCAGACCCCGGTGCTGCGGCGCGCGCTCTCGGTCAACGCGCCGGCGCTCGAGCAGACCTTTCTCCCCGGAGTCGCCTGGGAGTGGCAGTGGGACGCGGCCAACATGAACGCCGTCCCCGACTCCGTCCTCCGCGCTGCCTCGCGCGTGAAGGTCGCGGTCATTGACAGCGGCGCCGACCTGAGCGCGCCCAACGTCGGCGACAAGGCGCCCGCGACCTGGAGCGTCCTCTCGCACTCGCACAAGGTCAAAGACGTCCTCGGCCACGGAACCTTCGTCGCCTCGATCGCGGCCGGCTCGGTCCGCGACGGCGTCGGGATCGCCGGCTTCGGGGGCGACGCCAAGCTGCTCGCGATCCAGGCCATCGACCGCAACGGGTACGTCACGGACGTCGACGAGGCGGCCGCGATCGTCTACGCGGTCAAGCACGGCGCCAACGTGATCAACCTCTCGATCGGCGGCTCCGAGACGTCTGCGATCGAGAAGCGGGCCGTGCGCTGGGCGGCCAGCCAGGGCGTCCTGATCGTCGCGGCCGCGGGGAACGAGCACGGCGACGGCAATCCAGTCGAGTACCCGGCGGCGCTGCTGCAGCCGAAGGGCTCGCGGGGCGAGGGCGGCATCGGCCTCGCGGTCGGCGCGACCGACCGCGACGGCACGCGTGCCCCCTTCTCGAACACCGGCTCCTACCTCTCGCTGGCCGCACCCGGCTATAACGTCTTCGCGTCCGAGTCGGCCGCCTCGGACTGGCCGCACGCGCAGGTGCCCTGGGCCTCGCCCGGCTTCTACGGCTGGGCGAGCGGGACGTCGTTCTCCGCCCCGGAGGTCGCAGGCGTCGCGGCGCTCGTCTGGGGCGCGAACCCACTTCTCACCGCGCGTCAGGTCGCCCAGGTACTCAAGCGGAGCGCGACGGGCAATGGCTGGACGCCTGAGCTCGGGTGGGGCAGCCTGAACGCCGGCGCTGCAGTGGCGCTCGCCCAGACTACCGAGGGTCGCGCCCTACGCCAGGCGCGTCACGAGCCGCGGCCGATCCACTCCTCGCCGCCCTCGTAGACTTCTTTCTTCCAGAGCGGCACCGTCTCTTTGAGGGTGTCGATCGCCTCCTTGCAGGCCGCCAGCGCCGCCTGCCGGTGGGGCGCGGAAACGGCGATCATGACGCTCGCATCTCCGATCTCGAGCCGGCCGACGCGGTGGTGGATCGCGACCGCGCACAGCTCGTGCCGTGAGCGCCGCACCGTCCCCGTGAAGGTGGTGACGGCGCCGGCGCGCTCGTCGGCGACTTCCGCGGCGACGGCGTCGAGCGAAAGCGGCTCCTCGGTGACTCGGAACGCGCCTCCCGAGACGGGCGGGATCAGCGCGACCTCGTCGCCGTCGCGCAGCTCCCGGTCGCGCTCGGCGTACTCGCGGTTGACGGCGTAGAGGAGGCCCGCCGGCTCGTCGCCGAGGCCCAGCGCCGGCCAGACGTCGGCGACCGTGGCTGCCTCGAGCTCGCGCCGCGCCCAGCCCGCGCGCTCGCGCAGACCGGCGAAGAGCCTCACGGTCACGGCCATGCCGAGTAGCCTAGTTTTCGTGGCCAAGACCGAGGATCGTGAGACCGAGTCCGGCATCGAGATCAAGCCGGTCTACACGGCCGACGACACGCGCGGCGAGCTCGAGGGGCCAGGTGAGTTCCCGTTCACGCGCGGCCCATACGCCGACATGTACCGCGGCAAGCCGTGGACGATTCGCCAGTACGCGGGCTTCGCGTCGGCTGAGGAGACGAACCGCCGCTTCCGCTACCTGCTGGATCGCGGCCAGACCGGCCTCTCGGTCGCCTTCGACCTGCCGACGCAGCTCGGCTACGACTCGGACGACGAGCGCGCAGCCGGGGAGGTGGGGCGGACCGGCGTCGCGATCGACTCGCTTGCCGACATGGAGCTGCTCTTCGCGGAGATCCCGCTCGACCAGGTCTCGACCTCGATGACGATCAACGCGCCCGCCGCGCTCCTGCTGCTGCTCTACGAGCTCGTCGCCGAGGAGCAGGGCGTGCCCGCCGAGAAGCTGCGCGGAACCGCCCAGAACGACATCCTCAAGGAGTACATCGCGCGCGGGAACTACATCTTCCCGCCGCGGCCCTCGATGCGGCTGACGACCGACCTGTTTGCCTACTGCGCCGAGCGGCTGCCGCTCTGGAACACGATCTCGATCTCCGGCTACCACATCCGCGAGGCCGGCTCGACGGCGGTGCAGGAGATCGCATTCACGCTCGCCAACGGGATCGCCTACGCGCAGGCCGCGGTCGACGCGGGGCTCTCGCCGGACGAGTTCGGCGAGCGGCTCTCGTTCTTCTTCAACGCGCACAACCACTTCTTCCAGGAGGTGGCGAAGTTCCGTGCGGCGCGGCGGCTGTGGGCGGAGATCATGCGCGACCGCTTCGGCGTGACGAACCCGCGCGCGCAGGCCCTGCGCTTCCACGCGCAGACCGGCGGCTCGACGCTCACGGCGCAGCAGCCCGAGAACAACATCGTCCGCGTGGCGGTGCAGGCGCTCTCGGCGGTGGCCGGCGGCGCCCAGTCGATCCACACGAACTCCTTCGACGAGGCGCTCGCGCTGCCGACCGAGCATTCGGT
>VAWL01000151.1 GCA_005883965.1 Actinomycetota bacterium
CTCGATGAGCGACAGCAGCGTCACCTTCTCTCCGGTCAGCTTCGGCGGCTATTCCGGCAAGATCGTTGCTCTGCAGGGCAACCAGCTCGTCGCCGACCTGAGGAACGCATCGGGGGCGCAGCTGCGCCTGACGATCGTCTTGAACCTCGACGGCGCGACGAGCACCTTTACCGGCTCGGTCCACGCAGACGGGACTTCCTCCGAATGACGGCAATGCGGGCTACGCGCGCCCCCGAGCTCATCGGGCCGGGACCGCCGCGTCTGCTGGCCGGCGTCAGCTCGGCCGGAGCTCCTTCGACCCTGGACGAGCACCTGTCCGTCTACGGCCAGCTTCCGCCCGCGGGCGCGATCGACTTGCCGGCGCTCGTCGACGCGAGCGGGCTCCGGGGACTCGGCGGAGCCGGCTTCCCGACGGCGACGAAGCTTCGTGCGGTCGCTTCGCAGCGGGGCCGTCCCTTCGTCGTCGCAAACGGCGCCGAGGGAGAGCCGATCAGCGGCAAGGACAAAGTCTTGGTCCGGTATCTCCCGCACCTCGTTCTCGACGGAGCCGCCGCTGCTGCTCATGCACTTGGCGCACGGGAGGCAATCGTGGCCCTGTCGCGAGCCGACCGCGACGGGATCGATGCGCTGTCGGCCGCAATCGCCGAGCGCGGAGGCGGGCTCGACAAACGGGTTCGCCTGCGAGCCATCGCGGTGCCGGACGGATTCGTCGCCGGAGAGGAAACGGCCCTCGTCCAGTTCCTCAACCGCGGGGTCGCCAAGCCGACCTTCACCCCGCCGCTGCCGTTCGAGCGCGGGGTCGGGAAGGCGCCGACGCTCGTGCAGAACGTCGAAACGCTGGCGCAGCTCGCGCTGATCGCCCGCTTCGGACCGGTGTGGTTCCGCGCGGTCGGGACGGCGGACGAGCCGGGCTCGGCGCTGGTGACGATCTCCGGCGCCGTCGCGGAACCCGGGGTCTACGAGGTCGCACTCGGGACGCCGTTGCGAGAGCTCGTCGCGCAGGCCGGAGGCGTGACCGAGCATGTCCGTGCCTTCCTCGTCGGCGGTTTCTTCGGCAGCTGGCTGGGCGAGCGCGAGGCCGCGGATGCGTCGCTTCTCGAGGGCGACTTACGGTCGAGAGGCGCCAGGCTCGGCGCGCGGGCAATCGTCGTCCTGCCGACGAGCGCCTGCGGCATCTGCGAGACGGCGAGGGCGATGAGGTATCTGGCCGACTCCAGCGCCGGACAGTGCGGCCCATGCGTTTACGGCCTCGACGCGATCGCGCGTTCCTTCGAGCGGCTTGCAGCCCAGCAAAGCCGAGACGAGCGGAAGCAGCTAAGCCGCTGGATCCAGCAGGTACGGGGCCGCGGAGCCTGCCGCCATCCCGACGGCGCCGCGGCCTTCGCGACCAGCGCGCTCAAGGTGTTCGCACGCGAGTCGGAGCTCCATCTTCGAGGCCGCTGCGAGGGCAAACGCAGGGTGTTGCCAATACCTGGGATCGCCGCATGAAACGGGTGCGCGTCAACCCGATCACCTGCGAGGGCCATGGGCTCTGTGCGGAGCTTCTGCCCGAGCGGATCCAGCTCGACGAGTGGGGCTTCCCGATCGTCGATCGCGAGCCCGTCGCAGGCGAGGCTGCGCGCCACGCCGCTCGGGCCGTGGAGGCCTGCCCCACGCTGGCGTTACTGCTGGAAGCGGCTTCGGACCGATCGCGCTAGCTCGTCGCGCTCGCCGCCGGGGGCGGTAGAACCCGCAGGTGGACACGAACGTCGTCGAGGTGACGCTGGCGGCGCTCGCGACCGCGTTGGCGACCGGGCTCGGCGCGATCCCGTTTCTCTTCGTCAGCTCGATGAGCCGCCGCTGGGTCGGGATCTCGAACGCGGCTGCAGCGGGATTCATGCTCTCCGCGAGCGGCGCCTTGCTGCTCGAGGGACTGGTGCGCGGCCCCGTGAGGGTCATCGCGGGGGCAGCCGTGGGGATGATCTTCATCGCCGCGACGGGGCGCGTCGTCGGCCGCTACGACCACCTTCGCTTCGGCCAGCTCCAGGCAGCGGACGCGAAGAAAGCGATCCTGATTGTCGCCGTGATGACGGTTCATTCCTTCAGCGAGGGGGTCGGCGTCGGCGTCTCGTACGGAGGCGGGACGGCGCTGGGTGTCTTCATCACGCTGGCGATCGCGATCCACAACATCCCCGAGGGTCTCGCGATCAGCCTCGTCCTCGTCCCGCGCGGGACACCGGTCCTGGCGGCGGCCGGCTGGAGCGTCTTCACGAGCTTGCCCCAGCCCCTCGTTGCGGCGCCCGCCTACCTCTTCGTCGAGACCTTTCGCCCGATCCTGCCCGCGGGGTTCGGTTTCGCCGCCGGTGCGATGATCTGGCTCGTCTTCGCGGAGCTCATCCCGGACGCGCGCGCTGAGATGCGCCCTCGTGCGTTCACGGCCTGGCTCGGCGGCTCGTTTGTCGGGATGTCGCTGCTTCAGTTCGCGCTGCTCGCGCGCTGATTCCTACTGGTACCGCAGGGCCTCGGCCGGGTAGATTCGCGACGCGCGCAGCGCTGGAATGAATGTGGTCAGGAGCGCCACGAGATAGACCGCGAGGAAGATGATCCCGAGCGTCCCCCAGGGCACGACGAAGCTCATGTTCTCCCAGCTCGGTGTGCGCCTCGAGTCGTTGATGACGTTGAACGCCACGGCGAGGCCGAGCCCGCTGCCGACGACGATCGACGTCAGCGCGATGAACGACGACTCGAGCAGGAAGCTCAGCTGCACCATCCGCTTCCTGAACCCGATTGCGCGCAGGACGCCGATCTGCTGTCGCCGCTCGACGACGGCGCGGGCGGTGATGACGCCGAGCGCGGCAACCCCGACGATCAGCCCTAGCCCCATGAAGCCTTCGATCAGCCGGTCGAACGTCAGGTTGGCCGAGACGGCCTCGTCGAGCAGCTTCTTGAGCGAGTCGGCCTGCATGCCGTGGGCCAGGAACGCCGACTCGAGCTTCTTCGCCGTCGCCGCCGGGTCGACTCCCCGCTGGAGAGCGAAGAGCTGCGTCGTCGGCAGGACTCGATCGCCGAACACCGGCGCCAGCGTCGCCTGAGACGTCCAGATTCCGGCCATGAACTCCGGGCTGGTGTCGGAGAGCACGCCGACAACGGTCAGGACTAGTCGCTTGCCGGTCTGCGGGTCTCGCACCGCCACCTTGACCGGCGTAAAGGTCTTGTCCTCGAGGTAGAAGCCGGAGAGCTGGAACTCGGCGGTCGGCGCGCCCCACTTGGCCTTCCGTGGCACGACGTATTGGTCGACCACAGCGAGGTCGCGCCGCGTGCGGAGCGCCCGCCAGACCTGCGCTGTCGAGTCGTAGCCTCGAGCGCGCGCCGCGAGGCGGTAGGTCGTATGGGCGAAGAACGTCGCGTCTGCTCCGTTGACCCAGTACGACTTCTCCTTCGAGCCGGTGCCGAGCTGGCGCGCCTTGACCGGTAGCGTCGACTCGCTCGAGACGTAGCGGAAGTCGCTCGGGTTCAGCCCGGCGCGCGCAAGCGCGCCGTGCATGTCACCGATCGGGGCCGAGGCAGACGTCGAGGCGCGCACGTCGAAGCCGCCGCCGAAGGCCCTGACGTCGTTGAAGGCTTGGACGAACGATCCGGTGGTCGTGGCGCCGACAACGAGTGTGAAGACGACAAGCGTGAACATCGCCAGCGTCACACCGGTGCGGAAAAGGCTACGGAGCGGGTACGCGACCGACATCCGCAGGACCGGGGCGAGGCTCTTGATCCGCCCGAACGAAGCGACGAGCCCGCCGAGCAGGACGTCCGCGTTGTACATGATCGTCCAGGTCGAGCCGACGACGATCATCAAGCCGCTGAAGAGGAAGATCGAGAAGTCGACCTTCAGGTCGCCGAAGAGCCAGCGGCTGATCGGTAGCACGAACCAGACGATCAGCGCCAGCCCGGCGGCGGTCTTCGCGAGCCGCTCGGGCACGCCGGCCAAACGGACGAGCGGCACGAGGCCCAGGATCACCAACGAGACGCCGAGGCCGAGCACGACCGCCTGTTTCGCACCCACGCCGGCAACGGCGAAGAGGACACCGAGCAGGACGCTCGCGACACCAGGCAGCCAGCGACGCTTGCCCCTCTCGGTCTTGGGCGGCTCCGGCAGGTTGCGGATCGCCGTCGAGATGTTCATCCGGCTCACTCGCGACGCCGAGAAGGCGACGACGCCAAACGTGAGTAGCACGCCCACCGCGTAGGCGAGCGCCAGGCTTGCGGGCTTGACGGAGTACGAGATCGTGAAGTCGCCGACCCCGGCGAAGGCGCTCGCCATCACCAGCGCCATCCCGTAGGCGACCGCGGCGCCGACGATCACGCCGACGGCCGCCGCGACGAGGTCGTAGGCGATGCCTTCGTAGACGAACATCTGCACGAGATGGCCGCGCTGCGTCCCCACCGCGCGCGCGATGCCGAGCTCGCCTCGACGCTCGGCAGCGAGCATGACGAAGATCAGGAAGATCAAGAGGATCCCGGCGGCGATCGAGAAGGTGCCGAAGGTCGTGAAGAAGGACATGAACATCGCGCCTGTCTTGTCGGCCTCCTTCAGCGCGTGCTGTTTCGTCTTGTCGGTCTCGAGGCCGAGCGGGCTGACCGTCGGCTTCAGCTGCTTGACGACCGCGTTCGACTGGGAGACGCCGCGGCTGTTCGAGACGAACACGGCCCGGACGAGCCCGGGCTTGCCGACGAATCGCTGCGCCGCCGCCAGCGGCATCAGCAAACCCGAGTCAGACGTTGCGGCGCCCTCGTAGCGCAC
>VAWL01000152.1 GCA_005883965.1 Actinomycetota bacterium
GGGGACGGTCGTGAAGAACGAGTAAGGCGCCTTGCCGACCGCGAGCAGCGAGTCCACTGACGGCGCGAAGCCGCTCGTGCCGATCACGCGGTTGCCGTCGCCGAACGCGATCCCGAAGCCGACGGCCCAGTAGACGAGCGAGCAGACGCCGAAGATGAGCACGTTCTTGCCGGCGATGTGCGCCGCGTTCTTCATCCGCGTCAGGCCCGCCTCGAGAAAGGCGAAGCCGGCCTGCATGAACATCACGAGCACGGCCGCGACGACAACCCAGAGGGTGTTCGCGGCGATCAGGAGCTGCGAGTTGCTCATGCCGCACGCTCCAGCGGCAGGCCGGTGCGGTGGTGGATGACGTTCTCGACCGGCGTCGTCCAGACGAGCCCGTCGCCGGACTCGTTGCCGCTCCGCGCCGCGTCGGCGATCGTCTCCGCAACCTCCGCGGCGAACGAGTCCTCGACCACGAACGTGAGCAGCGCCTTCGGTAGGAAGCGCGACTCGAACACGCGGCCGCGGTACTCGTGCGTGATCCCGCGTTCCCGCCCGTGGCCGACGGCCTCGACCACCGTCACCCCGACATGGCCGGTCTGCTCCTCGACCGCGTCGATCACAATCTCGACCCGCTCGCGCAGGACGACCGCCTCCACCTTGGTCATGTCACCACCTCGCTTCGTCGCTCGAGTAAGACCACGTCACGCCAGACTCCGTGCAACCGCCCGATTCGCTCCTGGGTGCCGAGCACGCGGAAGCCGAACCGCTGCAGGAGCCCGAGGCTGGGGGCGTTCTCCGGGAAGACGCCCGTCTGCAGCGTCCAGATGCCCGCGCGCTCGGAGCTCTCGACTGCCGTCGCCAGCAGCTCGCTCCCCACGCCCTGGCCGCGCGCCTCCTCGCCGACGTACGCGCTGATCTCGGCGACGCCGGCGTAGCAGCAGCGCGACGAGACCGGCAAGAGCGCGATCCAGCCCGCGACCCGTCCGGCGCGCTCGGCGACGAAGCGGTGCTCCGCCAGGTGTGCCGCGTCCCAAGCCTCCCAGGACGGCACCTCGGTCTCGAACGTCGCGTTCCCCGTAGCGATTCCCTCCTCGTAGATCCGCGCGACCTCCGGCCAGTCGCCAGGTCGAAGGTCGCGCGTCTCCATGCTCGGCTAGGCCGCGAAGGCGTCCTCGATCAGAGCCTGCGCGGTGACCGACTCGATCGTCTGCAGGATCCGGCCGGTGATGCGGTACGGATCCGCCAGCGAGTTCGGCCGGCGATCCTCGAGATATCCGCGGTGGCCGCTGTTGACGAAGCTGTGCGGGATGCGGACCGACGCGCCGCGATCGGCGACGCCGTACGTGAACTCGTCGATCGCCGCGGTCTCGTGCAGGCCGGTCAGGCGCAGCTCGTTCTCGGGCCCGTAGCACGCGATGTGCTCGGCGCGCGCGTCTGAGAACGCGCTCATCAGCGCGGTGAAGTACTCCTCGCCGCCGACCTCGCGCATGTGCTTGGTCGAGAAGTTCGTATGCAGGCCCGAGCCGTTCCAGTCGACGTCGGCGCCGAGCGGCTTCGGGTGGAAGTTCACGTCGACGCCGTGCTGCTCGCAGAGACGGAGCATCAGGTAGCGCGCGATCCAGAGGTCGTCCGCTGCGCGCCGGGCGCCCTTGCCGAAGATCTGGAACTCCCACTGGCCCTTCGCGACCTCGGCGTTGACGCCCTCGATCGCGATGCCGGCCTCGATGCAGAGGTCGATGTGCTCGTCGACGATCTGCCGGGCGATGTCGCCGACGTTCTTGAAGCCGACGCCGGTGTAGTACTCACCCTGCGGCGCCGGGAAGCCCTCGTTCGGGAACCCGAGCGGTGAGCCGTCCCTGTACAGGAAGTACTCCTGCTCGAAGCCGAACCAGGCGTCGGCGTCGTCGCTGATCGCGGCGCGGCTGTTCGACGGGTGCGGCTCCCCGTCGGGCAGCAGCACCTCGCACATGACGAGGCGGGCGTGGTTCCTCGCAGGGTCGGGGAAGAGGGCGACCGGCTTCAGGAAGCAGTCCGAGCTCGAGCCGTCGGCCTGGCGGGTGGAGCTGCCGTCGAAGTTCCAGAGCGGGAGCTGTTCGAGGGTCGGCTCCACGTCGAAGTCGACGATCTTTGTCTTGCTGCGCAGGTTCGGCACGGGCTCGTAGCCGTCCAACCAGATGTACTCGAGCTTGAACTTCATCCTTGCTCCCTTCCGGTTTGAACTACCTCGTGGACCAACAAAAAAGGGCCCACGACTCTCTGGTCGTGAGGCCCCAATGCCTCTGCGCCCACCTTCGCCGGCGAAACGCTGGGCGCAATGTAGCTGAGCAACCGGATGGGACGCAAGCTTGCGCGCGTCCGGAGGCCCAGGTACCCTCGAGCCAGCATGTTGCTCCTCGGCTGACTCCGGTTTCTGCGCGCACCGCCGCTCTCGGCAGGTGCGCACTGTCCGTGTCCCGTCGAGTTGGAGCAACCAATGAAGGCCCTCGAAGTTCACAACTTGCGCAAGGAGTTCACGCGTCGCGACGGCCGCGGCAAGCGCCGCGTCGCCGCGCTCAAGGGCGTCGATTTCGAGATCGAGCGCGGCGAGTGCGTCGCGATCCTCGGCCCGAACGGGTCGGGGAAATCGACGCTCGTCCGCCTGCTCTCGACGCTGCTGCTCCCGGACGGCGGCGACGCCCGCGTCTTCGGGCACGACGCCTTCCGCGAGACGCGGGTCGTCCGGCGGCTGGTCAACCGCGTGTCGGTCGAGGCGAGCTTCTTCAAGAAGATGTCGGCGGTCGAGAACCTGAGCTACGCCGCGCGCTTCTACGGCCTACGGCCGAGCGAGACGCGTGACGCGATCCCCGAGATCCTGCGGCGGGTCGGCTTCCCCGCGGACCGGCGCGACGAGCCGATGGAGAACCTCTCCCGCGGCATGCAGCAGAAGGTGGCGCTCGCCCGCGCGCTGCTGACCTCGCCGATCCTGCTGCTGCTCGACGAGCCGACCACGGGCCTCGACCCGCGCTCCAAGCAGGAGGTGCAGCAGTTCATCCGCGAGGTGCGGGCCGAGCACGACGCCACCGTCCTGCTCTGCACGCACGACCTGGCCGAGGCCGAGAGCCTCGCCGACCGCGTCGGGATCCTTGACGGCGGCGCCCTGCTCTGCCTCGAGCCGGCCGACGAGCTGAAGGCTCGCTACAACGCCGAGACCCTGGAGGAGGCGTTCTTCGCCGCCAGCGGCCACGCTTTCGAGAACGGCGAGGGAGGTGACCACAAGTGAGGACGATGAGCCT
This sequence comes from Actinomycetota bacterium, assembly GCA_005883965.1. Taxonomy (GTDB): domain Bacteria; phylum Actinomycetota; class Thermoleophilia; order Gaiellales; family Gaiellaceae; genus AC-32. The sequence goes on from VAWL01000152.1 coordinate 3,258, forward strand.
CGCGCTGCGCCACGAGCTGGTCGGGCTCAGCGGCGTGATCGAACGCAACATCTACCTGGTCAAGCGCTACATCTGGTGGGACATCGCGTTCTTCCTCTGGACGGTCGCGAACACGCTGACGATCGTCTTCATCGCGAAGGGCATCCCGGCGGTGGGCGGGAAGATCGACGTAGAGAAGGTGACGACGATCCTGCTCGTCGGCGCCGTCATCTGGGCCTACCTCGGGATCATCTTCGAGATCCTCACCGAGACCGTGGCCTGGGAGCGCTGGGAGGGGACGATCGAGTACACCTTCATGGCCCCGCTCTCCCGGCCGGTACACCTGATCGGGATGGGGCTCTTCGCGATCGGCTACGGGGTTATCCGCGCCGCGCTGCTCTTCGGCGTGGTTGCCGCCTTCTTCGGCCTCCACCTGCACAACGCGAACTACCCCGCTGCACTCGTGGTGCTGATGGTCGCCTCGATCTCGTTCATCGGGATTGGGATGATGACCGCCGTCCTGCCGCTGATCTCGCCCGAGAAGGGCACGCAGCTCGGCTTCGTCGCGCAGGGCCTGCTGCTCGTCGTCTCCGGCGTCTACTACCCGGTCTCGGTGCTGCCCGGCTGGATGCAGGCGCTCTCGACGATCTCGCCGGCGACCTACGCGCTGCGCGGGTGCCGCGCGGCGATCATCAACGGCGCCGGCCTCTCCGACCTGACGACCGAGATCTGGGCGCTGCTCGTGATCGGCGCGGTCTCGGTGCCGCTCGGTCTCTGGACCTTTCGCACCGGTGAGCGTTACGCCAAGAAGCACGGGAAGCTGAAGCGGTCGGGATGATTCGCGCGGTCGAGTCCGAAGCCGATCTCAAGCTCTGCGCTCGCATCTGCCGCGCCGTCGAGGAGGTGTCGCCGCCGATCCATCAACTGCGAGCCGTGCGGGAGCGTCTGCTGCTCGATCCCCACGGCGGCTATGCCTACGTCAGCCACTCGAGCGTGGCCGGCACCGCCTACGCGATGGTGCGCGTGCTCCCCGAGCGCCGCCGCCGCGGCATCGGCGCGGCACTGGTCGAGGCGGCGGCCTCGGCGGCTCGCGAGCTCGGCCACGACAAGGCCTGGGGGTACGTGCAACCGGGTGACGACGAGTCGTTGCGCTTCCTGTCCGACCGGGGATTCGCCGAGGTGGGACGCGAGGTCGAGCTGACGCGCCGGGTGGTTCGCGGGGAGGGCGCGATTCCCGAAGGGATCCATGAGATCGGTGAAGAGCACCACGTCGGGGCCTATGCCGTGTCCGTGGCCGCTGTGCCCGACATGGCCACGGCGGGCGCGGCCGAGGCCCGGGCCTTCGACGACTGGGTCGAGGCAGAGCTCACCAGCGCCGCCGTCGCCCACGTCGCGATCGAGCACGGAGCGGTGGTCGGCTACGCGACCTTGCAGCCGACGAGCGACCCGACGAAGCTCGAGCACGGCTTCACCGGCGTCCTGCCCGAGCACCGCCGCCGCGGCTTGGCGACCGCGCTCGGCCGTGCGCAGATCGCCTGGGCGGCCGAGCACGGGTACGAGGAGCTCTTCACGACGACCGGTGTCCCGAACACGGCCCTGCGGCGGCAGAAGGCCAAGCTCGGCTACGTCGAGCGCGAAGGGCCGATCCTCGTGCGGGCCCCGGTGTGACGCGCCTGCCGGCGACCACCGTCTACAGCTGGTGCTGATGGGCACGGCGATGGAGGCCGCCGTCTTCCTGTTCGAGATCCCGACGGGCGTCGTAGCCGACACCTACAGCCGGCGGCTGTCCCTGATTGTCGGCTACCTCGGGACCGGTCTGGCCTGGCTGTTGGTCGGCGTCGTCTCGGGGCCGTGGGCCGTGATCGCGCTCTGGGCCCTCTGGGGCTTCTTCTACACGTTCACGAGCGGCGCCGAGCAGGCCTGGATCACGGACGAGGTGGGGATGGAGAACGTCGGCACGGTCTTCCTGCGCGGGGCACGCTTCGGCCAGGCCGGCGCCGTTGTCGGACTCTTGCTGCAGGTCGCCGTCGGCGTCGTCTCGCTTCGGGCCGGGGTGATCCTCGGCGGCGCCTTCACGATCGTCTGCGGGCTGGCGGCGATCCTGCTCATGCCGGAGACCGGTTTCCGCCGGCGCCCGCGGGCGGAGCGCGGCTCGGCGCTCGCGGAGTTGCGCACGACCGCGCTCGCCGGCGTGCGCTATGCCTGGGCGGCGCCGGTGATCGTGCTCTTGATCGGGGCAGAGCTGTTCATGGGCGCCTCCAGCGAGGCATTCGATCGGCTGAAGGAGGCGCATTTCCTGCGCGACGTCGGGTTGCCCGCGGTCGGGCAGCTCGACCCGGTCGTCTGGTTCGGCATCTTCTGGCTCGCCGGGATGGCCCTCAACATCGCCGCGATCGGGAGCCTGATCAAGCGTGTCGAGCGCGGCGGCCGCCAGACGATCGCACAGTTCCTCTTTGCCTTCACGCTCATGCAGCTCGCGGCCATGCTCGTCTTCGCCCTGACCGGCTCGGTCTGGGTCGCGATCGCCGGTCTGCTCGGCGTCTTCTTCGCCCGCAACATGGCGTTGCCGCTCTGGGATACCTGGCTGAACCAACAGATCACCGATTCGAGCGTCCGGGCGACCGTGATCTCGCTGACCGGGCAGTCGAACGCGGTCGGTCAGGCCGGCGGCGGACCGGTGCTGGGCGGGATCGGCAACGTCTGGGGCATCCGCGCGGCGCTGGGCGTCGGCGCGCTCGCGATTGCTCCGGCGCTCGCGCTGTATGCCCGCGCGATCGCCCACCATGGCCGCGAGCTCAGCTTCGAGGAGCTCCCCGCGCCTGTTGTAGACTGACGCAGTTCGTGAGGCGACGGGGCCTCGGGCGCTGACGGCGTCCGGGGCTTTTGTGTTTGAAGGGAGGAAGCGTGGCGCAGCAGGTCGAGAGCAAGCCGAGGGCGACGAGCGATCCGGAGGCGCGCAAGCGCGTGCTGAGCCGGATCCAGGAGGAGGGGATCGAGTTCCTGCTTCTCTGGTTCACGGACATCGAGGGGCACCTGAAGAGCTTTGCCGTCACGCCGAGCGAGATCGAGGCCGCGCTCGACGACGGGATGGGCTTCGACGGCTCGTCGATCACCGGCTTCAACGCGATCGAGGAGTCCGACATGGTCGCGATCCCCGACCCCGAGACGTTCACGCCGATGCCGTGGAAGGAGGGCGAGACGAAGGTCGCGCGGATGATCTGCGACGTCGTCACGCCCGACGGTGCGCCCTACGAGGGCGACCCCCGCTACGTGCTGCGCCGCGCGCTCGAGCGCATGGAGGGCATGGGCTTCGACACCTTCAACGTCGGCCCGGAGCTCGAGTACTTCCTCTTCAAGGACAACCAGGGCACCGAGCCGCTGGACGAGGGCGGCTACTTCGCGATGACCACGATGGACGCCGCCGGCGAGCTGCGCCAGGAGACGGTGCGCGCGCTCGAGACGGTCGGGATCTCGATCGAGTACGTCCATCACGAGGTCGGGCCCTCGCAGCACGAGATCGACATGCGCTTTGCGCCCGCCCTGACGATGGCCGACCACACGGTCACGTACCGCCTGATCGTCAAGGAGATCGCCAAGAAGGCCGGCTTTCACGCGACCTTCATGCCGAAACCGATCTTCGGTGAGAACGGCTCCGGGATGCACACGCACATGTCGCTCTTCACGGACGGGCGCAACCAGTT
>VAWL01000153.1 GCA_005883965.1 Actinomycetota bacterium
CCCGACCCGATGGAGACCAACCTCTACCACCTGACGCCCGAGCAGCGGCGCGAGCGCGGGATCGTCTCGCTGCCAGAGACCCTCGGCGAGGCGATCGACGAGCTCGCGCAGTCAGAGCTGGCGCGCAAGGCGCTCGGGCCGCACGTCTTCGACCGCTACGTCGAGCTCAAGCGCAAGGAATGGGACGAGTACCGCGTCCAGCTGACGGA
>VAWL01000154.1 GCA_005883965.1 Actinomycetota bacterium
GACCCGCGCGCAACCTCCTCGAAGCGCTTCGTCAGCTCGCGGCAAACCGCGGCCTGCCGGTCAGGGATCAGGCGCGCGAGGACCCTTAGAGAGGCCCCCAGCCGCTGCGGCGACTCGAAGGCGACCGTCGCCCACGGCCACGAGGAGAGCTCTTCCGCCAGCGCCGTGAGCGCCCGCTCGCCGCGCGGGAGGTAGCCGAGGAACTGGTAGCGCTCGGCCATGAGGCCGCTCGCCGCCAGCGCCGTCTCCACCGCGGAAGGCCCCGGCAGCACGGTCACCGGTACGCCGGCCTCCAGCGCTGCGGCCACGAGCCGGGCGCCCGGGTCAGAGATCGCCGGCAGGCCGGAGTCGCTCACCAGCGCGATCCGCTCCCCGGCCTGCAGCCGGGGCAAAAGCTGGCCCGTCCGCTGAGCCTCGTTGTGCCGGTGGTACGAGAGCAGCCGCGCCTTGATGCCGTGCCGCTCGAGGAGCTTGCGCGTGTGCCGCGTGTCCTCGCAAAGGACAAGGTCCGCCTCGGCGAGCTCGAGCAGGACGCGCAGCGTGACGTCCTCGAGGTTGCCGATCGGCGTCGCGCAGACCGAGAGGGGCACTCTAGGCCTCCGGTTCGAGCGCCTCGAAGCCGAGCATCCCCGCGCCGATCACACCCGCGTCGGCGCCGAGCTCCGCCTCGACGATCCGGACCGTGTCGCGGGCGGGCGCCAGCCCCTCCTGCGCGACGACCTTGCGGGCCGGGCCGAGCAGCAGCTCGCCCGCGGCTCCGAAGCCGCCTCCGATGACCACGAGCTCCGGCTCGAACACGTTCACGAAGGTCGCGATGCCGGCGCCGAGCCAGCGCCCGATGTCCGCGAGCGCCCCGACCGCTTCCTCCTCACCCGCCCTCCCGCGCTCGACCAGGTCGCGCGCGTTCGAGCCCGCGCCGAAGACGTCCCGCGCAACCCGGTCGGCGGCCGTTCCCGAGGCGTACGACTCGAGGTGGCCGTGCCCGCCACAGAGGCACTCGACCCCGTCGCGGCAGACGACGATGTGGCCTAGCTCGGCGCCAGTGCCGGTCGCGCCGCGATAGGGCTTTCCGTCGAGGATCAGGCCGCCGCCGACCCCGGTTCCGAGCGTGAGCATGACGACGTCCTGCGCGTCCCGCGCCGCGCCGGTTTTCCACTCGCCGATCGTGGCCGCGTTAGCGTCGTTGTCGATCCCGACCGGCAGGCCGTGGCGCTCCTGCATCCTCGAGCGGAAGTCCACGCCCTGGAGCGGGATGTTCACGGAGGCGACCGCCCGGCCGGCGCGCTGGTCGATCCGGGAGGGCAGGCCGAAGCCGAGCGCGGCGACCTCGTGCCCGACGCGGAGCGTCTCGACCACGGCGTCCAGCGCTCGGAGCAGCGTTTCCTGCGAGGAGAGGTCCGTGTCGTACTGCCTCCGCGACGAGATGGAGCCGTCGGGCGCGATCAGGGCGCCGAGGATCTTCGTCCCGCCGACGTCGACCCCTATGACCTGCGTCCGCTGCACGCACGGCTACCATACGCCGCCGAATGGCGTCGCCCGGCGGAGAGAAGCCGTATCGCCGCTACCGCGGCGGGCGCGTCAAGGGCCGCGTGCCGACGGGAAGCGCGCAGAAGCCGCCGCCGCGAAAGCCGCGGCCGTCGCGCGACGGCCAGGCGCGCTACCGGGGGCCCGGCCCCAGGCCTGCGGCCGTCGCGCAGGGCGCGAGGAAGATCCGCTGGGGCCGCGAGATCGGGATCGCGATCGTGCTCGTCGTGCTCTTCCTCGTCTTCTGGGCGCTGCTCGGCTACCTGACCTTCCGCGGTGGCGTCTCAGCGGCGAACAAGCGGCTGCCACAGTCGACCAGAAACGCGCTCACGCCGGACAACGGCTCGATGCTGGACAGCTCGACGTCGATCCTCCTGCTGGGAACCGACCACTCTCTCGCCGTCTCGCGCTCAGGCGAGCAGCATTCGGACTCGATCACGCTGCTGCGCACCGACCCGGCCCACCACCGGCTCTACTACCTGTCGATCCCGCGCGACTTGCGCGTCCAGATCCCGGGCTACGGCGACGCGAAGATCAACACCGCTTTCCAGGTCGGCGGGCCCCGCCTGGCCGCGCGGGCGATCGCGAGCTACACGGACATTCCTGTCAACCACCTGATCGTGGTCAACTTCGCCGAGTTCCGCGACCTGATCGACAAGGTCGGGGGCATCGACGTGAACGTTCCCCGCGCGATCGTGTCGAAGTTCGACTGCCCCTTCTCCTCGGCCGCCCGTTGCGCCCGCTGGCAGGGCTGGCGCTTCGCGAAGGGCAACCAGCACTTGAACGGCAGGCGCGCGCTGATCTACTCGCGGGTGCGGAAGAACGCGCTCCAGCCGTCGGAGAGCGACATCACCCGCGAGCAGCGCAATCAACAGGTACTGCAGGCGCTGATGAGCAAGCTGGCGAGCTTCGGCACGTTCATGCGCATGCCGTTCATCGGGGACGACCTGATGAAGCCGCTCGCGACCGACCTTTCCGCGAACCAGTTCATCGAGCTCGGCTGGAACAAGTTCCGCGCGGGCAACTCGATCCACTGCCGGCTCGGGGGGATCTCGACCGGCGGCGACATCACACCGAGCGAGGACAACGCGAAGGTGATCCTGATGGTGCTGGGCAAGTCGGCGGTGCAGCCGCCGGCGCCATCCGGCGACACGTACCCGCCGGGCTGTGTCTACGGCAACCCGGTGCCCGGTAGCTACTAGGTCTCCGCGGCCTTCTCCTTCTTCTCCGGTTTCTCGGGCTTGTCCGCCTTCTTCTCGCCCTCGCCGTCCTTCGACTGTTTGCGACCGCCGCGGCCGTAGTCGGTCGAGTAGAAGCCCGAGCCCTTGAAGTGGACGGCCACCGGATAGAGCACGCGCTCGACAGGCCCCTCGCCGCAGACCTCGCACTTGTCGGGCGCCGCTTCGCCCATTCGCTGGAAGAGCTCGAACAGGTGCCCGTTCGGGCAGCGGTACTCGTAGATCGGCACGTTCTAAGGATAGTTGGGCCGGTGGCTACGGCCGCTTCTCGCGGTCCAGCGTCTCCCGGAAGCAGGGCGCGTCCTCGAAGGCGGCGAGGCCGGGCGGAGTCTGTCGCGCGCGGGGCCGCCGGCGGCGGGCGGCAGCCAGGACAGCGGAGGCTCCGACCAGCCCGCCGAGCAGGAACGATCGCAGTCGTTGCCCGCGCGGCTCCCCGTCCATGGTTCGATTGTACGGCGATGGTCTGCACGCTCGGAGATCTCCTCCTCGACGTGATCGTGCGCGCGCCGGGCGGCGTAGGCTCGACGGAGCCGCTAAGGAGCGAAGGCCGCGGCTTTGCCGGGGCCGGGAGCGGGAACCCGCTGGCAGTCGGTGCGGACACGCCGGTCGAGACGCGCGTGGCCTCCGGCGGGCAGGCGGCGAACGTGGCGGCCTGGATCGCCGAGCTCGGCGAGGAGGCGCGGTTCGTCGGCAAGCAGGCGGACGACGAGCCCGGAGCGCTCGCCCGGTCGCTGCTCGAGGCGCGCGGGGTCGAGCTCTTGGGGCCGCGGGTGGCCGGGAAGACCGGCGTCGTGGTCTCCTTTGTGGGGCCGGACGGCGAGCGCTCGATGGCGACCGACCGCGGCGCCTCGCCAGAGCTCGCGCCCGAGGAGCTCGATGTGGCCTGGTTCGACGGCTGCCGCTGGCTCCATCTCTCGGGCTACTCGTTGCTGGCGGAGCCGATCGCGGAGGCGGCGCTGGCGGCGAGCCGGGCGACGCGCGGCGAGGGTGCGACGGTCAGCGTCGACCTCTCCTCGTGGAGCGCGATCCGCGCCTACGGGCCCGAGCGGTTCCGCGGGCGACTGGAGGAGCTGGCCCCGGACGTCGTCTTCGCGAACGAGCCCGAGTGGGAGCTGGTCGGCGGCGCCTACGCGCTCGCCGAGACCGCGGTCCTGAAGCGCGGCTCCCGGGGCGTCGTCGTGCACGCGGCCGGCGGCTCGGAGGAGCACGCCTCGCTCGGCGCCGCGGTCGTCGACACCACCGGCGCGGGCGACGCGCTTGCGGCGGGATTCATCGTGGGCGGAATCGAGCTTGGTCTCGAAACGGCGGCCCGCTGCGTCGCCCAGCTGGGGGCGGTGCCGACGTGAGGCGGCTGCAACAGTGACGGAATTGCTCCGAATCGCACCGGAAGTGCAACAAGCCCTCCACGAGAGCCATCCGGTCGTCGCGCTCGAAACTACCCTGATCTCCCATGGCTTCCCTCCCGGGGTGGGGGTGGAGGTGGGGCTCGCGGCGGAGTCGGCAGTTCGCGCCGGGGGGGCGGTTCCGGCGACGATCGGGGTGGTCGACGGCGCGGTCGCGGTCGGCCTTTCCGGAGAGGAGCTCGAGCGCTTCGGCGCGGCCGGCGCCGGCGCGCGCAAGGCCGGCCCGAGGGACCTGGCGGCCTGCGCGGCGCAGGGAGCCGTCGGCGCGACGACCGTCGGCGGCACGCTTGCGGTCTGCCGCCTCGCCGGGATCCGCTTCCTCGGCACCGGCGGCATCGGCGGCGTCCACCGCGGCTTTGCCGAGCGGCCGGACATCTCGGCCGACCTGACGGAGCTGGCCCGCACGCCGGCGCTCGTGGTCGGCTCCGGGGCCAAGTCGCTGCTCGACGTCCCCGCGACCGCCGAGGCGCTCGAGACCCTCGGCGTCCCGGTCCTCGGCTACCGCACCGACGAGCTGCCGCTCTTCTACGCGGCCGCCGGCGGGCCACCGGTCTCGGCCCGAGTCGAGTCGCCGGAGGAGGCAGCCCGAATCGCCCAGGCTCACTGGCAGCTCGGCGGGAGCGGACTTCTGCTCGGCCAACCGCCTGGGAGCCCCCTGGACGTCGAGCCGCTGATCGAAGAGGGCCTCGCCGCCGCAGCCGCACAGGGCGTGACCGGCCAGGCGGTGACGCCGTTCGTCCTCGCCTTCCTGCATGAGCGCAGCGGCGGCCGCACGCTCGAGGTCAACCGCGAGCTGATCGCCGCGAACGCCGGCCTCGCTGCCCGCGTCGGCGCCGCCGTCAGCTCAATGA
>VAWL01000155.1 GCA_005883965.1 Actinomycetota bacterium
CTCGTCCGCCACTACGTGGTCGCGGCGATCTTCGCGGCGCTCGCTGCCTGCGCGCTCGCGGGGTGGCACTGGCGCGAGCCTGACGAGGAGCTCCCGTGAGCTCGGCTGCGGCACCGGTCGAGCGGCGAGTCGCACGGCCGAACGGCTGGTGGGGCATGGCCGTGTTCGTGGCGACCGAGGCGACGCTCTTCGGGACGCTGATCGGCAGCTACTTCTACCTGCGCTTCCACGCAGTCGAATGGCCGCCCGCGGGCGTGCCGAAGCCGCACCTGACGCTGCCGCTCGTGTTGACCGGCGTCCTGGTGCTGACGAGCCTGCCGGTCTCGTTCGCGCTCTCCTCTGCGCGGCGCAGCCGCGTCGGGCGGGCCCAGGCCGCGCTGCTCCTGGCGCTCCTGGTCCAGGCCGGGTACCTCGGGATGCAGCTCCACCTCTACCTGCACGACCTGCACGTCTTCAGCCCGCGTGACACTGCCTACGCCTCGATCTACTTCACGCTGCTCGGCGCCCACCACCTGCATGTCCTGCTCGCGGTGCTGCTCGAGGCCTGGTTCATCCTGCGTCTCGCGAGCGGCGTCACCCGCTACCGGCTCGTCGGGCTGCAGGCGACCGCGTTCTACGTCTATTTCGTGAACGTGCTGGCGATCGTCGTCGTCGGTGTCCAGCTCTCGGCTGCCGCATGAGGCGCTCGGACTCCTTCGTCGAGCTCCTGCAGTGGTTCGGCCTGCTCGCGGCGGGGCTCGCCTGGACCGCGCAGCTCGTGCTCGGCTTCGGCGTCTCGATCGCCGCCTGCAGCGCCGGCTCGGCCCGATGGGGCGTCAACGTGCACACCTGGGCGATCGTGCTGACCGCCGCCGGCGCGACGATCGCCCTGCTCGCGGAGGCGGCCGCGGTGACGGTTTTCCTGGACGCGCGCGAGACCGACGAGTACGGCCCGCCGCCCTGGGGCCGACGCCATTTCCTCGCGGTCGCGGCCATGGTCGGCAACCTCCTCTTCTTCGTCGCGATCCTGCTCAACGGCGTCGGCGTGCTCTCCCACTCGTCATGCGTGCAGTCCTGACCCTCGCGCTGGCGGTGGCGCTGCTGCTGCCGGCCGCCGCGGGCGCCGACCCGATCCAGCAGGGGATCGTGATCCCGCACGTGCCGACGGGGACGCCGCCCGTCGAGCTCGGCCAACAGCTCTTCGCCGGGAACTGCGCCACCTGCCACGGGGCCGACGCGCAAGGCATTCCCGGCAGGGGCCCGTCGCTGCGCGGGGTCGGCGCGCTGGCGCCGGACTTCTACCTGCGCAACGGCTACATGCCACTCGAGCGCCCCGGGATCGAGCCGACGCCGAGCCGCCCCGTCTTCGACGACCGCGAGATCCGCGCGATCGTCGCCTACGTCGCGTCGCTCGGGAAGGGACCCCCTGTGCCGTCCCCGGACCCGGCCCGCGGCAGCGTCTCCGAGGGCCAGCGCCTGTTTGCCGACCACTGCTCGGGCTGCCACCAGATCGCGCTGGCCGGCGGCTACCTGACCGGAGGAGTCGCGCCGCCGCTCAACGGCGTCAAGCCGGTTCAGGTAGCCGAAGCCGTGCGGATCGGGCCCTACCTGATGCCCACGTTTCCCTCGAGCCAGATCTCCGACAAGCAGCTGAGCTCGCTCATCGCCTACGTCGAGGAGGCTCAGCATCCGCAGGACCGCGGCGGCTGGGCGCTCGGCCATGTCGGGCCGGTCCCAGAAGGGCTCGTCACCTGGCTGCTGGCCTCGGCCGCGCTCGTGGCCGTCTGCGTCCTGATCGGAAGGCGGATCCAGTCGTGAAGGCGCTCTGGCGCTGGCTCGTGGCGACGATCGTGCTCGTCTTCTCGCGCGGGCGCCGCCGGCCCCAGGTTCCGCGACGCGAGCGGATCGTGCCTCCCGGCGGCGCGAGCCCGCGCGCGGAGCTCGTCGTCCTCGCGCTCCTCGGCGCGGCGACCCTTTGCGCGATCGCCTTCATCGCGATCTACGCGCTCGACCGGCTCTCGCACCAGACGCAGCTGCTCGGCCTCGCGCTGGGCCTCGCCCTCGCCTTCATCGCCGCGGCCTGCATCGTCACGGCCAACCGGCTGATCGTCACCGAGGAGCTCGAGGAGGACTACCCGCCGCCCGCGCATCCCGGGCAGGTCGAGGCCCTCGACCGGCTCGTCGACGAGAGCGGCGACCGGATCAGCCGCAAGCGCCTGCTGACGCTCGGGGCCGGCGCCGCAGGGGCGGCGCTCGGAGCGGCCCTGCTGGTCCCCGCAGTCTCGCTCGGCCCGCTGCTCGACACGGCGGCGCTCTACCGCACCCCGTGGCGCCGCGGCCGGCGGCTCGTCGACGAGACGGGCAGGCCCTTCCGCGCCGACGAGATCGAGGAGGCGACCTTCTACACCGCGTACCCGGAAGGCGCGAGCCGCGAGGAGGTTGGCTCGCCGCTGCTCGTGATCCGCCTCGACCCGAAGCTGCTTCGGCTGCCGCAAGGCCGAGCCGGCTGGGCGCCGCAGGGGATCCTGGCCTACTCGAAGATCTGCACGCACGCCGGCTGCGCGATCAACCTCTACCGCTCGCCGCTCTTCCCGGCTGCCGAGCCCAAGCCGGCCTTCGTCTGTCCCTGCCACTACTCGACCTTCGACCCGACGACGGGCGGCACGGTCATCTTCGGGCCGGCGGGCCGAAACCTGCCGCAGCTGCCGCTGCTCGTGGACTCCGGCGGCCACCTGTGTGCCGGCGGCGTCTTCTCCGGCGCGGTAGGCCCCTCCTGGTGGGGAGTCCGGCTGCACGGAGCGCGGTCGTGATCCGCGCGCTGTTCCGTTTCGTGGACGAGCGCACGGCGTCAGCGCCGCTGCTGCGCAAGGCGCTCCGCTACGTCTTCCCGGACCACTGGTCGTTCCTGCTCGGCGAGGTGGCCCTCTACGCGTTCATCGTGCTCGTCGGCACCGGGATCTACCTCGCGTTCTTCTTCGACCCGAGCACGGCGTCCACGCACTACAACGGCTCCTACGTCCCACTACAGGGGCACGAGATGTCGCAGGCCTACCGCTCGGCCGTGGACCTCTCCTTCAAGGTCAAAGCCGGACTGCTGCTGCGGCAGACGCACCACTGGGCGGCCGACGTCTTCGTCGCGGCGATCGTCCTCCACATGCTGCGGATCTTCTTCACCGGTGCCTTTCGCAAGCCTCGCGACCTGACGTACTTCATCGGTCTGGCGATGCTCGGGACAGCGCTCCTCGAGGGCTACCTCGGCTACTCGCTGGTCGACGACCTGCTCTCGGGGATGGGGCTCGCGATCGGCTACTCGGTGCTGATGTCGGTGCCGTTCGTGGGCGCGAACCTGGCGTCGCTGATCTGGGGCGGGCCCTTCCCGGGGTCGTCCTCGTTCGAGTCGCGGATGTACATCGCGCACGTGTTCCTGCTGCCGATCCTGATCGGGACGCTGCTCACCGTGCACCTGGCGCTCGTCGCCGTGCGCCACCACACGCAGTTCCGCGGGCGGCGCAAGACCGAGCAGAAGGTCGTGGGCATCCCGGCCTTCCCGGGTCAGGCGCCGCGCTCGCTCGGGCTCGCATTCGCGGTCGCCGCGGTCCTCT
>VAWL01000156.1 GCA_005883965.1 Actinomycetota bacterium
AGCAGCGCGAACGATCCGAAGGCCGCGACCAGCGAGGTCTGCGGCTGCTGGATCACCTTGTCCGTGAGCGCGAAGACCGCGGGCATGACGATCGCGGCTCGCGCGGCGCTCTTCAGCGCGGCGACATCAGGCACGGCTGGCGATCATACGCCCGCCGGCCAGGCCCAATCTCAGATCGGCGTTGCGGGTTAGTCGGGGCGCGAGGAGACGCTCGGCGCGAAGCCGCAGCGCGGGTCGTGCTCGCAGGCGAGCCTGAGGAGCTGCTCGTGGAAGGCCTTCCGCTCCGCGTCCGAGAACGGCGCCAGAAACTCGTCCTCGACCTCGCGCGCGATCGTCCGCAGACGCTGAAGCTGCTTCCGGCCTGCCGGCGTGATCGTGACCACGTGGCGGCGCCGGTCCTGGGGGTCGCGCTGGCGGTCGACGAGCCCGCGCTCCTCGAGCGAGTCGAGCAGCGCGACGAGCCGGCTGGGGTCGACGTCGAGGGCCTCGGCGATCGTTGCCTGCGTCTCGCGCGCGCCCTCACCGAGGATCGCCAGGACGCTGTAGTGGTGGGCGTCGAACCCCTCTTGCTCGATCCGGGCCAGGGCCTTCGACTTGAAGTTCATGCCCAGCCGGGCCAGCAGGAAGCCGCTGCTCGCGACAAGTTCCTTGGCCACCCGCTGGACGGGCTTGAGAGGAGTTTCAGGACTCAACGTTGTCATCGCGAAATTAGTGTAGCGCGAAACCGTATGTCTGTGTTATCGTTGCAATACGCAACGATTGGAAGGAGTAACGCATGAGCGCTGAAATCATGACAGACGCCGCAGTCGGCGCCAAAGACCGGAGGCGGTGGCTGGCCCTCGCGGTGATCGTGACGGCCCAGTTCATGGTGGTGCTCGACGTCGCGATCGTGAACGTCGCACTGCCGTCGATCCGAACCGACCTCAACTTCTCGCAGGAGAGCCTGCAGTGGGTGATCACCGCCTATGCGATCATGTTCGGAGGCGTGCTCCTGCTCGGTGGCCGCCTAGCCGACCTGTTGGGGCGCCGGCGGCTGTTCATGATCGGGCTCGCGCTGTTCACTGTCAGCTCGCTGCTCGACGGGCTTGCGTGGTCCGAGGCCTCGCTGATCGGCTTCCGCGCGCTGCAGGGCCTCGGCGCGGCACTGCTGTCGCCGGCCGCGCTCTCGATCCTGACCACCACCTTCCGCGAAGGGCGCGAGCGGAACCTCGCGCTCGGCATCTGGGGAGCAGCCTCCGGAAGCGGCGGCGCAGCAGGCGTGCTGCTCGGCGGAGCGCTGACGAGCGCGCTGAGCTGGTCCTGGATCTTCTTCATCAACGTCCCGGTCGGAATCGCCGTGATCGCGATCAGCCCGTGGCTCCTCCGCGAGAGCCGCGCCGACCTCGAGCACAGGACCTTCGACTTCGCGGGAGCCGCGTCGATCACGGGCGGGCTGATGCTCCTCGTCTACGCGATGACGCGCGCCGCGCTGCACGGCTGGGGCACGAGCCAGACGATCGGGCTCCTCGCCGCATCGGCGGTGCTGATCGGTTCGTTCTTCGTGATCGAGATGCGCTCGAAGGCGCCGCTGCTGCCGCTGAGGATCTTCCGGCTGCGGACGCTCTCCGCCTCGAACGTGAGCGGCCTGCTGATGGGCGGGGCGATCTTCTCGCAGTTCTTCCTGCTCACCCTGTACATGCAGGAGGTCCTCCACTACTCGGCGCTGAAGACCGGCGTCGCCTACATCGGCCTGACGCTGACGATCGTCGCTTTCTCGGCGGTCGCGCAGTGGGGGGTCACGAGGTTCGGCGTCCGCCGCGTGCTGCCGCTCGGGCTCGCGCTCTCGACGGTGGCGCTCGTCCTCTTCGCGCGCTTGCCGGTGCACGGGAGCTACTTCGCCGACCTGTTCCCGGCCTTCATCATCAGCGGGCTCGGGCTGGCGCTTGCGTTCGTGCCGATGTCGATCGGCGCGCTGACCGGAGTGCGCTCGGCCGACGCCGGGATCGCCTCCGGGCTGATCAACACGACGCAGCAGATCGGCGGCGCGATCGGCGTCGCCGTCGCGACCACGGTCGCGACGACCTTCACGGCGCATTACGTCAACGCGCATCCGGGCACCTCGGCGTTCGACGGCGCCGCGCTGACGCACGGGTTCCAGGTCGCCTTCTACGTCCTCGCCGCGGTCGCCGGGCTGGGAGCGGTGCTGGCGGCGGTGATGCTCGAGTCGAAGCCGTCGCAGGAGCACGAGCTGAGCCCCGAAGCGGCGGTGGAGCTGGAGGCGGCGGCGTGAGCGCCATCGTCCTTCAGCGAGACGTCGACGACCTCGTCCTGCGTCTCAAGGGTCTCGTGCTCGTGCGAGCGCTGCTGGAGACCCGCGGCGCCTCGGCCTCAGAGCTCGAGGCACACAGCGAGGAAATCGAGCGAGTCCGGGCCGAACTGGCCCGGCTCGCCCCCGCCTCGGCAGCGGCCTAGCGCATCTGCTCCGCGATGCGCTTCGCCGCTGCGCGGAGCTCCTCGTCGGACACGTTGGGAAGGACGTCCTCCCAGACTGGCAGCGCCATCCCCGACGCTTCGACCATGCCTAGGGGGCGGGGCAGAAACCAGACGTGGAAGTGCGCCCCGCCGTCGCCCCAGCGGTACAGGTGGACGCGCGCGACGTCGCCGAGTGCGAGGATCGCGCGCTCGACCCGCGCCGCCACGCGGCCGAAATCGGCTTGCAGCTCCTCCGGTAGGTCGGAGAAGGAGTCGACATGGACGCGGCTCGCGAGCCAGACCGCGCCGGGCAGGCTGCCGCCGACCGGCGGATGCAGCGTCCAGTTGTCGTCCGACCAGACCGCCGAGGTCGTCTTCCCGCCGCAGATGGCGCACGGCGGGCCTCCCGGCTCGCCGCGACGCGGCGGCTCTGGGATCTGGCGCGGGCTGGGCTCGCGCGGCACGAGCGGACCCTGGTACGGCAGCGCCATGGCGCTCATTCGCAACTCCTTTCCTCGGACGCTTTGCGAGCGGTGAAGAGGAGCTCTTCGCCGGCCGAGACCATGACGTGGCCGAAGCCGGCCGCCTGAAGGAAGACGAACAGGCGCGCGGGATCGATCGGGTTGTACGTGTCCCCCTCGTGGAACTCGTGCAGCCCCTGGCTCGCGAGACTGTCGGCCCCGACGAGCACCCCCTCTGGTCGCAGGACGCGGTACGCCTCGCAGAGGATCGTGAACTGCTCCTGCGCGGTCGGTACGTGATGGAGCATCGTGAAGCAGCCGACCGAGTCGAACGACGCCTCGGAGAAGGGCAATCGCGTCGCATCGCCGACCTGGACCGTCACGTTGGTGCCGGCGACCTCGTCTGCGAGGCGCGCGGCGTCGTCAGGGTCGAGCTCGAGAGCGACGAGCTGCTTCACGCGGTTCCGGAGCCAGTGCGTGGCAGCGCCCGGCCCGGGCCCGATCTCGAGCATCGTGTTCCCGAGATCCAGCCCGGCCGTCACGGGCTCGAGCACCTCCGCCTCCATGTGCTCGGCCCACTCGGCCGTGCTGCAGAGTGCGTGGTTCTCGTTCACGGAGGCTGACGCTAACACTGGTCGTCCCCTTCCGAAAGGGAGTAGGCTGCCAAGTTATGTCGATAAACGGACAACCTCCTTCCGCGACGATCGTCGTCACGTTTCCGATGCCCGTCGGAACACGCTTCGAGTGGCACGCCCACGCCGACCACCAGATTGCGTGGTCACCCGAAGGGGTGCTCGTCGTGCTCACCGAGGGCGGCGGCAGCTATGTGCTGCCCCCCTCGCGGGCGCTCTGGATTCCCGCCGGCACGGTGCACGAGACGCAGGCGTCCGGGGCCGCCGTCCTTCGCTCCGTCTACCTCGAGCCGGGGCGCTCGCCGATCGACTGGCCGACGCCGACGCCGGTCGCGGTCAGCCCGCTCCTCGGAGAGCTCATCCATCACCTCGACGACCGTGCGCTCGGTGCGAGAGAGCGCTCCCGTGCCGAAGTGGTGCTCTTCGACCTCCTCCTGCCGCTTCGGATCTCCACGATCGCCGTCCGCCCGCCGACGGATCCGCGCGCGCGGGATGTCTCTGAAGCGCTCCTCGCCGATCCCGCCGACTCTCGGACGCTGCACGAGTGGGGTCGCGCCGTCGGGGCGAGCAGCCGAACCCTTGCGCGCGCCTTCCTGAGCGACACCGGCCTCTCGTTCGGGCGTTGGCGCACGCTCGTCCGCCTGCAAGCATCGCTGAGCTACCTCGCCGAGGGGATCCCGGTGAGCGCCGTCGCACCGCTCGTCGGGTACCGGACGACGAGCGCATACGTCGCCGCGTTCCGCGCCCACACCGGAGTCACGCCGGGCCGCTACTTCCAGACGCAGGTCGCCGCGTCGCCCCCGCGGCGAGCCGCGGGAGGCGTTCCGCGCTAATCAGCGAGCGTTGGCACCGACTCGATCCGCGCGCTCAACCGTGCGCGCCAGTTCGACCCGTGAGGAGACGTTGACCTTGCGGAAGATGTTCCGCAGGTGCGTCTCGACCGTCTTCTGGCTGAGGAAGAGCTCCGCGGCGATCTCGGGATTCGTCTTGCGGTCGACGACGAGCCGCGCGATCTGGAGCTCGCGTTCGGTCAACGACTCGATCGCGCTCCCGCCGGTTTTGCCCGGCCGCGTGCGCCGGTGGATGCGATGGCCGAGCTTTCGCAGCTCCTGTTCCGCCTCGTCCCGGTAGCGGAGCGCCCCGGACTCCTCGAACGCGCCGGCAGCGTGCTCCAACTCGGCGGTGGCACGGTCGGGCTCGCCGGCCTGGGCGAGCGCGCGGCCCGCGAGCGTCCGCGAGAGCGCTGCCTCGACCGGCGCTCCCATCTCGTCGGCGGCAGCCGCTGCCGCGAGCGCCCGCTGGGCGGCCGTGGTTGCGTCCCCGGTGTGGAGGTCCACGGCCGCCGCCGCTCGGTCGGCCCACGCGCGAGCCATCGGGAGCTGTAGCGCCGAGGCGCCCGCGGAACCGAGGAGCAGGTCCACCGCACGTTGCGGTTCCCCCGCCTCGAGAAGCGCACGGGCCAGATCCACGGCCGCCTCGGCCGAGTGGAAGCCTTCGTCGAGATTGGCGCTGAGGTCGAAAGCCTCCTGCGCCGCGACGAGCGCGAGCTCCAGGTCCCCGGCATGGAGCGCTGCGGCGGAACGGCCCAGAAGCATCCAGACCAGGGCGTGCGTGTTGCCCCAGAGACGCGCGGCCTCGATGCCGCCGTCGAGCAGCTCGCCCGCCTCGGCCAGCTTGCCGCGCAGGCGCCGCAGCCCGCCCAGGGTTGCGACCAGCACGAGCACGAGCTCGCCCTGACCGGTTTCCCGCGCAACGGCCAGTGCGCGGGCGGCGTGCTCTTCCCCCTCCGCGTAGCGGCCGATGTAGAGCGCCGTGCCGGCGAGCCTGGCGGCGGACTCGAGGTGACGCGCCAGCTCGTCGTCCGAGAGCGAGTCGACGAGCGCGGTCGCCTCGCGCCAATTGGCCTCGGCGCGGTCGGCCTCCCCCATCATCGAGCCCGCCATCGTGAGCAGCGTGAGAGCCGTGGCCGTGAGGCCCGCGTCGCCGAGCTGCCTCGCCGCGCTCACCGCGCGCTCGGCGCACTCGTACATTTCTTCGTACCTCGCGCGCCAGACAAGGTTGACCGTCAGCTCGTTCATGAGCGTGACCGCTTCCTCGGAGGCTTGGTCGGAGAGGCGTTGGATGGCGCTCGCGAGGCGCGCGCCGGCTTGGAGGGCTTCCAGCAGCGCCTCGTGGCTGTCGGCGAAACGGCCGACCGCCGTCAGCGCTGCCGAACGCGCACGGAGTAGCTCGATGCGCTCGTCGACGGCAGTGTGGGGGAGGAGGCGCAGCGCGTCTGCAAACCACTGGGCTGCGCTCGCCGGTCCCAGGCGGAGGGTCTCTTCGCCGGCTTCGCGCAGCACGGCGACCGCGTCGGCGTCGCCCTCGCGGGCCGAGCGCTGCACGTGATGGGCGCGCGCGGCCGCGGTGGCGCCGCGCCTCGCGAGCAGCTGCGCGCATCGCTCGTGCGCTCCGAGCCGCCAACCACCGGGCGTCGCGTCGTACACCGCGCGCCGGACAAGCGGGTGCCGGAACCGGAAGCGCCGGGGCACATCGGTCTCACGGACGAGATCGAGCTGCAGCAGCTCGTCGACCGCGTCCATCGCGTCAGGTTCAGACGTGTCGGCCGCCGCCGCCGCCAGCTCGGGCTCGAACGGGTCACCGGCCACCGCAGCTCCTTCCAGCACACGGCGTGCGCCGTCCGAGAGGAGCGCGAGCTCCTCGTTTAGCGAAGCGGCGACGGCGGGCGGGACGTCGATACCTGTCAGCGCGACCTCAGGGCTGCGGCTCGAAGCACTCTCGCGAGTGGCGGACCGGGAGAGCTGCTCGAGATAGAAGGGGTTGCCACCGCTCTCCTCGTAGAGGACGTCGACCCTTTCGCCTACCAGCTCGCGAGCCTCCGGTTGCGTCAAGGCGCCGAGCTCCACGCGTGTGAGCGCGCCCGCGCGATGCGCCCGCTCGAGCGCGGCTGCGAGTCGCTCGGGCAGCTGGTGCGGGCGGACGGCCACGGCAACGAGCACGGGTGCCGCAGGCGGCCGGCGCAGCAACGCGCCGAGTAGCTCGACCGAGGCCGAATCTGCCCAGTGAAAGTCGTCGAGAATGAGCAGGAGCGGCCTCGTGTTCGCGAGCAGCTCGAAGAGCGCACGGACCGCGCGGTGCGTGCGGTAGCGCTCGTGGGGCAACGCCAGGACGGGCGCGGTTGCAAGGCTCGACAGTGACGGGAACACCTGCGCCAGCTCAGTCAGCACGTCCTCGTCCAGACGCTTCAGGCGACCCAGATCGAGCCCTCGCAGGTACTCGTCGAGTGCGTCTACGAAGACCGCAAACGGAAGGTCTCGCTCGAGCTCGGACGCGGACCCTGCAAGAACGAGCCGCCCTTGTGTATCGGCGTGACGGGCGAACTCTGCGAGCAGCCGGCTTTTTCCGATCCCGGGCTCGCCCAGGAGCTCGACTGCAGCAGCGTTGCCGGTATCGACCTCGTCGAGGGCCTGCTCGAACGAGCCGAGCTCCTCGGCACGTCCCACGAGCTGGTCGGTAAGCAGGGCCATTTCTCCTGGAGCCAGGGTAATTCAGGGTTGCCAGAACGAGAAATCAGGGTGGCCGCCCGATGTCAGCGCGGCAGCGCGGCGCCAAGCTCGCTGCATGGCCCAGTACTTGCTGCATCACCACCACGAGCCGCACGAGTGCGGTGTCGTCTTTGCCTCCTTCCGGGGGCACGAAAGCCCACTCCGACACCGCCCAACGCTCGCCTCGTGCCGCTTCGGCGGCCACGCGATCTGGTGGACGGTCGAGAGCGCAACCTCAGAGAACGCGCTCGGGCTGCTGCCGCCCTATGTCGCGGAGCGCACTACCGCGACGAGCGTGAGCGAGGTCGACATCCCGTGACGGCACGACCCCCCGAAAGGAGAACTGACATGTCCCGCACCGACCGCAGCACTCACCGCAACCTGGCTGCCCGCATGGGCGGCTGGAGCGCGGCTCACTGGAAGACCGCCACGTTCGGCTGGCTCGCACTCGTCGTCATTGCGTTCCAGGTCGGCAACACCGTAGGCGTCAAGAACATCGATCCGAACACTTCCGGGCCCGGCGAGTCCGGGCGCATGGACCGGATCCTGGCCGACGGCTTCAAGCTGCCCGCGAACGAGAGCGTGCTCGTCCAGAGCAGGTTTCTGCGAGTCGGCGCCCCCGCCTTCGACGCCGCTGTTGCGGACGTCGTGGCCCGGGTCTCGAAGCTGAAGGCCGTTCAGAACATCCAGTCGCCGCTCGGTCCCGGCCGTGCAGGACAGGTCGCGAAGAACGGGCATGCGGCGCTGGTCAAATTCGAGATCAAAGGCAAGAAGAACGCGGCCGGCGACAAGCTCGGGCCGGTCCTGAAGAGCGTCGATGACGCGCAGGCCGCCCATCCGGGCTTCTACATCGGAGAGTTCGGCGAGGCAAGCGCGGCGAAGGCGACCGACACCGCGTTCGCGAACGACCTCAAGAGCGCAGGAGCGCTCTCGATCCCGCTGACGCTGGTCATCCTGGTCATCGCGTTCGGGGCGCTCGTGGCCGCGGGCATCCCGCTGCTCCTCGCCCTGACCGCCGTGTTCGCGACGTTCGGACTGGCCGCCCTGCCCAGTCACGTGCTGCCGATCGCACAGGAAGCGAACGCCGTCGTGCTCCTCGTCGGGCTTGCGGTCGGTGTCGACTACTCGATGTTCTATCTCAAGCGCGAGCGTGAGGAACGGGCCGCGGGACGCAGCGAGCGTGCCGCGCTCGAGGCCGCCGCCGCCACCTCGGGCCGCTCTGTTCTCATCTCCGGCCTGACCGTGATGGTGGCGATGGCCGGGATGTTCCTCACGGGCGACGGCACCTTCGAGTCCTTCGCCTACGCGACGATGATGGTCGTCGGGATTGCGATGCTCGGCTCGCTGACCGTCCTGCCTGCGTTGCTCTCGAGGCTCGGAGACGGCGTGGACCGGGTGAAGGTTCCCTTCGTCGGCCGTGTTCGCGGCGGCAACGGCGAAAGCCGCATCTGGGGACCGATCGTCGATGCCGTCCTGCGCCGGCCGCTGCTGTCGGTGGTACTCGCAGGCGGCGTGCTGCTCGCGCTCGCAGCCCCGATGCTGCAGCTGCGCATTGCGACACCGGGGCCGGACACGTTCCCCAAGTCGCTCGCAGTGGTGAAGACCTACGACCGCATGCAGCAGGCGTTCCCCGGCACAGCGCTACCGGCAAATGTCGTCGTGAAGGCGTCGAACGTCGAAGCACCGGCCGTGCGAAGCGCGATCGCGAACCTCGAGCAGAAGGCGCTCGCGAGCGGCCGAGTCCACAAGCCGATCACAATCGACACGAACCGCGAAGGAACGATCTCGAACATCACCCTCCCGATCGCGGGGACGGGGACCGATGCCGGTTCGAATGCGTCCCTCGCGGCGTTGCGGGACACGATCGTCCCGGCGACGATCGGTGCGCTTCCGAACACACAGGCCGGCGTCACCGGGCTCACGGCCGAGTGGAAGGACCAGCAGGACCAGATGAAGTCCAAGCTCCCGCTCGTCGTCGGCTTCGTCCTCCTGTTCGCCTTCTTGCTCATGCTGGTTGCGTTCCGCTCGATCGTGATCGCGCTCAAGGCGATCGTCCTCAACCTCCTTTCCGTGGCCGCCGCCTACGGCGTGCTCGTGCTGGTCTTCCAGCACGGTCTCGGCAAGGGGCTGCTCGGCTTCAGCTCGACCGCGGGCATCTCGCCCGTCGTGCCGTTGCTGCTGTTCGTGA
>VAWL01000157.1 GCA_005883965.1 Actinomycetota bacterium
GAGAGGACGCCCTTGAGGCTAGCCGGACACGCCAGCGCGCGCACGAGCCTCGCCGCCGTCCTGGGAGGGCTCCTCCTCCGGCTCGTCCGGAACCTCCGCCTCGGAGGCATCCGGCATCCGCCGCAGCATCGCGAACGAGAGGCCTTCCCGCGCGAGGAAGAGCATTCCGACGCCCACGCCCACGGACGCCTCGATCGCCTGCAGCCCGAAGCCGTACGCGATCGCCGTGCCCGCCGCGACGCCGTAGGAGCGAAGCGGCAACGCGATCGCCGCCTGCAGCAGGCCGATGTTCCCGGGCCAGAGCGGGAACAGCGTCGCGACGTTCATCAGCAGCAGCACGAGCCCGGCCGCGGGGAACGGCGCGTGGATGTCGAAGGCCCGCATCGCCACGTAGACCGCGAAGAACTGGCACAGCCAGCCGCAGCACTGGAAGAACGCCGCTAGGGCTGCCGGGCCTGGCCGGTGCAGCACACCGAGCCCGAAGCGCGCCATCGTCACCAGCCGCCGCGCCGGCCCGAGCCCCTCGAGCCCCGACTGACCGTGGTGCCTCGCGCTCATGAAGGCGAACGCCAGCAGCCCGAAGCCGACGATGCCGACGATGATCAGGCTCGAGATCGCCCAGTGCGGGATCTTCGCCGTCGCGAGCACGTAGGCGATCAGCCCGATCGTCGGCACGAGGTCGAACAACCGGTGTGCGAAGACGGTGCCGACCAGCGCCGCCCAGGTTCCGTTCCCGCGCCCCTGCAGGCGCAGCTTCCGCGTCAGCACGGCCACGCGCGCCAGCTCGCCGATGCGGCCCGGAAGCACCGCGTTCGCGAACAGGCCGACCGAGAACGCCGAGAAGACGAGCGGGTAGCTCGGGTGCGGCTCATCCATCGCCTGGTTGATCACCGTCCGCCAGGCCGCCGCGCGGAGGACGACCGAGAGGAGGTTGAAGCCGATCGCCGCGAATACGTACTCCCATTGGACCTTGTCGAATGCGTGGCCGACCTGATGCCAGTCAGGCCCACGCCACCAAACGAGCGCGGTGAGGCCGGCGGCGGCGAGCAGGACGACGACTACTCGCGTCCACTGCGACTTCGCGATCCGCTTCAGCAGGCTCACGTAAGCCGCTCGTAGGTCGCCGCCAGCCGGCGCGCGATGTCGTCCCAGGCATAGCGCTCGAGCGCCAGCTTCCGCGCCGCCGCGCCGTAGCGCTCCCGCCGCGGCTCGTCGGCGAGCAGCGAGGTCACGGCCTCAGCCAGCGCGACCGGTTCCCCCGGCGGGACGAGCACGCCCGTCTCGTCGGTCATGACGTCACGGTACCCCGCGATGTCGGACGCAACCACCGGTGTCGCACACGCGAAGGCCCGGGTCAGCACCATCCCGAAGCTCTCGCCGCCGAGCGACGGCGCAACGAGCGCCTTGGCCGCGAGCAGCTCGTCCGTGAGCGCGTCCTGGTCGAGGAAGCCGAGCGGGTCGATGCTCTCGGCGTCGACCCCCAGCCGCGACAGCGCGAGCCGGACCATCAGCGGGTCGGCGCCGACGATCCGCAGACGGGCGCCTGTGCGGCGGTGGATCTCCGGCCAGGCGCGCAGGAGCACCGGCATGCCCTTGCGCGGGTCGTGCCGCCCGACGAAGACGATCCGGTTCTCGCGGCCGGCGGGGTCGGCCTCGGGCGGCATCAAGACGCCGTTCGGGATCAGCTCGTAGTCGCCCGGGAACCAGCGCGCCGCCGACTCGCGGGCCGCCTCGGTGACCGCGATCCGGTGGTCGATCCGGTCCATCAGGAACCCCCACACCGGCTTGCCGATCGTGTTCCAGGCCAGGTTGCCGTGCGCGTGGAAGGTGGCGACCACCGGGACGTCTGCATAGGCGAGCGCGGACGTGCAGATCGCCGGCGTCATCGGCTCGTGGAGGTGGAGAACGTCGAAGCGCTCCTGCCGGAGGGCGCGCTTGACCTTCAAAGGCGTCGACGGGCTGAGGACGATGTTCGGC
The DNA here is from genome assembly GCA_005883965.1 of Actinomycetota bacterium. Classification (GTDB taxonomy): domain Bacteria; phylum Actinomycetota; class Thermoleophilia; order Gaiellales; family Gaiellaceae; genus AC-32. Next base: position 1,978 of record VAWL01000157.1, read on the forward strand.
AGCGCGCCGTTCGCCGGGACGATCACCGACCTCCCGACCGGGATCACGTCGGGCGGCGGACGCCCGTGCCGCCCGTGCCGCGGGTGCAGCACCCGCGTGAAGCTCCCCGGCGGGTCGTGCCCGATGATCGTCCGCGTTTCGATCCCGAGCTTGCGCAGCGCCTCGACCTTGAGCTCGACGTGCTCGCCGACGCCGCCCCAATAGGACCATGAGTACGGGACGACGATGCCGACCTTCATTGCCCCCGATTCTGACGGAGCGTTGGCGGAGCGCGGTCGGGCATCCCCCAAACGGGGCACCCCTAATGGTGCCTTGCAGCCGATTCCGGCTACATGGCCCGGCGCATCGCGTTCCTGCTCGTGCTCGTGCTGGCCGCCTCGCTCGGCGGCTCCGTGCGCGCCCGCAGCGCTTCGGTCGCAGCGCCCCCGGTGGACGCGGTCAAGAATCTCGCGTTGAATCCCCAAGCCCAGCCCCGACACCGCCGTTCGCAGCGCGGCACGCTCGTCGCCAGCGTCCGCCCCGGCCACGAGGTTCTCCTCCGCAGCGCGGCGCGCGGGCCCGTCGTCGCGCGTATCGGCACCCGCACCGAGTTCGGCTCGCCGCAGACCTTCGCCGTCACGCGCCTGCTCCCGGGACGCCGTTACCGCGTGATCTCGAGCATCCTGCCGAACGGCCGCACCGGCTGGATCGACGCGAAGCCCGGCACCTTCACGCTCTCCCACGCGCACGTGAGCCTCGAGGTCGACCTCTCGGCGCGCCTGTTGCGCGTCCACCGGGGCTCCCGCGTCACCCGCACGATCCGCCTCGGCATCGGGGCGCCCGGCACGCCGACCCCGACCGGGCGCTTCGCCGTCACCGACAAGCTGAACGGCGCCGCCTACTCCCCGGTCTACGGCTGCTGCATCCTCGCCCTATCGGCGCACGAGGAGCACCTTCCGAGCGGCTGGACGGGCGGCGACCGGATCGCGATCCACGGCGGCTCGACCACCGGCGCGGTCAGCACGGGCTGCCTGCACGCATCAACGGCTGCGCTGCGCTACTTGATGCGCTCAGTCCCACTGGGCGCGCTCGTCGTGATCCACCCCTAGTAGTTGAACGCAGGACCCTCGCCCCAGCGCTGGCGTTAAAGTCAGGAAGCCGTCATGGCTGCCGAAAACAGCGAGAGCGAAGTCCTCGCTCAGGAGTTGGAAAAACTGGGGGGAAAGCTCGACTCCCTTGAGACGCGCTTGGCTGAGGTCGAGCGAATCATCGATGGCTTGGAGACAGCCGCTCGGACAACCGCCCGCGCCTTGGAAGAAGTCTCCTCACATTGGGACTCCGTGTACAGAGCGATGCGCCGAGCAGAGTAAGGACGCCTTCCCTCCCCGTGATCGTCGGCCAGGGCACGCGGCGGGCCGAACGGCTCCAGGCAAGTCCTCTACTCACCTTCGGCCGGCCCGGCCCTCGCTTGCTACCGCGTCGGAGACCTAGCGCCTGATGAGGTTGTGGATCTCGACCATTTCGGGCGCGCCCGGGTCGATCCCAACGTCCTCCAGGATCGGCATGAGGCGCTTGCCGAAGGCGTCGAACTGCGCCTGCGAGTCCCAGATCTCACTGACTCGGAACTTCCCGCCCGATTCGAAGGCGACGTGGAACTCGAGTCCTTCCGGTAGCCAATCGCCGGACTTCTCCAGACGTTGAATCGTCTCGTCGTACTGCTCGGTCGTGACCGAGCCGGGGGTGAAGCGGACGAGGATGCTGGTCGCACGGTCGTCCATCGTCGTTCCCGACGTGGGGGTGGTGGCCATGAAGGCCTCCTTCGTGTGGGTGCCCTCTGACGGAGCCGACCTACAACCGAACACGTCTCACCGCGCTCACCTGGCGACCGAGGATTCTGAGTCCGAAGGCCCTCCGAACGTATCACGCCTTGACCATCGGCGGTGATCGACGTCAGGAATATGGAGGTGCCAGCTTGATGGCTGCGGTTGGAACGTCGCCCGGGCCAGCGTGCGGAAATGTCACCCCACCAAGGAGGAGATCGTCGCGTCCAGCGTCATACAATTCGGCGGAAGGAGGCGAACACACTGAACCTGTGGAAGCGATACGCAGCTCGTCGGCATCGGAAGACACACCAACGCGTCGAAGCTGAGCGAGCGCGGCAGAGGGAGCTTGAGGGGCAAGATGCGCAAGAGGCAGTTCGCGACAACGCAAAAGAGACCGCCATTGGTCAGGGCATCTGGGGCGCCCCCGGCCAATAGCTCTCGTCTGGGCCAGTGTTTGCGAATGTCCCTCGAAGCGGGCAGCGAAATGCTGCTCGCTTGAGGGATAACGGGCTATAGTCGTGCGTCGTGCGGGTCTCGTGGGCGGCGGCGGTGATGGTGATGGTGGTCCTGCTGGTATCGGCGTGCGGTGGCAGCGGTCGCCTCTCCGCGAGCGAGTACAAGGCACATCTCAAGACGGTTGGCAAGGAATCCAACGCGGCCCAGCACGCGGTCGAGAAGGGCTTCCAAGCGACAAGCGTGCCCCAGCTCGTGAAGGTGCTGACCGTGTTCGGGACTGCGCAGAAGCGGATCGGTGACGAAGTTGCCGCGCTGAAGCCGCCCGATGATGCGGAGACCGCCAACACCGAACTGGCCAACGGCCTGCACGACACGGGTTCGGAAGTGCAGGCGTTGCTACCTAAGATCAAGAAGATGCCGAGTGCCAAAGCCGCCATCGCCTACCTGAGCAAGACGCCCACGACGAAGGGTGGCCATGAGATTGACCAGGCTCTCGCGCAGCTCAAGAAGCTCGGCTACATCAAGAAAGTCAGCTGACAGCGGTCGAGGGGCGACACGCTTCGGCTGCGCCAGTGTTGGGGAATGTCACCCGAGTGCGCGTGCGATCCGCAAACTTGGAAGCTCCGGGCATGCGTGAGACTCATGACCGGCCCGAGGTTCGCTTCCCTCCCCGGCGCATCGAGCGAACGGTGAGGAGCGGAGATCCCTCGGTCTAGACTTCGCGGAATCTCCGCTCCTCACAGCGGGCCTTCTAGTGCGCCGGGGTGATGATCGTCTCGGCCCTGGTCGTCGGTCACGTGCAGGCCGAAGAGCACCGAGACGGACGTGCTCGATTGGCCGTTGACCGTGATCACGTTGCTCGACCCCGGCTTCGAAACGATGACAAGGGACTGACCGCCGCAGATGATCGTGAACGAGACGGTGAAATGGTTCGTGGGGTCCGCGCCCGCCCCGGGCGCGAGAACCATTAGACCCAACGATGCTGAGGCAAAAGCGCAAGCGATCAAACGCCGCATTGGATTCCTCCGATCGTGGAACGGCCAACT
>VAWL01000001.1 GCA_005883965.1 Actinomycetota bacterium
AGCCCTGCAGCTTGAGCGGAATCGTGAATCCCGCCTGCGCGGTACCACCGCTGACTGCCGTGGCGGGAGTGGCCGACGAGACGAGGGCGAGCATCGCCACGATCGCGACGGCCGCGGCGACGAGGTTCCTTGACTTGATCAACGTTCGGTCCTCCTATCCGTCAGTGCTTCTGGGCGTAGTTGAAACAGCACGCGCCGTCGATCTCGAGCGGCACGTTGTCCGCCTGGGCCTGCGCGTTCGTCGTCGCCCCTTCTGGATGTGACGTGGCGAGCGCGTAGGTGCCGACCTCCTCGAGCAGGCTCCTCGCCTGAGGCGAGCCGACGTCAGCCGCGTTGACCTTGATCGTGATCGCGCACGGGGTCTTGGCGGACGGCGCCACCGGGCATGTGACTGATCCCGCCTCGGCGGTGCCGCCGAGATCCGGCTCGGGGTACGTGAGCACGTGCGGGAAGCACGCGCTCACCGAGCAGAGGTCCACGCTCTGGGTCTTGCCGGCGTAGAACCGCGGCTGGTTCGCCGCGGTGTTCTCCATCGCCGCGTAGTAGAGGGTGTTGCCGAGCTGCCAGCGGGTGACGTAGTGGAGGAGCGGCGCCGCGAGGGCACTCGACGTGATGCTCGGATGCGCAAGGTCGACGACCTTTGTCGTCACGGTGAGCGTGCTTCCGGACAGGCTGAGCTGCGTGCCAACGATGTCCATTCCCGGCACGTTCACGCCGCCGATCACGGGGTAGCGCGCATCGCCGGACGCGTCGCTGATGCCGTTGGCCGGCGCGTGCGACGGGCCTGACACCGGCTTCCCATACAGGCCGAGGCCACTGGACTGGCGCGCGACCGTGACGACGCCGGCGCCGGAGTGGTCGACCAGCTGCTGATTGTCCGGCGCGAAGCCCGGCTGGATCATTCCGGCGAGACAGATGCTGTCGTAGTGCATCGGATGCGGCGTGACCTTCACCAGCGTGGTCGACGGCGAAGCGCCCGTGATCGCGCCCGAGGCGTCCGTCGGCAACACGACCTGCGACATGAAGACGTTCCAGCTCTGGCCCGCATTGGTGCTCGGGTCGACGTTCTTGTCCGATCCGTACCAGACCGCGTCGGCTCGGCCGGGCCCTCCCGCCTTGATCCACGGGAAGACGTTGACCGCGTCGCCGGTCCCGGTGGACGCGTCGCTGACACGGACGGGCCGCGTCCAGTTCGTCCAGCCGGACGCGGCCGAGGCGGCGGCCACGTAGGTCTGCCGCTGGCCGGGGCTGGACGAATCGGCGTCAAGGGTCCAAGCGACGAAGAGGTTGCGCGCGGAGTCCATCGACGCAGCGCTGAAGAGGACGTCCGGCGAGTCCGGGAGGTTGTCCGCGACATGGATGAGCTTCGTGTAGTCCGGGCCCCCGCCCGGGAGGACCGGCGCGTCGAGGAACGTCAGGTTCCCGGCGGCGTCCGGCGTCCCGATGTTCAGCAGGAGGTCGTAGGTGCCATCGTCGTTCTGGAACCCGGCCGTCTGGAAGACCTTGCCCGTCACCTGGTCGATCGCCGGATAGCCGTCGCCGCCGAACGGGCTGTACGTCGGTTCCGTCGACGTCGTGACGAGCGCAGCGCCTTCCTGGTCGGCGTTCGTCGCGTCGGTGTACGTGAGACCGTCGAGGCTCTTGTTCCACTGCTCGCCTCCGTCCGGCCCCGGGCCGACGAGGTTGTTGTAGACCTCGTACACGAGCGGCGTCGGACCGGCGTAGGCGGACTGGTGCGGCGTCGTCGGCGGGGGATCGTAGACCGCGAGCCACGGACGGTCGGAGCCGGGGCTCGTCCCGCAACCGGCGAAGTTCTGCGCTGCCGTCGCGCCGCCGTCGGCCGTTGTCGCGACGCGATCGCACGTCAAGGCGTAGAGGTCGATGAAGTACTGCTTGCCGCTGCGGTCGAAGGCGATGTCCGTGTCACCACCGCCGGGCGGCGCGTTGAAGCTCTGCACCGAGTCTGGCACGGGGCCGGGAGTGACCGGGCGGTACGTGTGTCCTCCGTCGACGGAGCCGAACCAGACGCTCCGCTGCGTACCAGTTCCGGTCGGTCCGCTGACGAAGACGCGGCCCTGCGGGTCAACGCCGATGTCCGGCTCGCCGAACGTGTGGATCGGGTCGACGGGAGTCGGCGTCTCGAACCCGATCGCCGAGGTGGTCGCCGCGGCGGCCGGCCCGGTCGCGACCTGAGAGCTGCGGATGTGCAGAAACACGCTCGCAACGCCGGCAGCCGCCAGCATCAGTGCGAGGCGGGAGAGCTTCAGCATCGCCATCACCTTTCATTCCTGGACGTCTACCGACGCCGCACAGCAGGGGATCGAAAAATGTCCCACGGGGACGCGGGAGCTATTCCGCGCGAGCCAGGATCCGAAACCCCCGACTTGCAGGGATTTCGTTGATTGACCAGTCAGTCAGGCGGCCCGGCAGAGCGCCATCTGGTCCGCCGCCGATGCCGGCTTTGCCGGCGTCGGCCGCCACGGCTTTCGGCGGTTTGCTTCCGGCCTCGGCTTCCTGACGTGTCGCTGAGTGTGCGTAGGCCGCGGGAACAGTGCTAGGAGGCACGGGCCCGCGGCCGGAGCGCGCTCAGGGGCGCGAGGCGGCGAAGCCGCCGGTCAGGGAGGCGAGGTGGGCCGTGCAGGGATCGAACCTGCGACCTTGGGATTAAGAGTCCCCTGCTCTACCAGCTGAGCTAACGGCCCGAGGCGCCGCGTAGTCTAGCCGCGGTGAAGATCGCCTCGATCGTCGGAAACCGGCCGCAATTCGTGAAGGCCGCACCCACTTCTGTCGCTCTCCGGGAGCGGGGTTTCGAGGAGGTCGTTATCCACACGGGACAGCACTATGACCGCGAGCTCTCGCAAGTCTTCTTCGAGGAGCTGGGCCTCGAGGAGCCGCGTCACCGGCTCGACCTGCGCACCGCCGACCCAGGGCTGATGCGCCCCGCGATCGAGAGCCGCCTGATCGAGGAGCAGCCCGACTGGGTGCTCGTCTACGGCGACACCAACTCGACCCTGGCCGGGGCGGAGGCGGCCTCCGAGCTCGGCTTCCCACTCGCGCACGTCGAGGCGGGGCTGCGCAGCGGCGACCTGTCGATGCCGGAGGAGCTCAACCGGATCGAGACCGACCGGCTGGCCACGCTGCTCTTCGCGCCCGACGAGCGCTCGCGGGAGACGCTGGCCGCCGAGGGCGTCGAGGGTCGCGTCGAGGTCGTCGGCGACGTGATGGCCGACGCCACCCGCGTCTTCGCGCCGATCGCCCGCAAGCGTGCGACGGGCGATTGGCCCGACCCCTACGCGGCCCTCACGATCCACCGCGAGGCCAACACCGAGCCCGAGCGACTCCGCGCGCTGATCGACGAGCTGAACGCGACCGGCTGGACGTTCGTCTTCCCGGTGCACCCGCGCACGCGCAAGGTCATGGACGAGCACGGCATCGTGCCGGCACCTCAGCTCCACGCGATCGAGCCCGTGGGCTACCTGGAGATGCTCGCGCTCGTCGTCGGCGCGACCCGCGTCGTGACCGACTCCGGCGGCCTGCAGAAGGAGGCCTACTGGCTGCGCGTTCCGTGCATCACGCTGCGACCTTCGACCGAATGGGTCGACACCGTCGCTGTCGGCGCGAACCGGCTCGCCGGCCCGGGCGAGATCGCCAGGGCGCTCGAGGAGGCGAGCTTCCCGGATGCCCGCGCCGGCCACTCGGTCGTGCTCGTCGACGTCCAACCCGAGCGCGTCGACATGCTCAACCGCGGCGAGAGCTACGTCGGCGATGTCTCGTCCGAGAGCGTCAAGGAGCTGCTCGACCAGGGCCGATTGCGCGCCACTCTCGACTACGACGAGCTGCGCGGCGCCGACGCGATCCTGATCGCGCTGCCCACGCCGCTCTCCGCCCAGCGCGAGCCCGATCTGACGATCGTCGTTGATGCCACGCGCGACATCGCGCAGCGCCTGCAGAAGGGCCAGCTCGTGATTCTCGAGTCGACCACATACCCCGGCACGACGCGCGAGCGCCTGCAGCCGATCCTCGAGGAGAGCGGTTTCAAGGCCGGTACCGACTTCCACCTCGCCTTCTCGCCGGAGCGCGTCGATCCCGGGCGCGAGGACTGGACGACCAAGAGCACGCCGAAGATCGTCGGCGGCGTCACCGAGGCCTGTACCGAGAAGGCCGCCGAGCTGTACGAAAGCGCGCTCGACTCGGTCATCCGCGTCTCGTCGCCCGAGGCGGCCGAGCTGACGAAGCTGCTCGAGAACATCTTCCGCTCGGTGAACATCGCCCTCGTCAACGAGCTGGCGCAGCTCTGCGACCGGATGGATCTCGATCTCTGGGAGATCATCGACGCGGCGTCGACCAAGCCGTTCGGCTTCATGCGCTTCGAGCCCGGCCCCGGCCTCGGCGGGCACTGCCTGCCGGTCGATCCGTTCTACCTCTCGTGGAAGGCGCGCCAGTACGACTTCTACACCGAGTTCATCGAGCTCGCGGGCAAGGTCAACCAGAACATGCCGTACTTCTGCCGCTCGCTGATCTCGCAGGCGCTGAACCACGGGCGCGAGCTCTCGCTCAAGGGCGCGAAGGTGCTGATCCTCGGCGTCACCTACAAGGCCAACGTACGCGACACCCGCGAGTCGCCGGCGCTGAAGCTGATCGAGCTCCTCCAGAACGCCGGCGCCGAGGTCGCCTACCACGATCCGTTCGTGCCGGAGCTGCCCGAGCGCGAGCTCTCGTCGGTCGCGCTCGACCCGGCCGAGCACGACTGCGTGGTGATCGTCACCGCGCACTCCAAGATCGACTACGAGCAGGTCGTCGAGCAGGCGCCGCTCGTCGTCGACCTCCGCAACGCGACCGGCAGGAACGGCCGCGTGGACGGGAAGGTCTGGAAGCTATGACGCGCCTAGGTTTGGTCGGCCTCGGCTACTGGGGGCCGAACCTCGCCCGCAACCTCGACGACCTGGGCGAGCTGCGCTGGCTGTGCGACGCCTCGCCCGACGCGCTCGACCGCTACGGCGACCGCTATCCCGAGGCGCGGACGACGACGAGCTACGAGGAGCTGCTGGCCGACCCCGAGCTCGAGGCAGTCGTCGTCGCGACGCCGGCTATCACGCACTACGAGCTGTCGAAGCGCGCTCTCGAGGCCGGCAAGCATGTCCTCGTCGAGAAGCCGCCGGCGATGAGCGCGGCCGAGGCCGAGGACCTGGTCGCGACCGCCGACGAGCACGGCGTCGTGCTGATGCCCGGCCACCTGTTGCTCTACCACCCGGCCGTCGCGACGGTGAAAGAGCTGATCAGGAAGGGCGATCTCGGCGACGTGCTCTGTGTCTACTCGAACCGGCAGAACCTCGGCAAGATCCGCACCGACGAGAACGCGCTCTGGTCGCTCGGCGTCCACGACCTCTCCGTGATCCTGCACCTGCTCGACGAGGAGCCGTCGGAGGCCTGGGCGCACGGCAACTCCTTCCTAACGCCGGGTGTCGAGGACGTCGTCTTCTGCTACCTCCGCTTCCCCTCCGGCAAGATCGCGCACATGCACCTCTCCTGGCTCGACCCGCACAAGATGCGGCGGATCACGGTCGTCGGCCGCGAGAAGATGGTGGTCTTCGACGACATGGAGCTCGAGCGCAAGGTGACGATCTACGAGAAGGGGCCGTGGCAGCCAACCGAGCGCTACGGCGAGTGGCAGACGCGCACCGGCGACACCTACAGCCCGAAGATCTCCTCCGACGAGCCACTGCGGCTGGAGTGCGAGCACTTCCTCGCGCTCGTCCGCGGCGAGGGCGACCCGCTGGCGGCGGCCCGCGACGGGGTGGCGGTCGTGCGCGTGCTGGAGCAGCTCCAGGCCTCTTTGGTCGCCACGCCGGCGTGACGGAGATCGCCGAGACCGCGATCGTCTACCCGGGCACGGTGCTCGGCGAGGGCTGTCGGATCCTTGACTACGCCGTCGTCGGCAAGCAGCCCGCGCTGTCGCCGCGCTCGACCGCCGCGCGAGAGGAGCTGCCGCCGCTCGAGCTCGGCGCCGGGACGATCGTCTCGACCGGAGCCGTCGTCTTTGCCGGAACGACGATCGGCGAGCGGGCAATCGTCGGCGACCAGGCCTGCGTGCGCGAGCGCTGCACGATCGGCGACGACGTCGTGGTCGGCCGCGGGTCGCTCGTCGAGAACGACACGACCGTAGGCGCGCGCACGAAGATCCAGGCGGACGCCTACGTGACCGCCTACTCGACGCTGGAGGAGGACGTGTTCGTCGCCCCCTGCGTGGTCACGACCAACGACAACTTCATGGGCCGTACCGAGAAGCGTCACGCGCTGCGGCGCGGACCGACGATCCGCCGCGGCGCCCGCATCGGCGGGGCCGCGGTTCTGCTCCCCGGGATCGAGGTCGGCGAGGAGGCGTTCGTCGGCGCCGGCGCGGTCGTGATCCGCGACGTGCCGCCGCGCGCGCTCGTCGTCGGCAACCCGGCGCGCCAGATCCGCGAGGTGCCCGCAGAGGAGCTACTCTAGCTCGAGCTCTTGTTGATCCGGATCCGGTAGGAGCCGGAGCCACGGTTGGCGAGCAGGACCTCGAGCGAATACCAGCCGGGCGCGGTCGCGCGGTAGTGAATGTGTTCGGTATCGCCGGGCGGATGCACGGAGCGCTTGGCCCGCAGCGAGTCGACCGCGTAGGCCAGCGCCGGCAGCCCCGGCTTCCAGAGCACGAGCGAGATGTCGGCGGCGAGGCGCGGTGCCGCAGCGACCGTGACCGACTGGCCGGCGCTCAGGTGGACCCGGTAGACGTCGTACGGGTCGTCCCACCAGTCGATCGTCGCGCGGAAGTGCGCGTGCCCGGAGCGGATGTGGGTGCCGGTGCGGATGTCGTCGTTCGGCTCGAAGCGGTCGGGCACGGGAACGTGGCCCACGCGGAGCGCCTTGACTGCCGCGCCGACGTCGAGCTTGCCCCAGCCGCTGAGCGCGTCGCGCGAGCCGGAGCACTGGAGGCAGCCATTGTCGGGGGAGGCCGGGTTCGCGTCCCGCTCGAGCAGCGTCGACACCTGGTCCGGCTGGAGCGAGGGCCGGAGCCCGAAGAGAACCGCGGCTGCGGCGGAAGCCTGCGGCGCCGAGAAGGAGGTCCCCGAAGCGTGGCGGTAGGGCTTCGGGCCGCAGCTCGAGTAGCCCTGCTCGTCGCAGGAAGGGCTCTTGGCGGTCAGGTCGCGTGGGAAGAGCGAGAGCATGTCCTCGCCCGGCGCGATCAGGTCGACGTAGATCGGGTCGCGGTTGGAGAAGAGCGAGACGTCGCCGTCCTTCCCGTACGAGCCGACGCCGAGCACGTGCGGGAGCGCCGCGGGATAGCTGGCGTACGACCACGGCTGGATGGGCGCCCAGGTGCTGTTGCCGACCGCCGCGACGACGAGAACGCCCTGCGCGGTCGCGTAGTCGATCGCCCGCTGTTCGACCGGCGAGAAGCCGCTGTGTTTCGGGTCCTGCGGGTCGCGGATGCCGCCGAGGCTGATGTTGATCACGCGGGCTCCGCGGCGGACCGACCAGCGGATCGCGTGCGCCTCGGCCTTCGGCTGCACCGACCAGTCCGGGTTGACCACCTTCGCGATCAGCAGCTTCGCGGAGGGCGCGAGCCCGGCGATCCCGCGGCTGTTGTCGATCGTTGCCGCGATCTCGCCGGCGACGAAGGTGCCGTGCCCCTGCGTGTCGTTGACGGAACCGCCGACGAAGCTCTTCGTTGCGGCGATCCGCCCGGCGAGCTCCGGGTGCGAGAGGTCGATGCCGGTGTCGATCACGGCGACGCGGACCGGCGCCAGCTCCGGCAGCACGCTGAACGCGTCGAATGCGTGATCCTGCGAGGCGTACCACTGCCGTGGCAGGAGCGGGTCGTCCGGAGTGAAGGCCTGCGCCGCGACCGGCAGCGCGAGGAAGACCGCGACCGCACCGGCGACGGCGAGGCTTCTCACCGCGAGACCACCATCAGCGTCTTCGAGAGCCCGGTCGCGTAGCCCTTTGCGGCGGCGACCCGCGCGCGGTAGCTGCCGGGCTGCAGGTCGATCGTCGCCTGGAAGCTCCCGCTCGAATCCGTTGTCGCGCTCGCGACGCTGGTCCATCCGTCAGGGTCGAGCCGCTGCACTTCCACATTCTCCCCGCTCGCGACCGGTTTCACCACCCCTGAGACGCTGACGCCGTCGCTGCCGGCAACCAGCGTCACGAGCGGCGCGACGGGCACGCGGACAACCCCGCTGCGGAAACCGCCGCTCTGCAGCCGGTAGTCGGTGGTGATCTTCGGCTTGACCGTCGAGGTGACGGCGCCGTCTTTGGGCTTCAGCCGGCCGAGCGACTTCCAGCTGCCACCGAGCGCGCGGTCCTCGAGGTAGACGCTGGACGTCCCACGGGCCGCTCCGAGGAGCGTGATCGAGGAGCCGTAAGTCGCAGTCCCGGCCGGAGAAAGCGAGAGCAGGCCGAAGCGGAACCAGGTCGAGCGCAGGCCGAGCCCGGCACGTGGAAGCGCCTGGCGATCGTGGCGCTGCTGAAATGCAGCGGCCCCCAGTTGTGGTACGGCGAGAGCGTGTCGTAGGGGTCAGGGACCGAGACCAGGTAGGGCACGGGCGGCGATGACCAGACGTCCTGCACGTTGGCGGTCTTGCCGCCGGAGCTCGACGAGAAGAACGTATTGGCCGGTTCACCGTCGTAGAGCACGATCTGGTTGGCCGTCTCGTTCACGGCCGCGTTCGAGCTCGGCGCCTCGGCTGCGATCCCACCGTAGACCTGGCTGCGCGTATCGGAGTAGAGATCGTAGTCGCCCCCCTTTGCCAGATGCGCGAGCGCGTAGGTGCGCGCGACAACCGCCTGGGCCGCGAGCGCCTCCGCCGGCCAGCGGTTCGGCATCTCGGAAGGGACAACACCAAGCAGATACGACTCGAGCCCGAGAACGTTCACGACCTGGAGCGCCGAGCCCGTCGTCTTCACGCGCAGCGAGCCGCGGTAGCCACGGCCGCCGAGCGTGAGCGGCGCGGTTCCCGGTGAGAAGAGCAGTGGCCCAGGCAGCGCCTTCGTCTTCTTGCCCGAAAGCGTGACCTTCAAGCCCGGCCCGAGCGGCTGCGGGCCGGCCGGAAGCTTGTGGCTCGCGCCCTTGCCGTCGACGACCGTGAAGGGCGCCGACGAGGAGACGACCGCGCGCCTGGCGCTCGCCAGCAGGAGCACTCGCACGCGCTTGACCGGCGCCGGCCCGAGCTCCGTCCCCGGGTAGTAGTGGCCGACGATCTTGTCGAACGTCCAACCGTGCAGCGCGTAGCCGTAGGCGCCGTACTGGGCCAGGCCGACGCCGTGGCCCCAGCCGTGGCCGGAGACGAACAGGACCGGCAGCGCGGCCTTCTTCGCCTGCGGCTTCTTCGGAGCCGAGTAGACGACGTGTGGAGCGGGAGCGCTCGCTGAGAGCCCAAATGCGGCGACGATGGCTGCTGCGAGTTTGCTGACCATAGGCGTGGCCGCCGGCTGCGCGGGCAGATCCAGGAGACTCGGCCGCTAGCCAGAGATCATGAGGGTAGCGCACCTTTCTGCTGCTTTTCGCCTTCCTTACAGCCTCTTTCCATCCGTTTCGAGAGCCATGAAGGCGGGGATCCGCCCCGCGTGGCCGTGGAGACGCAGGCATTTCCGCCTCGGTATCGCTCTCCGCGCCTGATCGGACGCGGCGCGATGGGCGACATCTTCTCCGCGACCGACGACGTCCTCGGCCGGGAAGTTGTCGTGAAAGTGCTGTCGGACCGCTACGCGGCGGACGAGGGCATCCGGGAACGCTTCAAGCGCGAAGGGCTGGCCGCTGCGCGGCTCTCCGGCGAGCCCGGAGCGGTGACCATCTTCGACGTCGGAGAGTGGCAGGAGCGCCCATTCATCGTCATGGAGTACCTGGCCGGCGGCTCGCTCGAGCAGCGCCTGCGCGAGGAAGGAGCGCAGCCGCCGGGACGGGCGCTCGCCTGGCTCGGGCAGGCGGCGGCGGCGCTGGACGCGGCCCACGCACACGGCATCGTCCACCGCGACGTCAAGCCGGCAAACCTCCTGCTCGACGAACGGGGCGAGCTCCACCTCGCGGACTTCGGGATCGCGAGCGCGGCCGGCCTCGACTCCATGACTCTCACGGGAACCGTCCTCGGCACAGCCGGGTACCTGGCACCCGAGCAGGCAGCGGGCGGACGCTCCACTCCGGCGAGCGACCTGTACTCACTCGCGGTGGTCGCCTACGAGCTACTGAGCGGGCACCGGCCTTTCGAGCGCGAGTCGCCGACCGCCGAGGCCGCGGCACACGTCAACGCTCCGGTGCCGTCGATCGCGGAGCGCTGCACGCACCTGCCATACCAGGTCGACGCGGTCTTCCAGCGCGCACTCGCCAAGGATCCGAGGAAGCGATACGGCTCGGCCCGGGAATTCGTGGCCGACCTCCGGCATGCGCTACATGAAGGCGCAGGGTCGACGGCGCGCTTTGTCGCGGCGTCGCCTCCGCAGCGGCGTGAGCCGGGCGTGCGCTATCTCGTGCCGGCCGCGCTTCTCCTGTTCGCGGCAGGAATCGGTGCCGCGCTCGCGGTCCTGCTCTCGACTGGCGGCAGCAAAACCGAACAAAGCGTCATCACGCGTACCGTGACCAGGCCCGGCGGAACGACCACCGTCCGACAGACCGTCACCAAGAAGACCGCGGCCCCGGCATCTCCTCCTCCACCGCTGCCAGTAAGCGGCGGTGACGGGCGCGCGCTCAACGACCACGGCTACACGCTGATGCAACAAGGCAACTACGCGGGAGCGCTCCCGTACCTGCAGCAGGCCGTCCAGGCGCTGCGTGGGTCAGGCCCCTCCGACCCGTACGAGGGCTTCGCCAACTACAACCTCGGCTACACGCTCTACCGGCTCGGGCAGTGCCAGGCGGCCGTGCAATACCTGCAACGCGCGCAGCAGCTCGAGCCAGACCGCTCCGAGCCCCGCAGTGTGCTTGGGCGCGCCGAACGCTGCTGAGCGCCGCTTAGACTCACCGGAATGCGTCTCCTCGTCACCGGCGCCGCCGGGTTCATCGGCTCGAACTTCGTCAGGCAGCGCCTGGAACGGAATCCCGGCGATCACGTGGTCGCCTACGACCTGCTCACTTACGCGGGCGTGCGCGAGAACGTCCCCGACGACGTGCCGTTCGTTCAGGGCGACATCGCCGACCTCGAGCTGGCCGAGCAGACGCTCGCGGAGCACGGCATCGAGGCGGTCGTCAACTTCGCAGCCGAGTCGCACAACAGCCTCGCCGTCCAGGACCCGGCGCTGTTCGCGCGCACGAACGTGCTGGGCACGCAGATGCTCCTCGAGGCCTCGAGGCGCCAGGGCGTCGCGCGCTTTCACCACATCTCGACCTGCGAGGTCTACGGCGACCTGCCGCTCGAGTCCGGCGAGGCATTCACCGAGGAGTCGCCTTACCGCCCGCGCACGCCGTACAACGCCTCGAAGGCTGCGGCCGACCACTACGTCCGCGCCTATTTCGAGACCTTCGCGGTGC
>VAWL01000172.1 GCA_005883965.1 Actinomycetota bacterium
GACCGAGACCGAGGCCAAGGAGACGCTCGACGAGTTCGCCGAGGCGATGCTCGCGATCGCGCGGGACGCGGAGGAGCGGTCCGAGGTGCTGAAGGAGGCGCCGCGCTCGACCGTGGTCGGGCGGCTGGACGAGGTCAAGGCGGCCAAGCGCGCCGTCGTGCGCTACCTGTTCGAGGACCACCCGGATCTCTCGGGCGATCCGGCGCCGGTTGGCGTCGAGGCGCCCAAAGGCGTCTGATGATCGAGCTCCGCTCCGACACGCAGACGAAGCCGAGCCCCGAGATGCGCGCGGCGATCGCGGCGGCCGAGGTCGGCGACGAGCAGAAGCGCGAGGACCCGACCGTCAACCGGCTCGAGGAGCTGGCCGCGCAGCTGCTCGGCCAGGAACAGGCCGTCTTCGTCCCGACCGCGACGATGGCGAACGAGATCGCGCTGCGGACGCTGAGCGAGCCGGGCGACGAGGTGATCGCAGAGGAGAACTCGCACATTTTCCTCTCGGAGCTCGGCGGCCCTGCCGTCCATTCAGGATTGATGACCCGGCCGCTCCGCTGCGAGGCAGGGCGCTTCACCCCCGAGCAGCTGCGCGAGACGGCGAGGGCCGGAGACTCGACGCACACGCCGGCGACGCGCATCGTCTCGGTCGAGAACACCCACAACGCCTCGGGCGGGCGGGTCTGGCCGCTGGAGGAGATCGAGGCGATCGTCGCCACTGCGCGCGAGCTCGGCCTGCGGCCGCACCTCGACGGCGCGCGGGTCATGAACGCGGCGGTGGCCTCGGGAGTGCCCGCGGCCGAGATCGGGCGGCATTTCGACACCGTCACGCTCTGCCTGTCGAAGGGGCTCGGCTGCCCGCTCGGCGCCCTCGTCGCGGGGTCGGAGGAGCTGATGGCGAAGGCGCGCAGGCTCAAGCACCTCTTCGGCGGAGCGATGCGCCAGGCGGGGATCGTCGCGGCTGCGGGGGTCTACGCGCTCGAGCACAACATCGAGCGGCTGGCCGAGGACCACGCGCGCGCAAGGCGCCTCGCCGAAGGGCTGGACGCGGCCGGCGTGCCGGTCGACCTCGAGCAGGTGGAGACCAACTTCGTCCAGGTCGAGCTCGGCCCTCTCGGTCTGTCACGGCAGGAGGCGCTGGCGCGGCTCTGGGATCACGGGGTCGGGCTTTCGATGACGCCGCATGCGACTCGGCTGCGGGCGGTCACGCACCATGACGTCGACGACGACGACATCGAGCGGGCGGTCGAGCTGATCCCCCGCGCGCTCGGGGCGCTCGCCCGTGCGTGACGAGGCGTTCTCGCGGGTCCTCCGCGGCGCGCAGCGCAACGGGCGGTTGCCGGCCGTCGTCGCCGGAGTCTTTCGCGCGGGCGAGCTGCTCTGGTCGGAGGCGATCGGCCTCGCCGACGTGGAGGAGGGCGTGGAGGCGACAGTCGAAACCCAGTTTCCGGTCGCCTCGATCACGAAGACCTTCACCGCCGTCTCGGTCATGCAGCTACGCGGCGAAGGCAAGCTCGACCTCTCGGATCCGCTCGAGCGGCACCTTCCCGAGGCCTCGCCCGCCGCCGAAGTGCTGGCCAGGCTTCCCGAGGCGGAGCGCGTCCTTCCCGGCGGCGAGGCGTGGCACTACTCGAACCTCGCCTACGCGCTCCTGGGCCAGGTCGTCGAAGGCGTCTCCGGCACGCCGTTCCGGCAGCACGTGGAGGAGCGGCTGCTGCAGCCGCTCGGACTCACGCGGACGAGCTGGGGGCCGGCGCCGCCGGCGGCCAAGCCGTACCTCGTCGAGCCGTACTCGGACGCCGTTCGGCGCGAGCCGGAGCTCGAGCTCGGCGGGAAGGGAGGCGAATCGGGGCTCTCCAGCACGGTGGCCGACCTCGCGCGCTGGGGCTCGTTCCTCTGCGATCCGGACGACGCTGTCGTTCCGGCGGAGCTCGTCGAGGAGATGCACGTGGTGCGGATCATGGCCAGGCCGGACTGGACGCGCGGCTGGGGCCGGGGTCTCGAGCTCTGGCGGCTGGGTGAGCAGATCCTCGCCGGGCACACCGGCGGCTTTCCCGGCTTCCTCTCGATGCTCGTCTATTCGCGACCGGACCGGATCGGCGCGGTTCTGCTGACGAACTCGGGCGGTTGGGACGACCTCGGCGGCACCGGCTTGCGGCTGGTCGAGGCCGCGCTCGACGAACTGGCGCCCGCCGCTGACCCGTGGACGCCGGAGAAGCCCCCGCCCGCCGAGATCGAGCCGCTGCTCGGGCGCTGGTGGTCGGAGGGCTCGGAGTCGGTCTTCAGCTGGCGTGCCGGGCGGCTCGAGGCGCGGCTGGCGGCGGTCCCGGATCGCGAACCATCGGTGTTCGAGCCCGAGGGAACCGACCGCTACAGGACGCGTTCCGGGCCCGAGCGTGGGGAGGTGCTGCGGGTCGTGCGCGGCGAGAGCGGCGAGATCGAGAAGCTCTACTGGGCGACGTATCCGTTCACGCGCGAGCCGAAGGCCTTCGGAGCCGGCGGCGACACGGCCTAGGGATCGCCGGCGATGAAGTACCCGGTCGCGGCCAGCACGTAGAGGCCGATCAGGAGCAGGCCTTCCCGGCGGCTCACGCGGCCGTCGCGCACGACGAGCGCGACGGCGACGGCCGAGGCGCCCATCGTCCCGAGCTCGATCGGCCGGAAGCTGAGCGGCAGCGCCGGCTTGACGATCCACGAAAGCAGCGCCACTGCCGGCGTCACCAGCAGCGCGACCTGTGCGGCGGACGAGACCGCGATCTCGCTCGCCAGCCTGAGGTTGCCGCGCCGGGCGATCACGATCGCGCCGCCGTGCTCGGCCGCGTTGCCGACGATCGCAACGATCACCGCTGCGGTGAAGAACTGCGAGAGGCCGACAGAGTGCGAGAAGGCGTCCAGCGTGTGGATCAGGCTCTCGCTGACGAAGGCAGTGACGGCAGTCGCCGCGGCGAGCGCAGCGAGCGCCCAGGGCAGGGTCCATCCGTCCGATTTCTCGGAGTCGCTCTCAGCGTGCAGACGGTGGTGCCGGCGCAGGCCCCACGCCCTCTCGACCACGTAGACCAGGAGCAGCACGACCGCAACCGGCGCGGTCGCGATCGCCAGCGAGTGGCGGTCTGGGTTGCCGGTCCAGCTCGGTACGGACGGAACGAGGAACAGGAGTACGGCCACGAGCACGAGCCCAACCTGGCCGAGCAGCGAGCGGCGGTCGAGCGTCCGCTTGCCGTCCGCGCCGGCGGCGAGCGCAACGCCCAGCACGAGCAGCAGGTTCGAGACGATGCTCCCCGTCAGCGACCCGCGCACGACGTTCGGCAAGCCGTCGGCGATCGCGAACAGGGCGATGATCAGCTCGGGCGCATTGCCGAAGCTCGCGTTCAGGAAGCCGCCGATGCCCGGCCCGGTGTGCTCGCCCGCGTGCTCGGTTGCCTCGCCGATCAGCCACGCCAGCGGCACCAGCGACGCGGCCGAGAAAACGAACAACGTCACGTCGCCGACGTGGAAGACGTAGTTGAGGACGATGGTGACGGGGGCCAGGGCGAGCGACGCCCAGAGGAGCTTCCTGCCCACGTCGCTACCCTAGCGCCGGTGTTGGAGGCCGTCCTCTTCGACTGGGGCGACACGCTGATCGAGTTCGCGTACGACCCCGAGCTGGTCGCGGCCGGGCACCGCGCCGGGCTCGAGGCGATCGGCAACGGCGAGCTACCGGCCCTCGACGAGCTGACCGCGCACTTCCGCGAGGAGTACGAGCCGTTCTTCTGGACGCCGGGAACGGTCGAGGAGATCGAGTACCCCGGCCTCGTCCGTCAGCTGCTCGGCGAGTTCGGCATCGAGGTGGACGACGAGCAGCTCGGCCGCTTCCTCGAGGCCGAGCACGCCGCGTGGGACCCTGCCCGCCGGCTGGCCGCGAACACGCACGCCCTGCTCGACTCGCTCCACGACCGGGGGCTCAAGACCGGCCTCGTCTCGAACGCCTTCGACCCCGGCTGGCTCCTGCACCGGGACCTCGAGCAGATGGGCCTCGCCGAGCGGCTGGACTTCGCGGTCTTCTCCTCCGAGGTCGGGAAGCGCAAGCCGCACCCGGAGATCTTCGAGCGCGCGCTCGGCGAGCTCGGTGTCGAGCCGGACGCGGCGCTCTTCGTCGGCGACCGGCTCTACGAGGACATCCGGGGCGCCGCCGAGCTCGGAATGACGACGGTGCAGGCGCTCTGGTTCCGGGCCGACGAGCACCCCGACGGCGCGGAGCCCGACCACCAGGCGTTCACACAGCTCGATGTGCTCAACGTCGCCCGCCGCCTCGCTGCCTAGGAAGGAGGGTTTGACGAAACCTAGTCTGTGCCGTCGGGCCGCGCTGTCCGCCCCGAGGCGGCGTCCTCAGTCGCCCCTGTAGTGACAACTACAGGGGCTCCCTGCGTCCTTGCCTCGAAACGGCCATCGCACCCCGACGACGAGCGAGGTTCCGCCAAACCCTCCTGCGCCTACCCCGCAAACGGCGGCTTGTCAAGTCTTGCGGAGCGCGGGTCATTGCACCCACAATCCAGGTATGCGCATGAGCGAGCAGGCGGCGGCCCGGCCGAGCAAGCTCCCCCTTCGGCCTCAGGACGAAGTCGAATGCCGCCGCTGCGAGGTTCACTGCGACAAGGTCGTCTACCCCGGCGCCTGCGCCGAACGGGGCTGTCCGTTCCTCTACTCCTACGAGGAGTTCGGCCACACCTACGTCGGCTGCATGCAGAACGTGTTCCGGGTCGACATCGACTTCGACCTGCTCCGCGCGGCAGAGGCCAGGCGCGGCGGGTTCGGGGCGGTCCGGGTGACGGCGCCGCCGCTGCCGCTCTGCCACGTCGAGGTCGAGAGCTGCTACGAGAGCCGGACGGACGAGCTCGGCTGCGTCAACCCCGAGTTCCACGAGCTGCCGGTCGGCGAGCCTTCATTCCGGGTTTTCGCCCGGATCGCTTCGTAGCGCGCGCGTAGAGCTCGCGCAGCTTCTTCATCTGCTCGGCATCAGGCCCGTGCCCTGACCCCGGGACTTCGAGCAGCGCCGGTAGCCCCTGCAGCTTCGGGTGTCCGAGGAAGACGCCGAGCTTCTCGCCCATCAGCCCGTCGCCGATGTTGTCGTGGCGGTCGCGGTTCGAGCCGAGCGGCGTCTTCGAGTCGTTCACGTGCAGGCAGCGCAGGCGGTCGAGGCCGATCTGCCTGTTGAACTCGCGGACCAGCTTGTCGAGCTCGGCCGGGTCGGTGACGTCGTAGCCCGAGGCGTAGAGGTGGCAAGAGTCGAGGCAAACGCCCAGGCGCTCGTGCCGGTCGAGCGCCTCGTAGAGCGCGGCCAGCTCGTCGAGCGACCGGCCGATCGTGCCGCCGGTTCCGGCCGTGTTCTCCATGCAGAGCCAGGTCGTGTCGCTGCAGCGCTCGAGCGCCTGGGCGAGCGCGGGCACGACGCGCTCGAGGCCCGCCTCGAAGCCCGAGCCGAGATGCGAGCCGACGTGGAAGACGACGGCGTCGGCGCCGATCGCGCAGGCCGTGTCCACCGTCGAGCGGAGCGTGGTGACGCTCTTCTCGTAGAAGTCGTCCTTCGGGCTCGCGAGGTTGAGCAGGTAGAGCGCATGGACGGTGACCGCGCCGATCCCCAGCTCCTCGCGCTGCGCGCGGAAGGCCTCGAGGTCGGCCGGGTCGTGCTCGGGAAAGCGCCAGGCGCGCGGGCTCTGCACGAACAGCTGCACGGCGTCCATGCCGAAGCCGTGCGCGTTGTCGAGCGCCTTCCTGATTCCACCCGAGCAGTGGCCGCCGAGGAGCACGCGACTACGATAACCGCGTGCCTGTCCGCGTCCGCTTCGCGCCGAGCCCGACCGGCTACCTGCACGTGGGCGGTGCACGCACCGCGCTGTTCAACTGGCTGTTCGCGCGGCACGAGGGCGGCGAGTTCCACCTGCGGATCGAGAACACCGACACAAGCCGCGAGGTCGCCGAGGCGGTAGGCCAGATCCAGGAGACGCTCCGCTGGCTCGGGCTCGACCTCGACGGCGAGGTCACCATCCAGCTCGACCGGATGGAACGAGCGCAGGAGGTGGGACAGCAGCTCGTCGCCGAAGGCAAGGCCTACGAGGACGAGGGCGCGATCCGCTTCCGGATGCCCAACGAGGGCGTCACCGTCTGGGAGGACGTCGTCCTCGGCCGGATCGAGTACCCGAACGAGAAGCTCGAGGACCTCGTGCTCGTCCGCTCGGACGGCCGGCCGACCTACAACTTCGTCTCGCCCCTCGAGGACGTGCTCGACGGGATCACCCACGTGATCCGCGCCCAGGACCACGTCTCGAACACTCCGAAGCAGCTGCAGATCCTGAAGGCGCTCGGCGCGGAGCTCCCCGTCTACGCCCACGTGCCGCTGCTGAACGGGGCTGACGGGCGCAAGCTCTCCAAGCGGCACGGCGCGCTGACCGTCGAGGAGTTCCGCGCCGAGGGTTACATCCCGGAGGCGTTCGTCAATTTCCTCGCGCTGCTCGGCTGGAGCTACGACGACCACACCGAGATCATGAGCCGCAAGGAGCTGGTCGAGCGCTTCACGCTCGAGCGCGTCGGCAAGAGCGCGGCGATCTTCGACTACGACAAACTTCGGCACCTGAACGGCGTCTACCTCCGCGCGCTGCCACCGGACGAGTACGCGGACCGGCTCGTCGCCTACCTGCGCGAGCGCGGCTACGACTGGGACGAGCAGCGCATACGCGAGGCGGCCCCGCTCGTGCAGGAGAAGATCGCGACGCTCGGCGAGTTCCCGGACTTCGCGGGCTTCCTGTTCGCGCGGCCCGAGCCGGCCGCCACCGACGGGGCGGTGCTACCGGCCGCGGCCGAGACGCTCGAGCAGGTCGAGCCGTTCGAGGCTGAACGGATCGAGGCGGCGTTGCGCGACCTGGCGGAGCGCCTCGGGCTCAAGCCGCGCGATGCGTTTCAGCCGATTCGTCTCGCCGTGACCGGGTCGCCGGTGTCGCCCGGGCTGTTCGAGAGCCTCGAGCTGCTGGGCAAGGAAGAGTCGCTTGTGCGCATGGGCGGCACGGGCCGCGGCGGCGCGAGCGGGTCGAGCGCGCGCTGAAACTCGAGCCAGCTACGGCGACGGAAGTGCGCGGTTGGGCGGGGGATCAGCTCGTCCATCTTTACGAGTTGCGAGTAGTAAACGAACTCCGACCGAAAATGGATACGGGCCAGTCGGGTAGATTCCGCGAGCCGTGAGCGTCGCTGCCGTCCTTCGTCCCGCCGATTACGAGTCGCGCCTCCAGCGCTATCTGTTCGAGCGGTCCGAGGAAGGCCGCGCCGTCCGCGTCGGCGAGAAGGAGGTCTCCGAGCGCGCCGAGATCGTCGCCCGCTACTCCGACCTGTTTACCCGCGCGCAGCTCGAGTCGCTGCGCGATGCCGAGGAAGTCGAGTCGCCCGGCCAGGAACGCGAGCGTCTCTATCGCCTGCGCAAGACCTGCGAGGCCGGCCTGATCGCCGCCGAGCTGGCGGCGCGCGAGGACGCGCTCGAGAACGCGATCCTCGCCGCCCGGGTCGAGTTCGACGACGAGGAGCTGCCGCTGCGAAGCGCGCAGGCCAAGCTTGCCGTGCTCACCTCCTACGCCGACCGCGATCGGCTGGGCGAGCTCGCCGGGGACACCTCGGCCGTCTTCAACGACGAGCGGCTGGAGGTCCTGCGGGCCGGGGAGACGCTCGAGGCCGAGATCAGCGGCATCGACGACCCGATCGGGCGGATCGAGGAGGAGAAGGGGATCTCGCTGCGCGACCTGGAGCGCGCGCTCGACGCCGCGAGCACGGCGGCGACCGGTGTCTACGACCGGCTCCGCGAGCGCTGGTTCGAGCGCCTGCTCGGCCCGGAGCGCGAGCCCGTGCCGAGCTCGTACCACGTCTCCTACCTGCGCCGGCTCTCGCCGCTGGAGAGCATCTACACGAAGGAGCGCGCAGTCTCGGTCTGCATGGCGACGCTCGCCGAGCTCGGATTCGATCTCGAGGCGGAGCCGAACATCAAGCTCGACCTCGACGACCGGCCGCAGAAGTCGCCGCGCGCCTGCGTGATCCCGTCGGACCCGCCGAAGGTCGTCCACCTGATCACGCGCGCGCAGGGCGGGCTGCACGACTACCAGGCGTTCCTGCACGAGGCCGGCCACGCGCTCCACTACGCGGGCTGCGACCCGGCCCTGCCGTACACCTTCCGCAACATCTCGCGCGACCACGCGCTGACCGAGATCTACTCGTACATCGTCGAGGCGATCTCCCGCCAGCCCGAGTGGCACGCGAGGCACTTCGACCTGTCGGACGAGGAGGCCGCGACGAATGCCGAGGCGACGATCTTCATGGAGGCGCTGCTCTTCCGGCGCTACGTCGCCAAGTTCCAGTTCGAGCTCGACTTCTGGGGCCGGCTGGCCGGGGACGGCGGGACGCGCGACGGGTACGCGGAGCGGCTGACCGAGGCGACCGGCGTGCGCTACCGGCCCGACGGCTACCTGGCCGACATGGACGCGGGCTTCTACTCGGCCGACTACCTGCGTGCCTGGATCCGCGCCGCGCAGCTCCGCTCGTACCTCGAGGGCGAGGTCGGGCCGGAGTGGTGGCGCAGCGCCGAGACCGGCGAGCGGCTGCGGGCGCTGTTCGCGGAGGGCACCAAGCCCTCGAGCGAGGAGATCGCCGGCCGGATCGGCTTCGACCCGGTGGACACGAGCCCGCTGCTGGCCGAGCTCGGCGTCTAGGCGCGGCGAGCCTGCAGTCGGCGCAGTGCGACGCCGGCGGCGATCGCCAGGGCGAGCAGGCCCGAGAGCACGCCTGCGACCAGGGTGCCGATGTGGCCGTCGAGGTTGTTGGTCGCGACGATCCAACCGCCGAACGGCACCGCGGCGAAGATCGCCCACCAGCGCCCGACCGAGAAGCCGACGGTGAAGCCGACGATTGGGATCACGAACCCCACGTCCCTCCATCGGCAACCGGCGTGCCGATTCTTAGGGCGCAGGTAGCATCGACCCCGGTTCACGTGGCCTTGCTCAGCCCTGACGAATCGGCTCCGCTCCGCGCCGTTGGCGTGTCTCATCGCAACGCGCCGCTGGAGGTGCGGGAGCGGCTCTTCCTCGGCGACGGCGACGCGATCGCGCTGGCGAAGGAGCTCGGGGCGGTCGTCCTCTCGACCTGCAACCGGACCGAGATCTACTCGCTGGGAGGCGACCCCGAACGCGCGCGCGAGGAGCTCGAGCGGCTTTCCCGGCTCGACCTGGCGAACGTGCTCGCGAGCTGGGAGGGAGACGAGGCGGTCGAGCACCTCTTCCGCGTCGCCGCCGGGCTGGACTCGCTCGTTCCCGGCGAGGGACAGATCCTCGGCCAGGTGCGTTTGGCCTACGAGTCCGCGCTGGCGGCGGGAGCGACCGGGCCGGTGCTGAACCGCCTCTTCGAGGACGCGCTGCACGCCGGCAAGCGGGTGCGCACCGAGGCGAAGCTGGCGGAGATGCCGGAGTCGGTCGCGGCCTCGGCGGTCGACCTGGCCGAGAAGGCGCTCGGCGGGCTCGACGGGAAGCACGCGCTGCTGTTCGGAGCCGGCCGGATGAGCGAGCTGTCGGCGCGCGACCTGCGCGGCCGCGGGGCGGAGATGGTCGTCTCCAGCCGCACGCTCGAGAGCGCCCAGGAGCTGGCCGAGCGGGTCGGCGGCCGCGCCGCGCCTTTCGACGCGGTTGCCGTCGAGCTGACCGGCGCCGACCTGGTCATCTCGGCGACGCGCTGCCCGTACCCGATCCTCCACGCCGAGGCGGTGCAGGCCCGCGTGAAGCCGCTGGTTCTGGTCGACATCGCCGTCCCGCGCGACCTCGACCCGGAGATCGCCGGTCTCGACGGCTGCACGCTCTTCGACATCGACGCGCTCGGCGACGGCCTCGTCGGCCGCGAGGAGGACGTCCGCGAGGCCGAGCGGATCGTCGCCGAGGAGGCGGAGCGCTTCGCCGAATGGCGGCGCTCGCGCGGTGCGGCTCCGGCGATCGCGGCGCTGCGGCGTCACGCGGAGGAGATCCGCAGCGAGGAGCTGGCCCGCGCCGAACCGCGCCTGGCCGAGCTCTCAGAGAAGGAGCGCCGCGCGGTCGAGACGCTCACTGCGCAGATCGTGAACAAGCTCCTGCACGCGCCGACGGTGCGCGCCAAGGAGGCCGGCTCCGAGCCGCTCCGCGAGCTGTTCGCCCTCAGTGACGACGGCGACTGAGCTCTACGCGCGGGCCCTTGGGCTGATCCCGGGCGGCGTCAACTCGCCGGTGCGGGCGATGAAGGCGATGGGGCTCGGGGCGCCGATCTTCGCGGCGCGCGGCGACGGCGCGTACCTCGAGGACGTCGACGGCCACCGCTACCTCGACTGGGTGCTCTCGTGGGGCCCGCTGATCTTCGGGCACGCCGACCCGGAGACCGTCGAGGCGGTTGTGGCGGCGGCGCGGCGCGGGACGACCTTCGGGACGGCGACCGAGGCCGAGGTCGAGCTCGCCGCCGAGATCGTGGACGCGGTGCCGTCGGTCGAGATGGTGCGGCTGGTCTCGTCCGGGACCGAGGCGGCGATGACCGCGCTGCGTCTGGCGCGGGCGGCGACGGGGCGCGAGCCGTTCGTCCGCTTCCGCGGCGGCTACCACGGCCACGCCGACCCGTTTCTGTCCGAGGCCGGCTCGGGAGTGCGGACGCTCGGGATCGAGGCCGGGGGAGAGGGTCGCGTCGTCGACTTCAACGACCTCGACGGGGTCGAGCGGGCGATCGACGGCGCGGCGTGCGTCTTCGTCGAGCCGGTCGCCGGGAACATGGGCGTCGTCCCGCCTGCTCCGGGGTTCCTCGAGGGCCTGCGGCGCCTTTGCGACGAGAGCGGCGCGCTGCTCGTCTTCGACGAGGTGATCACGGGCTTTCGGGTCGCGCGCGGTGGCGCGCAGGAGCGCTATCGCGTGCTGCCCGACCTGACCGTGCTCGGAAAGATCGTCGGCGGTGGCCTGCCGCTGGCGGCGTTCGGCGGGCGCGCCGATCTGATGGAGCGGCTCGCGCCGGCAGGCGACGTCTACCAGGCGGGCACGCTCTCCGGGAACCCGCTGGCGACCGCGGCCGGCCTGTCCGTCGTGCGCCGCCTGACCTCCGATGTCTACGACGAGCTCGAGCGCAAGGGCGAGCGTCTCGACCGGGGTCTGACCCCGTTCGGACGCTTCGAGCGTGTCGGCGCGATGGCGACGCTGTTCGTTGACGACTACCCGGCGCTCTTCCGCCACCTGCTCGAGCGCGGCATCTACCTGGCGCCGAGCCAGAACGAGGCGATGTTCCTCTCGACCGCCCACGGCGATGAGGAGATCGACCGCACGATCCAGGCGGTCGGGGATTTCTTCGCGTGAGCAAGCTCGTCTACTCGGCGATCGCCTCACTGGACGGCTACGTCGCCGACGAGCAGGGCAACTTCGACTGGGCGGCCCCCGACGAGGAAGTGCACGCTTTCGTGAACGAGCTCGAGCGGCCGATCGGCACGTACCTCTACGGCCGCCGGATGTACGAGACGATGGTCGTCTGGGAGACCCTGGATCTCGCCGGCGAGCCCGACGTGGTCCGCGACTACGCGGAGATCTGGCGCGGGACGGACAAGATCGTCTTCTCGCGGACGTTGACGGAGCCGGCGAGCGCGCGGACGCGGATCGAGCGTGACGTCGACCCCGAGGCAGTCAGCCGGCTGAAGGCGGAGGCGGAACGCGATCTCAGCGTGGGCGGCTCCGAGCTCGCCGCCCAGGCGCTCGACGCCGGTCTGGTCGACGAGCTCCACCTCTTCTTGATGCCGGTGCTAGTGGGCGGCGGCACACGGGCGCTCAGCCAGACGGCCCAAGTCGAGCTCAAGCTCGTGGACGAACACCGCTTCACCCAGGGCACGGTTCACCTGCATTACCGGGCCACGTAGTACTGAGGGGATTGCCTTCTGTGAGATAGTCCTTTCCGGCAGGCAATCAGCGAGGAAGGGGTCACAACATTCGCAGGGGCATTCTAATCGTGCTGTTCTCGGTCCCTCTAGTGATGGTCGGAGCGACGGGCGCATTTTCGGCTAAGCATTCGGCGGCGCACGCCCAGGTTTCCGCCCGTCCCTGGTGTGCTGACGCGATCGGATGGAAGAAGGCTCGCTCGCGCCTAGGACGCATCGTCAAGGTCAAGGCACGCGTCGTGAGTTCCTACTACGCACAAAGCTCGAACGGGCAACCGACATTCATCGACCTGGGCCGTAAGTACCCGAATTCCGGCCGGTTGACGTTGCTCATCTGGGGTCGCAACCGCACGAACTTCCCGGCCGCCCCGGAGCGCATGTTCAAGGCAAGGAAGACCCTGTGTGCCCGCGGCCGCGTGACGCTCTACAGCGGCGTCTCCGAGATCCAGCTCGGTCACTGGAACGCCGGTGGTCGAATGATCGTCCCGTGAGCCGGGCTCTCACCAGTCGCGGTCGGCGGCGTGACCCTTGTCACGCCGCCCGGGCCAGGCGTCGGCGAGGCGGCGGCGCGACTCGAGGAGGTACTCCGGGAGCACCTTGACGTCCGCGAGGACGGGCATGAAGTTCGTGTCGCCGGCCCAGCGGGGGACGACGTGCAGGTGGACGTGGTCGACGATGCCGGCGCCGGCGATCCGGCCGAGGTTCCAGCCGAGGTTGTAGCCCTGCGGTGCGTAGGTCTCGGCCAATGCCACCATCCCACGCTCGCCTAGGCGGTGCACCTCGAGCGCCTCCTCGTCCGTCAGCGCGGCGAAGTCGCCGAGATGCCGGTTCGGCGCGACCATCAGATGCCCCGACGCGTACGGGAACTTGTTCAGCAGTACGAAGGCGTGCTGGCCGCGGTGGACGACCAGCGTGTCCTCGTCATCGGCCGCCGCCGCTCGGCAGAAGACGCAGCCGTCGTCATCGTCGGCGGTCTCGATGTACTCGAGCCGCCAAGGCGCCCAGAGCTGCTTCATCCGACCGGGTCGTGCGAAAGGGCGGCGTAGGGAATCGCCGTCGCCGGGTCCCGGTAGATCGCCCGATAGAAGACCGGCTTCGCCGGCGGTAGGTCGGTGATCGAGAAGGAGCCGTCGGAGCCGAGCGGCGCGCTCCCGACGAGCGCGCGCGGGAAGCCCGGCCGCTCGCGGTAGACGAGGACCTTGCCTCCGCGCACAACGCGGACGCGGCCGCCGACGGTTACGCGTCCGTCGTCAAGCTGGACGGCGTCCACCGCCGTTCGCACGGTGAGGGGACGAGGCGCGTGGTACCAGGCCAGGCCGGCCGGCCCGGCGAGGAGCAGGTCGCGCCCGCCGCCGGCGGTCCGTCTCAGCCCGGCAAGCCAGCCGTCGAGCTCCACGTGGCGACCGCGGGCGACGACCTCGCCGGCCCAGTCGATGCCGTTCCCGGGCAGGTCGAGGTCGGCGGCGGCCCGCCATTCGTTCACCGCCACCTCGGGGCCCGAAGCGGAGGCGACGAGTGCGGTCGTGAAGGCGCGGTCGTCGACGAAGGTCGAGCTGATCTCGTGTCCGTGCACCGCGACCGTCACCGGGAACTCGCCCGTGCCGAGCAGCGCCTCGCACCAGGCCGCGTAGACGGTCCCGCCCGAGCCGACCGTCGCGAGGAGGCGCCCGACCGGGTAGTCGCCGATCCCGCCGTCGAGAAACTGGCCGGTCCACGACTTGCGGTGCGGGTACCACTCGATTGTTCCGACCGCTCCGTCGATCCCGTACGACTCGATCACGTGCAGCCGGCCGTGCGAGACGAGCGGCACCGCCGGCGGCGCGACGTAGCTCCGCGGGAAGCCCTCGCTCGTGACCCGCGCAGAGCCGAGGCGTCCGAGCCCGTCAGCCCGGGCTAGGTAGAGCGTGCTCTTGCGAGAGGTCTGGTGCCAGCGCGTGTACGCGATCACCGGCAGTCCGCGGCCGTCGAGGAGCAGGCCGGGCCAGCCGAGGCTGATACCGGCGGGAAGCCGGGAGACGAGTGAGCTCGAGACCCAGCCGGGCCCGGAGGCGCGGGCCACCACGAGGGTCCGCGCGTCGGCGCGCTCAACCAGGGCCACAGGCCCTGCGCGGCCGACCGCGAAGCCCACCAGCACCGACCCCGGCGAGACTGCGGCCGCCTTCGAGGTGCGCCAGCGGCCCGGCGCCGTGCGCTCGGAGACTTCGAGCGAGCGGCCGCGCACGAAGGCGACATACGGCTTGCCGCTCCGTCCGAGCGCGAGCATGCCGTCCTGCACGTGGCGCGCGACCAGCTCGGCCTGCGCGTTGCCGGCGACCACGAAGGCCAAGGCGAGCACCGCTGCCACCCCGAGCGGCTTCACGCTCGCGAGCCTACGCGAGAACCGGCGTCAGAACCAGCGTTTTGCGCGGAAGAACGCGATCAGCGAGACCGAGATCGCGATCATCGAGCCGCAGATGATCCAGAACGCGCGCGCCGTCCCGAAGCCGGGGAAGCGGACGTTCATCCCGAACAGGCCGGTGATCAGCGTCAGCGGCAGCAGGATCACGCTGACCAGCGTGAGCACGAGCAGGATCCGGTTCTGGCGGTGCGAGATGACCGACTCGTTCGTGTCCTCGAGCGCCTCGACGACTTCCTTGTAGTTGTCGAGCATGTCCCAGATCCGCTCGGAGGCGTCGACGATGTCGTCGAAGTAGAGCTCGAGCTCCTCCGGCAGGAACCGCTCGACTCGCCGCTCGAGCAGCCGCAGCGTCGAGCGCTCCGGCTTGATGATCTTGCGGTAGGAGATGATCTCCTGCTTGACGTTCGAGATGTCGCGGACGACGTCCTCGGCCCGCTCCTCGAACAGCGCGTCCTCGAGCGAGTCCAGCTTGTGCCCGATCTTGTCGAGGATCGGGAAGCAGTAGTCGAAGAGGTCGTCGAGCACCTCGTAGAGCAGCCGGCCCGAGCCCTTCGAGAAGAGCTGCGCGCGGAGGTCCGCGTCCTCCTCGCAGCGGCGGAAGAGCCGCGTCACCGGCAGCAGCTCGACCGCCGGCAGCGTCACCAGGTAGTCCTGGCCGATGAAGGCGTCGAGCTCGCCCGCATTCAGGCGCTGGATGGTCTTGTCGTAGACCGGGAAGTGGAGGACGACGAACAGGTAGCCCTCGTCGGCGTACTCGTCGATCTTCGGCCGCTGGCGCTTCGAGAGCACATCCTCGATGTCGAGCGGATGCCAGCCGAAGCGGTCGGCCAGCAGCATGGCCTCTTCGGTTGTCGGGCCGTCGATGTGGATCCAGGTCAGCCCGTCGGCGTGGAGCTCTGCGATCCGCGGCTCAGGCCGAGGTGGCGCCTCCCGGATGGGCACACGTGGCCGCTGGCGCTTGATGCGTGGCAGGCTTGGCACGGGTACTGAGGGGGTCGTCGGGTCGCATATCCAAGTTCGCCATCTTAGCGGCAAAGCCTTGCAGCGACCCCGCGCGTCATCGCTGCTGCCGATTGATTGGAACGGTGAAACCGGTGCGGGCTCTCGAGCGCGCACCGGTCCTCTTGCGGTCGGACGACGGACCTCGTACCCTGTCGCCCGGGGCATGGCGAATCTTTTTGGCTACATCGATCCAGGCAGCGGCAGCCTCTTCCTGCAGGCGCTCGCAGGCGGCGTCGCGGCCGTCGGCGTCTTCTTGAAGGTCTACTGGCGCCGCCTGAAGCGCTTTCTTCACATCGGTAAGCCCGAGGACGAGAGCTCCGAGAGCTCGCCGAGCTGACGCCGCGCGACGTGACGGACGCGGCGGGCACGCTCTCGGGTCTCGAGCCGGGGTCCTTTCGCGACCCTGACAGCCGCGTCTTCACGACCGACGGCCGCGTCCTGCGCCTCCTGAGCCAGCAGGGGCTCGCCGACTGGCGGCAGCTCGCCTCGTCGCCGCTCTTCCAGGAGCTGGTCGCCGAGGGCCGGCTGGTCGCGACCGAGGAGGTCGAGGAGCGGGCGGCCTTCCCGGAGGCGCTCCACGGCGGCGTCGCGGCCGTGCTCGAGCACGAGGTGATCCCACAACGTCCAGTTCCGCGGCGCGGCATCGGTGTTCATCGACGTCGGCTCGTTCGAGCCCCTCCGCGAGGGCGAGCCCTGGGCCGGCTACCGCCAGTTCTGCATGCTCTTCCTCTACCCGCTGCTCCTGCAGGCCTGGAAGGACGTGCCCTTCCAGCCATGGCTGCGCGGAAGCCTGAACGGGATCACCCCGCAGGAGATGCGGAACCTGCTCTCGCTGCGCGACCGCTTCCGCCGCGGGACGATGACGCATGTCGTCCTCCACGCCAGGCTCGAGCAGCGCTACGAGGAGAAGGAGGCCGACGCCAAAGACGAGCTCAAGAAGGCCGGCTTCAAGCACGAGCTGATCGTGGCCAACGTCAAGGGGCTCGAAAAGCTGATCCGGAGGCTGGAGTGGAAGCAGGGGAGCACCGTCTGGACGGACTACGGGCTCGAGACGACGTACTCGGCCGACGACGCGGAGCGCAAGGCCCGCTTCGTCACCCATGCGGCGGCGAGCGAGCTGCCCCATCTGGTGTGGGACATCGGCTGCAACGAGGGCGTGCACTCGCGGATCGCCGCCGAGTACGCCGACCACGTGGTCGCGATGGACGCCGACGCCGCGGTCGTCGACCGGCTCTACCGCAAGCTCCGGGACGAGAACGACCGCAAGATCCTGCCGCTGAACGTCAACATCGTCGACCCGCCGCCCGCTCTCGGCTGGAGCGGCAGCGAGCGCCAGCACCTGCCCAAGCGCGGCCGCCCGGACCTGACGCTCTGCCTGGCGTTGGTCCACCACGTCTCGATCGGCGGGAACGTGCCGGTCGCGGAGTTCCTCGAGTGGCTGCGAGTCAACACGGGCTCGCTCGTGATCGAGTGGGTTGCGCCGGAGGACCCGATGGCCCACCGCCTGCTCGCGCGCAAGGGGCCCGGCGAGCACCCGGACTACCGCACAGACTGGTTCGAGCGCTGCCTCGCCGAGCGGTTCGACGTCGTTCGGTCCGAGGTGCTCGCCGAGGGCAAGCGGACGCTCTACCTTGCCCGTTCCAAGGCCTGAGCCCGGCCTGCTCCGCACGGCGCTCGTCCACGGCGCGCGGCTGACAGTCCTCTCGTGCTTCGCGCTCGCGGAGCCGCTGCTCGACATCCTCGGACGGAACCCGGAGTTCTTCTCGGTGCGGCGCTCGACCAGCACGCAGATTGTCCTGTTCGCGCTCTTCGTCGTCTTCGTGCCGCCGGCGGTGCTGCTCGCGGCCGAGCTGCTCGTCCGCGTGTTCAGCCGACGCGCCGCCGACGTGCTGCACGTGTTCTTCGTCGCCGGCCTCGTCGCGGTGATCGTGCTGCACGCGTTGACCAACCGGGCATCCCTCTCGGGCGCATCCGCGCTCGTTGTGGCCGCAGCCGTCGGGGTGCTGGGCGCGATGCTCTACCGGCTCTCCTCGCCGGTCGGCTCCTTCCTGACCGTGCTCGCGCCGGTGCCGTTCATCTTCCTGGCGCTGTTCCTGTTCGACTCCGACGCCTCGAAGCTCGTCCTCGTCAAGCACCCGCACGTCGCCGAGCAGCGGATCCATTCGACCACGCCGGTCGTGCTGATCGTCTTCGACGAGTTCGCGCCGATCGCGCTGATGAACCGCGACGAAGGGATCGACGCCGCGCGCTACCCGAACTTCGCTGCGCTCGCGCGCCGGTCGACCTGGTACCACAGCGCGACGACCGTCCAGTGGCTCACCGAGCAGGCGGTGCCGGCGGTGCTGACCGGGATCCTGCCGCCGAAGGGCCACCAGCTCCTGCCGATCTACGCCGACCACCCGAACAACGTCTTCACCTTGCTCGGGGGCAGCTATCGCGTGCGGGCGGTCGAGTCGCTGACGCAGCTCTGCCCGCAGCGGCTCTGCAAGGAGGTGCGCGGCGCCTCGCCCTCGGCCGTCTCGGACGCGACCGGTTCACTCGCCAACGACGCGAGCGTCGTCTACCTGCACCTGCTGCTACCGGACCCCTACTCGGACGAGATCCCCGCGATCAGCGACAGCTGGGGGAACTTCGGCAAGGCGGAGGCGCCGGAGACGCAGCAGGCGGCCGGGCCGCTGGAGCCGTGCGGGCGCAACGTCTGCCGTTTCGCCTCGACCTTCGGCCGCGGCGGCAAGCCGACGTTGTACGTGCTCCACTCGCTGCTGCCGCACGTGCCGTACCTGTACCTGCCGTCCGGCCGGCGCTACGGGGTGCAGGCGCCGCTCCTGCGTGG
>VAWL01000173.1 GCA_005883965.1 Actinomycetota bacterium
CGGATCACCGCTGCGAGGGATGATCGGCCGGCGCCCGCCGGCCGATTCCTTAATGGACCCGACAAGGCGTAGCGGCCCGCGCCGATCCGAAATCGGAGGTGCCGCCCCATGTCGCCGGACCGAGAGAACCGCGTCAAGACCCTCGCCGCGCTGTTCGCGATGGCGGCGCTCGTCGCGGTGCGCGGCGGCCACGCGGCGCCGAACAGCCTCGCGCCTTGCACCGTCACCGGAACGCCCGGCCCCGACATCCTCATAGGCACGCCCGGCCATGACGTGCTCTGCGGGCTGGGCGGCGACGACACACTCGACGGCCAGGGCGGCAACGACGTCCTCCGCGGCGGGCCGGGCAGCGACATCCTCAACGGCGGCAACGGCAACGACGCGCTCGCCGGCGGGACCGGCAACGACAAGCTCCAGGGCGACCGCGGGGGCGACACGGTCTACGGCGGGCCCGGGAACGACGTCATCTTCGCGTGGGACGGTTACGCCGACCGCCTCGACGGCGGCGTCGGCAAAGACCACGCCTGGATCGACAAGAGTCTCGACCGCGTCAGGAACGTCGAGCGGTTCGGTTAGCTGCGCAGCCTCAGACGCGGACGAGGATCTCGTCCAGGGGCTTGCGCTCGATGTCCGGCACTTCCGCATCCTCGGCCGGGTAGCCGACCGGGATCAAGATGAAGGGTCGCTCGTTTTCCGGGCGATCGAGGATCTCGCCCAGGAAACGCATCGGGCTCGGCGTGTGCGTGAGGGCGCAGAGACCGGACGCCTGGAGCGCGGCCAGCAGGAACCCGACCGCGATCCCGACCGACTCGCGCACGTAGTAGTGCTTGACCTTGCGGCCGTCTTCCCAGCGCCAGGCCTGCTCGAAGACGACGATCACGTACGGCGCGTCGGTGATGTGCGTCTTGACCCAGTCGGTGCCGATCGGCCGGATCGCCTCCTTCCACTCCGGGGTGGCGCGCCGGTCGTAGAAGTCGCGCTCCTCCGCCTCCGCGCCCTCCCGCAGCCGCTGCTTCGTCTCGGGATCGGAGACGACCACGAACGTCCACGGCTGCTGATGCGCGCCGGAGGGCGCCGTGCCCGCGGCGCGGATCGCGTTCTCGATCAACTCCGGCGCGACCGGTTCGGGCGAGAACTGGCGGATGGAGCGGCGCGCCTGCATCAGCTCCAGGAACTCGCGCGAGCTCTCGAGCGAGCCCTCTGCGGACGGCCGGTCGTACGCGAGCGGGACGGGACGATACTCGGCCACGCCCGGAGCATATGGACCTCGGAGAGCTCGGCGGAACCTCGCTCTCGTACTAGGTGGCGTAGCCGCGGACTTTGAGATAGGCCACGGCGATGCTGAGGAGGCCGACGCCGAGGATGCCGGCGATCCCCCAGAGCCCGACCCGGCTGTAGGCCGCGTGCCCGCGACCGAAGTTCGAGAGGATCAGCGCGCAGAGGATCCCGCCGATCAGGCCGCCGATGTGCCCGCCGATCGAGATCCCCGAGATCGTGAAGCTGAGGACCAGGTTGATCAGGACGAGGCCGAGCGCCGAGCCGCCGAGCACGTAGCTGCGCTGCCGCTCCATGACGACGGCGACGCCGAGGATCCCGAACAGCGCACCGGAGGCGCCGACCGTTGGCGAAAGCGGAGAGAAGACGAGCGCGCCGGCCGAGCCCGCGAGCCCCGAGATCAGGTAGACGAGCAGGAAGCGGCCGCGGCCGATCGCGTTCTCGACCGCCGAGCCGATGAACCAGAGGAAGTACATGTTGAACGCGATGTGGAGGATGTTCGCGTGCAGGAAGGCGCTCGTGATCAGCCGCCACCAGTCGCCGTTCGCGACCGCCGGCCCGTAGAGAATCCACTTGGCGAAGAGCTTGCCGCCGGGCGAGTTGATGCCGGCGCCCTGCGCCGCCGTGATCACGTAGATCACGATGTTGACCGCGATCAGGCTCTTGGTGACCAGCGCCCCGGTGCCCTCGAAGGCGGTGCGACGAACGCCTGAGGTGACGCGGCGCGCGCCCTGCGCCTTGCCCGAGTGCTCGGGGCAGCGCTGGCCGACAGGCGCGGCCGTCATGCACTCGGCGCAGATTGGACGGCCGCATTCGGAGCATGAGACGTAGGTCTCGCGCTTCGGGTGGCGGTAGCAGTGCATCGGCTGCGCCATGGCTCGTTAGCGTAGTGCCGAGGTGCGCTGTCACGTCGCTTTCACGCCGGCCGAGGCGGTCCCCGCGCCGCTCGGGATCGTCGTCGACGTCATGCGGGCGACCTCGTCGATCGTGCAGGCGCTCGCCTCGGGCTACGAGCGCGTTCTCTGCTGCGCCGAGATCGAGGACGCGCGGGCGCTGAAGGCCGAGCTCGGCGACGCGGCGATCACCGGCGGCGAGCGGGAGGCTCGGCGAATCGAAGGGTTCGAAGCGGGCGCCTCGCCCCGTGAGTTCCGGGAGCCGCAGGCCGAGACGCTGATCCTCTCCACCACGAGCGGCACCCGGTCGATCGTGACGGCGGCCGAGGCGTGCGGGGAGGTCGTGCTCGGCTCGTTGCTGAACCTCGGAGCCGTGGCACGCGTCGCGCGAGAGCGTGGGGAGGACGCGGTGATCCTCTGCGCCGGCTACAAGGACGTCTTCGCGATCGACGACGCGTACTGCGCCGGCCGGGTCGTCTCGCTGCTGGAGGCGGACCGGACGGACTCGGCGATCGCTGCGGCGCTGATCGCCGACCGGTTCCCCGACCCGGTCGACGGGATCAACGCGCGCACCTACGGACCGCCGGGCCTCGAGGAGGACATCGCGTGGGTCGCGCAGGTCGACCTGCTCGACGTCGTGCCCCGCTTCGCGGGGATGATGGGCCCGGCCGCGGAAGTGTCGCTTTAGCAGGGTTCTTGACAGCGAACATGTGTTCGTGTAGAACATGTGTTCGCAATGATCGCCTGCATCGTCATTCCGGGGTTCGAGCTGCGCGTCGCGCTTCAGCGGCGGCCGCGGCTTCGGCTCGAGCCGGCTGCGCTGGCGCCTGAGCCCGGTGCCGAGCCGCTGCTCGGGCCGGTGACGGCGGCTGCCGAGGCGGCTGGGGTCGAGCCGGGGATGCGGCTGGGGGAGGCGCTCGCGACCTGCCCGTCGCTGCAGCTCGTCGATCCCGACCCTGCCGCGGCCGAGGAGGCGTGGGAGGGAATCGTCAGAAGGCTCGAGGACGTGGGCTTCGCGGTTGACCCGGCGGCACCGGGCTGCGCCTACTTCGAGACGAGTGGGGTCGAGCGGCTCTACGGCGGGCTCGAGCCGGCGCTGAAGCGGGCGCTGCGAGCGGTCGGGCCGGAGTGGGACGCGCGGGCTGGCGCGGCGAAACGACGGTTCGCGGCCCTGGCGGCGGCGAACGTCGCGCGGTCGGGCCAGGCACTGGTCGTCTCCGACGAGCACGCGCGGGAGTTCCTCGCCCCGCTGCCGACGAACCTCCTCCCGCTGCAGGCCCGGCAGCAGCAGGAGCTGGCGGAGCTGGGCATCACGAGGCTTGGAGAGCTTGCTGGGCTTCCGGGTGGCGCCGTGGCCGAACGTCTGGGGCCGGACGGCCGGCGCGCCTGGAGCCTGGCGAGAGGGGGATCGAGCAGGCGGGTTCGCGGTCGCAAGCCCCCCGCGGAGCTGTTCGAGACGCTCGAGTTCCCCGAGGCGGTCGGAAACGAGCTGACGCTGCGGCGCTCGCTCGGCGTCCTGCTCGACCGGCTGCTCGCTCGACCGGAGCGCGGCGGGAGGGCTCTGCGCAAGCTCGCGCTCTCCGCGCGGCTCGTCGGCGGCGGATCGTGGCGGAGAACCGTGACGCTCCGCGACGCCACCGCCGAGCCCGCCCGCCTGCGCGCCGCGATCGGGCCGAAGCTGCTCGACCTGCCTGCGCCGGCGGTCGCGCTGACGCTGGAGGTCTTGATCCTCTCGGAGTCGGTCGGCAGCCAGCTCGAGCTCGTCCAGCCCGAGGGCGCCGAGTTGCGGGAGCACCTGCGCGAGGGGCTGCGCCAGGTCAGCGCGGGAACCGGGTCCGGGTCGGTCTGCACCGTCGTCGAGGTCGCTCCGTGGTCGCGCCTGCCAGAGCAGCGAGCACTCCTGGTTCCGCGCGACGACTGAACCAGCCTCGCAGTGCGCTGGTGGAGGCGCACGTCGACGGCTCGCCGCGCCTTGTGAACCGGGCGGAGGTCGCGGCGGTGCTGGAGGAGTGGCGCGTGGTCGACCGCTGGTGGACCGAGGAGCCGGTCAGCCGGCGCTACTTCGACGTCGTGCTCGCAGGCGGAGAGCACGCGGTCGTCTTCCGCGACGAGGAGGTGGGCCGCTGGTTCAGCCAGCGCGGGACGTGATTGGCTCAGGCGCGCAGACGGTCGACGAACCCGCCGGGCGGCGCGTGCAGGTTGAGAACGCGGATCGGATCGGCGTCGGCGTTGCGGAATCCATGGACCGCTCCCGGCGGCGCGGCGAAGAAGGTGCCTGGCCCGACGACGCGCGGCTCGTCGCCGACGCGGAACTCGACCTGACCTTCGAGAACGTAGAAGGCGTCGACGTGGTCTGCGTGGGTGTGCGGGTCGACGCCCTCGAACTCCGGCTGGAAGGTCATGTCGATCGCGGTCAGCTGCGGCAGGTCGCAGAGGACCCTGTGGGTGCTGGCCTCGTGCTCGAGCGTCTCGGCGTCGGCAGGGGTGGTCAGCACCGCGTCCGCGAACGGGCGGCCGCCGTCGGCCGGCGGATCGTGCTGGTCGAAGGCGTCGTTCTTGCCGCGGATGTGGTCGCCGAAGCCCATCGACGGGACGTGCAGGTTGAGAAAGACGACTTGGTCGGCGCTCGCGTTGCGGAAGGTGTGCAGCGTGTCCGGCGGGGCGGCGGCGAACGTTCCCGGCTGCGCCGTGACGACCTTCCGCTCGGCGCCGAGCGTCAGCTCGAGCTCGCCCTCGAGCACGTAGAAGGCATCGGTGTGGTGGTGGTGGACGTGGGCGTCCGGGCCCTTCTCGCCCGGCGCGTACCGGAACCAAGTCACGATCGCCTCGTCGAGCTCGCCGAGGATCCGCAGCGTCTTCGCAGGCCGGTCGGTGACGATCTCGCCCTCGCCGGGCGCTAGGAGGAGTGGGTGTACGTCGAGCTCCACGCGCATTCAGCCTATTCGTTCCTCGACGGCGCTTCGCTGCCCGAGGAGCTAGCCGCCCGCGCCGCGGAGCTTGGCTACGAGGCGCTGGCGCTGACCGATCATGACGGCGTCTACGGCTCGCTCGAGTTCGCGCACGCGGCGAAGGCATTCGGCGTCAGGCCGATCACCGGCGCGGAGGTGACGCTCGGCGACGGCTCACATGTGACGCTGCTGGTCGAGTCGGCGGCCGGGTACGCGAACCTCTGCCGGCTGCTGACCGCGGCGCACGCGCACACGCGCGACGGCCCAGACCTGGCCCCGCCGTCGCTCGACACGGCGCTGCTCGCGGAGCTGAACGACGGCCTCGTCTGCCTCTCGGGCTGCGCGCGCCACGGGCTCGGCGTGCGGCACCCGAACGTGGCGGCAGAGCTGGCGCCGGCCTTCGGGCCGGAGCGCTTCTACGTCGAGCTGCAGCGGCCCTACGAGCGGGGCGACGCGCGGCGGAATGCGGCGCTGCGCGACCTGGCCGAAGCGCTCGGCGTCCGGACGGTCGCGACCGGCGACGCCCACGCCCATCACCCGCGGCGGACGGCGCTACAGGACGTCCTGGTCGCGATCCGCTGCCGCACCTCGCTCGACGGCTGCGAGGCCGAGCGGCGCGGGAACCGCGAGAGCGTCCTACTCGCGCCGGAGGAGGCCGCGGAACGCTTTCCGCTCGACCTCGATTCGGTGGAGCGCGCCGGTGAGCTGGCCGAGCGGCTCGAGTTCGACCTGACCGAGGACCTCGGCTACCGCTACCCGGACTTCTCCGACAGCGGCGAGCCGGCGATCGCGCAGCTCCGCCGCGTCTGCGACCGCGCCTTCGCCGAGGGCTACGGCGACGCGAACGGCCACAAGCGTCGCGCACGACGGCGCCTCGAGGAGGAGCTGGCGCTGATCGACGAGCTGAGCCTCGCCGGGTTCTTCCTGCTCCACTGGGAGGTGCTCGAGCTGGCGCGGGAGTGCGCGCTCGAGGTGCGCGGCGGCTCGGCCGCGCGCAACGTCCTGCCGCCCGGGCGGGGGCGCGGGAGCTCGGTCGGCTCGATCGTCTGCTACCTGACCGGCCTCTCGCACGTCGACCCGGTGCTGGCAGAGCTGCCGCTCGGCCGCTTCCTCAACCGTGAGCTGGCGTCGGTGCCCGACATCGACCTCGACTTCCCGCGCGACATACGCGAGAAGTTGATCGTCGAGGTCTGCGAGCGCTACGGCCGCGAGCACTCGGCGCTGGTCGCCAGCTTCTCGACCTACCACGCGCGCGGCGCGATCCGCGATGTCGGCAAGGCGCTCGGCCTGCCGTTCGCCGAGCTCGAGAGACTGGCGCGGCTGACCGACGGCAACCCGTACCGCGTCGGCGAGGAGCTGGCAAAGCTTCCGGATGCCGAGACGAAGCTCGCCTCGCCGCGCTGGCGGGCCTTCGCCGAGCTCTGCGGCGAGCTGGGCGGCCTGCCGCGGCATATCTCGCAGCACCCGGGCGGGATGGTGATCTCGACCCGGCCGCTGGTCGAACTCGTCCCCGTACAGCCGGCGGCAATGGAGGGGCGGCAGCTCTGCCAGTGGGACAAGGATTCGTGTGCGGACGCAGGCTTCCTCAAGATCGACCTGCTCGGGCTCGGCATGCTCTCGGCGGTCGAGGACTGCGTGGAGCAGATCGCCCTGGCGGGCGGCGAGACGATCGACCTGTCGCGAATCCCGCTCGACGACCCGGCGGTCTACCGGGAGATCCAGCAGGCGGACACCGTGGGCGTCTTCCAGATCGAGAGCCGGGCCCAGATGCAGTCGCTCCTGCGCACGCGGCCCGAGAACCTGGACGACCTGACCGTGCAGGTCGCGCTCGTACGGCCCGGGCCGATCCAGGGCGGCGCCATCCATCCGTACATCGAGCACCGGCAGAAGCTGCGAGAGAACCCGGAGTTCGTGCCGCCGTACGACCACCCGCTGTTGGAGGAGCCGCTGCGCGAGACGCTCGGGGTCGTGGTCTTCCAGGAGCAGGTGCTCGGCGTGGCGACGGCGCTGGCCGGCTTCACGGTCGGCGAGGCGGAGGGCCTGCGCCGGGCGATGAGCAGGAAGCGCAGCCGGGAGGCGGTCGAGGCCTTCCACGGGCGCTTCGTCGAGGGCGCGCTCGGACGGGGCGTCCCGCGCGAGACCGCGGAGGCCGTCTTCCTCAAACTGAACGGGTTCGCGGCGTTCGGCTTCCCCAAGTCGCACGCGGCGGCGTTCGGTCTGCTCGCCTACCAGTCGGCGTGGCTACGGCATCACTATCCGCGCGAGTTCCTCTGCGCGCTGTTGAACGCGCAGCCGATGGGCTTCTACCCGCCAGCCTCGCTCGTCCGGGACGCGCAGCGGCGCGGGGTGAAGGTACGCGGGCCGGACGTGACCCGCAGTGCAGCGCGGTGCGCGCTCGAGGGCGAGGCGGTGCGAATCGGGCTCGAGTACGTGCGCTTGCTCGGCGAGGAGGAGGCGCGGGCGGTGGTGGTCGTGCGGGAGCGGGGCGGTCCCTTCGCGAGCGTGCGCGACCTGGCGCAGCGGACGGAGCTCGACCGGGCGCGGCTGGAGGCACTCGTCGCCTCAGGCGTGTGCGACTCATTCGGCGGCGGCCGGCGGAAGCTTCTCTGGGAGCTCGGTTTCGTCCCTCGTAATCAGACGGTGCCGGGGAGCGGGGGCGACGAGCAACAGCTCGCGCTGCCGCTCGACCCGACCGCGGCGACGCCCGGGCTGCGGGAGCAGACGCCGTGGGAGCGGATGCTGGCCGACTACCGTACGACCTCGCTCTCGGTCGGCACGCATCCGCTGGCGCTGCTGCGGAAGCACCTGCCCGAGGGGACGCTCTCGAGCCGTGAGCTGGGGGCTCGTAAGGGCGGTGGGCAGGTGGCCGTGGCCGGGATGGCGGTGGCGCGTCAGCGGCCGGCGACCGCCAACGGCGTCGTCTTCATGCTGCTCGAGGACGAGTTCGGGCAGGTGAACCTGATCGTGCCGCCGGCGGTGTACGAGCGCTACCGCGCGCTGGTGCGTGCCGAGCCGCTGCTGCTGGCGCGCGGCAAGTTCGAGCGGCTGGGCCGGAACCGGAACGTCGTCGTCCGCGAGCTCGAGTCGCTTGGCCCGCTGGCCCGCCGCTGCGCCGACGGCGCAGACGTCTTCGGCTCGCTCCCCGCCGCCCATCACTTCGGCCACCGCTGACGAGAAACCGCACCCCCACCCAATTAGAGAAGGGTGGGGTTTACTACCCGCCTCCCTCGCGGTCGACGGTAGCGGGGATCGGCGCACGCGTGGGTCGCGGATTCAGGCCGAATGTGTGCTTCTTGCTCCACAGCACCGGGCCGACGGTGCGCGATCGCCGCCGCAGGCAGAATCCCGGTCGTGCAACGCACCGCCGACGGGTATGCGCCGATCCGCGACTACGCGCTCATCGGCGACGGCCGCACCGCGGCGCTCGTCGCGAAGGACGGCTCGGTGGACTGGCTCTGCCTCCCGAACGTCGACTCAGCCTCGGTCTTCGCGCGGATCCTGGACGCCGGCCGCGGCGGGTCGTTCCAACTGGAGCCATCCGTGCCGTACAAGTCCAGCCGGCGCTACCTGCCGGGCTCGAACGTGCTCGAAACGACCTTCGAGACGGCGGACGGTTCGGTGCGCCTGACCGACGCGATGAACCTCCAGCACGGCGACCACCTCTCGCCGCTGCGCGAGCTCTGCCGCAAGGTCGAAGGCCTCGGCGGCGCCGTGCCGATGCGCTGGCGCCTCGAGCCCCGCTTCGACTACGGCCGAGGCGGCGCGCGGTTCAGTCGCCGCGGTGGCCACTGGGT
Source organism: Actinomycetota bacterium (assembly GCA_005883965.1). Taxonomy (GTDB): domain Bacteria; phylum Actinomycetota; class Thermoleophilia; order Gaiellales; family Gaiellaceae; genus AC-32. The sequence goes on from VAWL01000173.1 coordinate 8,911, forward strand.
CGCCGAGCACCGCTCCGATGCGGTCGCGCTCGGCGCCTGGGACGCCGGCGAGCCGACCCTCGAGGGCGATGACGCGCTCGCCGGTGAGTTTCGGCTCGAACAGGGCGGCTCCGCGATGCTCTCGCTCGCCTCGGCGCACGAGCAGCCGCTCGTGCTCCCCGGCCGCGACGACGCTGAGCTCCGCCTCGAGCACACAATCGAGTTCTGGCCGAAGTGGAGCAGCCGCTGCGGCTACGCCGGTAGCTGGCGCGAAGCGGTCCTGCGAAGCGCGCTCGTCCTCAAGCTGCTCGTCTTCGCCCCCTCCGGCGCGATCGTCGCCGCGCCGACGGCGTCGCTGCCGGAGTGGATGGGCGGCGGCCGCAACTGGGATTACCGCTTCACGTGGCTCCGCGATGCCAGCTGGGCGCTCGACGCGCTGATCCAGCTCGGGCTGGACGACGAGGCGCACGCCTTCTTCTGGTGGCTGATGCACGCCTCCCGCCTGACCCAGCCTCGCCTGCAGATCCTCTACCGGATCGACGGGAACAGCCGCGCGAAGGAGTTCGAGGTTCCGGAGCTGCTCGGCTATCGTGGCTCGTCACCGGTGCGGATCGGAAACGGGGCCGCGGACCAGGTTCAGCTCGACGTCTACGGCGCGGTCTTCGAGTCGATCTGGCTCTACGCGCAGCACGTCGGCCACCTCGACGGCGAGACCGGCAAGGAGGTGGCGAAGATCGCCGACTACGTCAGCGAGCACTGGCGCGACCGCGACTCGGGCATCTGGGAGGTGCGCAGCGAGACGACGCACTTCACGCAGTCGAAGGCGCTCTGCTGGGTCGCGCTCGACCGGGCGTGCTTGCTTGCCGAGCGGGAGTTGATCCCCGACCGCTCCCAGAGCTGGCGCACCGAGGCCGACGCAATCAAGGCGTTCGTCGCCGCCGAGGGCTGGAGCGAGGAAAAGAACAGCTACGTTCGCGCGCCGGACCTGCAGGAGATCGACGCCAGCCTGCTGACGCTCGCGATCCTCTCGTACGAGCATCCGCTGAACGACCGCCTCCAGGGCACGATCGACGCCGTCCGCCGCGAGCTGCAGGAGGGCCCGTTCGTCTACCGCTACCGCGGCGAGGACGGCGTCCAGGGTGAGGAGGGCGCCTTCCTCACCTGCTCCTTCTGGCTCGTCGACGCCCTAGCGCGGCAGGGAAAGCTCGACGAGGCCCGGTCGCTGATGGACGAGCTGGTGGAGACCGCGAACGACGTCGGCCTCTACTCCGAGGAGATCGACCCGTCTAGCGGTGAGTTCCTGGGCAACTTCCCGCAGGGGCTCACGCACCTCGCGCTGATCAACGCCGCCATCTCCATCGCCGACGCCTCGTCCGAACGGGAGGCGGCGTGACCATCTGGGGCGCCTTGGCCGGCGGCGCGGTCGGCACCGTGGTGCTGACGAGCGGCCTCCGGATCGCCCAGGCCGCCGGCTACACGCGCATGGACATTCCGCTCTTGCTCGGCACGATCTTCACGGACAACCGCAGCCGTGCGAGCCTGATCGGCTACGTGATCCACTTCGTGAACGGCCTGCTGTTCGCGCTCGTCTACTACGCGATCTTCAGGGCGGTCGGCCACGCAGGCTGGGTCTTCGGGGCGATCCTGGGAGTCGTCCATGCAGCCTTCGCCGGCGGCATCCTCGTCACCGTCCTGCTACCCGTGGTGCATCCGCGCATGGGCACGCTCTGGTCCGACTCCGAGGAGACGCCGATCCTGGAGCCGCCGGGCTTCCTGCTGGTGAACTACGGCCGCCGGACGGCGATCGGGACGCTGATCGGGCACGTCGCCTACGGCGCCATCGTGGGCGGGTTCGCTGCCCACCTCCATTAGTCGCTACCGGTTTTCGATCTCCAGCGAGAAGCGAGGGAGGTCCCTGCGGACGGCGTCGTTGAACTCCGCCTCGTACTGCTCGGCGGCCTGCTCGCCGAGCGACGAGGCGTAGTGGTCTCGCAGGTCGGCGAGGATCTCCGTGCCGGCCTCGACGAGGTCCTGGTAGTCGCCGTAGAGCTCCTCCGCCTCGGTGCGGTCGGCGTGGTCGTACTTCGCCTCCGCGGCGTCGATCTCGAGGAAGAGGTCGGCCTGCTCGCGCCGGAAGAGCTCGAGCTGCCGCGCGATGACGTCGCCGAAGCGCTGCCGCCGGAACACGGCCCTACACTAGTCGCCCTTTGCTCGTCCGCAGCTGGAACGTCTTCCATGGAAATGCCCACCCGCCGGTACGCCGCGGCTTCCTCGCGGAGGCGGTGCGGCTGGCGGTTGCCGACCGCCCCGACGTCGTCTGCCTGCAGGAGCTGCCGGTTTGGTCTCTGGGGCGGCTCGAGGCCTGGAGCGGCATGCGTGCCTTCGGCGCCGTCGCCTCCCGGCCGTTCCTGCGCAGTGCGGGGCTCGGCGGCGCTGTGACCGAGCTGCACCACGGGCGGCTGCGCTCGGCGGTCACCGGCCAGGCGAACGCGATCCTGCTCTCCCGGGAGCTCCAGCCGCTCGGCGACGGCTCGATCGTGCTCAATCCGCGCGGCTTCCGGCAGTCGCAGGCACGCGCGCTCGGCCTCCACCGCCAGGTGCGCCTCGCATGGGCGAAGGAGCGGCGCGTCTGCCACGCGGTGCGCATCGAGGCGGGCGGGCGCTTCGTCACGGTGGCCAACCTGCACGCCTCGAGCGTCCGAGACCGGCGCTGCCAGGACGCCGAGCTCCTGCGCGCCGCGGTCTTCGCGGAGGCGTTCGCCGAGCCCGACGACGTGCTCGTTCTTGCAGGAGACTTCAACACCGTGATCGGCGAGTCGACCACGCTCGACCAGCTGGCGACCCCCTCGTGGGGCTTCTCCGAGCCGATCCGCGGGCTCGACCAGATCCTCGTCCGCGGAGCGCCGGCCTCGCGGCCAGAGCGGTGGCCCGAGGAGCGGCGCCGTGTCGACGGCCGGCTGCTGTCCGACCACGCCCCCATCGAGACGAGGATCGGATGAACTTCGAGGAGGCCCGCGCGCAGTTCCCTGTCCTCGAGAGGCTCGCTTACCTGAACGCGGGCACGAACGGGCCGCTGGCCCGCGCGACCGTCGACGCGATGATCGAGCAGGAGCGCGAAGACCTCGAGGAGGGCCGCGGCGGCGGCGCCTACTTCGAGCGGGCGCTTGCCCTGCGCGAGGAGGTTCGGGCCAAGCTGGGAGCGCTCGTCGGCGTGCCGGCCGAGAGCGTTGCCCTTGCGACCTCGACCACGAACGGCTGCAACATCGTCCTCGCCGGCCTCGGGCTCGGTCCCGAGGACGAGATCGTCACCACCGACGGCGAGCATTTCGGGCTGATCGGGGCCATGGGCGCCTCGCCCGCCCGCGTGCGCGTGGCGAAGGTGCGTGAGCTCCCGCCGGAGCAGGCGCTGGACGTCCTGCTCGCCGAGGTGACGCCGAAGACGCGCCTCCTTGCGCTCTCGCACGTCTGCTGGATGACCGGCAACCGCTTTCCGGTCGAGGAGCTGAAGGAGGCGACGGGCCTGCCGCTGCTGGTCGACGGCGCGCAATCGGCGGGTGCGATCCCGGTGGACGCCTCGCGCTTCGACTTCTTCGCGTGCTCCTGTCAGAAATGGGCTTGTGGCCCGGACGGGAGCGGCGCCCTCGCGGTCGCCGACCCAGAGGCGCTCGGGATCGCCGCGCCGAGCTACCTCTCGCAGGAGAGCTACGAGCCCGAGGGCGAGTTCACCGCCAGGCCCGGCGCGCTCCGCTTCGACCCAGGCTGGACGCCGCCGCCGGTCCTGGCCGGCCTTGCCGCGGCGCTCGACGCCGCGCCCGAGTGGCGTTACGAGCGCGCGGCCGAGGCCACAGCGCACTGCCGCGAGCTCCTCGCCGAGCGCTTCGACGTCGTCACCGCCCCGGACCAGGGGACGCTCGTGACCTTCGCAGTGGAGGGCGACACCGCCGAGCTCGTCAAGCGTCTCTACGAAGAGGGGGTCGTCGTTCGCGATGTGCCCGGCCAGGGCTGGATCCGCGTCTCCTGCGGCTGGTGGACGAGCGACGAGGACGTCGACCGGCTACTCGGCGCTCTGGCGTAGCCCGAGCTCGCCGGCGATCGGGCGCATCGCCTCGACGACGAAGCGGATGTGATCGTCCAGCTCGACGCCGAGCTCCTCGGCGCCCTCGTAGACGTCCTGCCGGTTGACGCCGGCGGCGAACGACGGCTGCTTCAGCTTCTTCTTTACGGACTTCGGCTCGAGCGTCTCGATGCCGTCCGGCCGCACGAGGCCGCAGGCGTGGATGAACCCGGCCAGCTCGTCGCAGGCGAAGAGCGTCTTCTTCAGCTGCGTGTCGCGCTCGAGGCCGAGGTGGGAGGCATGCGAGAGGACGCCCTCGACCACCTCGTCCGGCCAGCCCTCGTCGCGCAGGATCGGCGCGCCGTCCTGGGGATGCTGGTCGAGCGTGGGGTGAATCTCATAGTCGAAGTCGTGGAGCAGGGCAGTGGCGCGCCAGAGCTGCTCGTCCTCGCCGAAGCGCTGCGCGTAGGTGCCGACCGCGGCCTCCACGGCGAGCGCGTGGCGCAGCAGCGCCTCACTCTTCGTGTAGCGGTTCAGTGTCTCCCAGGCGGCTTCGCGGCTCGGCTCCACGGCGCGGTTACGATAGCTCGGCATGGCCCAGACAGCCGTCACCGACGCCGTCGCCTCGTCGTTCGTCATCCAGGGCGGCCGGCCCCTGAGCGGCCGCGTGCGGGCGGCGGGCAACAAGAACGGCGCGCTGCCCATCCTCGCTGCGTGCCTGCTGACGAGCGAGCCGGTCGTGCTGCACAACGTGCCCCGAATCCGGGACGTCGAGACGATGATGGCGCTGCTCGCCGACGTCGGCGCGGAGGTCGAATGGACCGGCGAGAACGAAGTGCGCGTGCAGGCGGCGGAGATCACCACGCACGAGCTCGACGCGGAGCTGGCCAGCCGCATCCGCGCCTCGTTCCTGCTCGCGGGCCCGCTGCTGGCCCGCCTCGGCCGGGCCAGCGTCCCGCCTCCGGGCGGCGACGTGATCGGCCGCCGCCGACTCGACCCGCACATTCACGCCTTCGCCGAGCTCGGCGCCGAGGTCGAGGTCGGAGCCCCGCACATCCAGGATCTCTGCCGCTTCCTCGTCTCGCTCGGCGCGGAGATCGAGGGGATCGAGTCGAACGTCCTGCGGATCCATGGAGTCGCGAGCCTCTCCGGGGGCGAGTGGCGGATCGGCCCGGAGCACATCGAGGTCGGCAGCTTCGTGGGCCTCGCCGCGGTCACCGGCGGTGACGTGACGATCGAGGACGTCGAGCCGAAGGACCTCGCGCCGATCCTCCCGACCTTCGAGCGGCTCGGCGTGCACGTCGAGGTCGACGGCGCCACGCTACGGGTCCCGCCGGGGCAAGAGCTCGAGGTCCGCGACGACCTCGGCGGCCAGATTCCGAAGATCGAGGACGGCCCGTGGCCGGCGTTCCCGGCCGACCTGACCTCGATCGCGGTCACCGTCGCGACCCAGGCGAAGGGAACGGTGCTGATCTTCGAGAAGATGTTCGAGAGTCGCCTGTTCTTCGTCGACAAGCTCGTCTCGATGGGGGCGCGGATCATCCTCTGCGACCCGCACCGCGCCGTCGTCACCGGCCCGGCGAGGCTCGTCGGCCAGCAGATGTCGAGCCCCGACATCCGCGCCGGGATGGCGATGCTGCTCGCCGCCCTTTGCGCCGAGGGCACCTCGACGATCGGCAACGTCGGCGAGATCGACCGCGGCTACGAGCGGATCGACGAGCGGCTGCGCTCGCTCGGCGCCCAGATCGAGCGCGTCGAGGGATGACACCGCGCACCGGCCAGGCGGACGAGGCGGGCCGCCTGCACGCACGCGTCGACGTCGCGGGGAGCGGGCAGGCAAACGTCGCGACCGGCGTGTCCGTGCTCGACCACCTGCTGGAGCTGCTGGCGGAGTACGCGTCGTTCGACCTGGCGCTCGAGGTCGCTCCCGGGGAGGCCGAGGCAGAGATCGCCGCAGCGGGGCGGGCGCTCGGCCAGGCGCTCGACGGGGCCCTTCGGTCGGGAGGCGTCCGCGGCCACGGCTCGGCGGTCGTGCCGGCGGACGAGGCGCTGGCTCACGTCGCGCTCGAGGCGTCCGGCCGGCCGCTGGTCGTCTCGAACGTCGATCTCAGCGACGCGCGCGTGGCGGGGCTCGGCAGCGACGTGGTCGGATCCTTCCTGGGCGAGCTGGCGCAGGGCGCGGGCCTGACCGTCCACGTCCGGTTGATCGAGGGGTCAGACCCCGAGCACGTGCTGGAGGCGATCTTCAAGGCGCTGGGCGTGGCCCTTGCGCAGAGCTGCAGGCCGCGCAGAAGGGAGTAGTGCCCCATCCAGCAATACATGTCGGCCTCTGGCCCGCGATCCCGCGGCGCCAGAGCCCACCCGTGCCCTTGGCAAGGCAGTCCAGCCTTGCCGCGGGCAAGTGCGCACTCTGGCTTGGGGCTCGCGACCCAGAGACTCAACGGCATTACTGGAAGGAGCACTGATGGACAAGACGGTGGTGCGGACCGAGACGGCGCCGGCACCGTTTCAGGGCGCGCCGTACTCCCAGGCGATCGTGGCGAACGGGCTGGTGTTCGTCTCCGGCCAGCTTGCGTTGCGGCCGGACCATGGCGAGATCGTCGGCGAGTCGATCCAGGAGCAGACCGAGCAGGTCTTCGCGAACCTGCAGGCGATCCTGGACGCGGCCGGCAGCGGCCTCGACCGGCTTGTGAAGACAACCGTGTACCTGACCGACCTCAGCGACTTCGCCGGGATGAACGAGGTCTACGCCCGCCACGTGGGCGAGCAACCGCCGGCGCGCGCCACGATCGAGGTCTCGGCCCTCCCTTCGGGCGCGAAGGTCGAGATCGAGGCGATCGCGCTCGTCTGAATCGCGGCGCAGGTTTTTCGCGCCACCGGCCCCTTAGCCGGCATGAGCCACGCAACCGCTGCCCTCCTCGCGGTGACGCTGGCTCTGGGCGCGGCCCCAAGCGGCCGGACCGCCGCGCCGCAATTGCTCGAGCTCGGGCCGATCGTCGTCGCAGATGGGACAGCCACCGTCTCGGGATCGGTCGGCCTGAGCGCCTCGAGCGTCAATCTCGCGGTGAACGGCCAGCCTCTCGCCCTCGACTCGAACGGGGACTTCGCCGCCATGGTGAGCCTCGACGGCGCGAGCACGCTCAAACTCGTCCTCTCAGGCGCGACCGCGACACCTGGACGAACTTCACGATCCCGCTCGCTGGGCCCGGGGTCATCCCTGCCGGCGTCGTCGACGAGGTCGAGCACGCTGGAGCGGTCATCACCGCGGTCTCCCGGGGCGCCGCTGACCGTGAAGGGCTCGGTTGCCGTTGGTGTCGGGCCCCCGCATCACGGCGAGCGCGACGAAGAGAGGGTTCCATTCCAGGCGGCCGAAGACGGTCCTCAGCGGCCGTCAGCGCGCGGCGACGTTCACGCTGAAGCTGAGGAGCGCTGCGCTCTCCCGGCGGCTCGTCCTGCTGATCGTGGCCAGGACGCCGAGCGCCAAGGCCCGGCGCACGAGCGCCGTCAGGCTGCCGCCCAGGCGCCGCTGAGCGAAGGCGGAGGCACAATGAGCCTGTGCGAGTCGAAACCGTCATCGCGACCCATGGGAACACCGACTTCGACGCGTTCGCGGCGCTGCTCGCCGCGCGCCGGCTCTACCCGGACGCGGTTGCCTGTGTCGCGGGCTCGCTGAACCGCAACGTCCGCGAGTTCGCCCGCCTGCACGCCGACGAGCTTGCGCTGGTGGATGCGTCCCGGCTCGAGCTGGACGCGATCCGCCGGCTGATCGTCGTCGAGACCACGCACGCTGCTCGGCTCGGCGAACTGGAGCCGGTGGCGCTCGACCGCGATGTCGAGAAGGTCGTCTTCGACCACCACGCCGGCGAGCTTCCGGCCTGGGCGGCGCCCGAGCACACCGTTCTCTCGGAGGACGGCGCGCTGACGACGACGCTGGTCGGGATCCTGGCCGAGCGCGAGACCGCGGTGACGCCGCTCGAGGCGACTGTCTTCGCGCTCGGGATCCACGAGGACACCGGCTCGCTCACCTATCCGACCGCGACCCAGCGCGACGCCGAGGCCCTGGCCTGGTGCCTGCGCCACGGCGCCCGGCAGGAGCTGCTGGCCGAGTTCCTGCACACGCCGCTGACCGAAGAGGAGCGCGAGCTGCTGGGGACGATCCTCGAGACACTCGCGCCGCACCGGGTCGCGGGCGTCGAGGTCCTGCTCGCCGCCGTCCCCTGGCCGCGCTATGTGGACGGCGTGTCGAACCTCGCGCACAAGGTCGTCGACCTGACGGACTGCAAGGCGCTCGTCCTCCTGGTCGAGATGGACGGCCGCGTCTTCTGCGTGGCCCGCAGCCGCACGCCCGAGGTCGACGCCTCCGCGATCGCGCAGCTGCTGGGCGGCGGGGGACATGCCCAGGCGGCCTCCGCGATTTTCAAGGGCGGGCTCGACGAGGCCAGGACGACCGTCGAGGAGAACCTGACCGCAGCCGCGCGCGAGCCGGTTCTGGCGCGCGACCTGATGTCGTCGCCGGCCCGCACGGTCACGCCGGACGAGACCGTCGCCCGCGCCCTCGTCGCCTGCCAGCGCTACGGCCAGAGCGGGATCCTCGTCGCCGAGGGCGAGCGACTCGCGGGGGTGGTCGGCCGCGAGGATCTCGACCGGGCCGTGGCGCACGGCCTCTCGCACGCACCGGTCAAGGGCCTGATGAGCGCCCGCGCCGCCACCTGCGCCGAGGACACGCCGCTGGCCGAGCTGCAGCGCCTGCTCGCGGGCGGCGACGACCGGATCGCCGTCCTCCGCGACGAGAAGATCGCCGGCGTCGTCACGCGTAGCGACCTCTTGCGCGCGCTCGGCGAGCAGGCGGCGCCGGCCGACAAGCCGGGGCCGATGCTGACCGGCGAGCTGGCACGGCTGGAGCGGCTGCGGCCGGTCTTCGAGGCCGTCGCCGCCGTCTCGGAGCCGTTCGAGGGCGTCTACCTCGTCGGCGGGACGGTGCGCGACATCCTGCTGGGCGAGCGGAGCTTCGACGTCGACATCGCCGTCGAGGGCGACGCGATCGCGCTGGCACAGGCGCTTGCCGACGCGCTGGCCGGCCGCGTGCGCGCGCACGAGAAGTTCGGGACCGCGGTCGTGCTCTACGGCGACGACGAGCGCGTCGACGTCGTCACGGCGCGCACCGAGTTCTACGACGCACCCGCCGCGCTGCCGACCGTCGAGCACGCCTCGATCCGCGAGGATCTCTTCCGCCGCGACTTCACGATCAACGCGATGGCGGTCTCGCTCAAGGGCGCCGACCTCGGCCGGCTGGTCGACCCGTTCGCCGGGCGGCGCGACCTCGAGGCGAAGACGGTGCGCGTCCTGCACAACCTCAGCTTCATCGACGACCCGACCCGGATCTTCCGGGCGATCCGCTACGAGAACCGCTACGGCTTCCGGATGGACGAGCACACGCTGCGGCTCGCGCGCGGAACGATCGAGATGGGGCTCGTCGGCGACCTCTCCTCGGCGCGGCTGCGTGACGAGCTGATCGCGCTGCTCGAGGAGGGTGAGGTCGAGCACTCGATTCTGCGGCTCGCCGAGCTCGGCGCCGACCGCGCCATCCACTCACACCTTGCCGCCGACGACGAGGCGGTTGCGCTGATCCGGCGGCTCACAGAGCTGCGCGACCGGTACGAGCTCGAGGCGCCGTCCTGGCGGCTCGGCCTCGCCGCCCTCGCTCGGAAGCTGCCACCGGACGAGGTCTACGGCTGGCTGCAGCGCCTGAAGGTGCGCCGCCGCGACGCCGAGGCGATCGCGGCCGCGGTCACCGTCGGCCCGCGCCTCGTCGAGCGGCTCCAGGCCGGCGCCGAGCCGGCAGAGGTGGTCGCGCTCGCCGATCCGTACGCACCGGACGCACCGCTGTTCGCGCTCGCGTTCGCCGACCTGCCGCCGCTGCATGAGTATTTCAAGCGCCTGCGCGGTGTCCGCCTCGAGGTCAGCGGGGCCGATCTCGCCGAGCTCGGCCTGGCCGAGTCGCCGCGGGTGGGGGAGGTCCTGGCGGAGCTGCGGCGGCGCAAGCTGAACGGCGAGCTCGACGGCCGCGAGTCGGAGCTGGCCGCCGCCAGGGAGCTCATTTGATCCGCTGGGAGAACGCGCCCGGCCCCTACGAGGTCGTCTTCTCGACCCGGGAGGGCGGCGTCAGCGAGGGGCCGTGGAGCTCGCTCAACCTCGGGCGGATGACCGGCGACGAGCCCGAATGCGTGGACGAGAACCGGCGTCGCGTCTGCGCCGAGGCAGGCGCCGACCCGGACGCGCTGGCGCTGAACTACCAGTGCCACTCCGCCGATGTGCTCCGCGCCCGGCCCGCCGCCCGCGACGACCGTGCCGACGGCCTCTGGACGGACGAGCCCGGCCTGCCGGTGCTGGCACTCTCGGCCGACTGCCTGCCGATCGCCCTGGCGCGCGCGAACGGCGACCGGCCGGCACTCGCGGTCCTGCACGCGGGGTGGCGCGGCCTCCTGGCCGGGATCGCGGAGTCAGGGGTCCGCGCACTCGGAGGCGGGCGCGTCACGGCGATCGTCGGGCCGGGGATCGGCCCCTGCTGCTACGAGGTGGGCGGCGGCGTCTCGACCGACTTCGAGCGCGCGTTCGGCGCCGGCCTGACCCAAGAC
>VAWL01000002.1 GCA_005883965.1 Actinomycetota bacterium
GCCCGACACGGCGCCGCTCCGGCCGGGGCCGTACACGTTCGGCGATACCCGCCAGGCCACGAGCTTCGTGACGGAAGCGGTCGAGGCCCTGATGTACCTCGGCTGCGACGTCCAGGCAGCGTAGTAGCGCGGGGAAACCCCTGGTTCCCCCGCGAGCCCCCTCCTTCACAGCGTTCGCGTCAGTCAACCGTTTCGGGAGCCGGCGACTCGTGACTGCTTCACTCGGTCTTGGCGTCGGCGAGGCTCCCGCCGGGCAAAGCCCGGCTGCGCCGGCGGATCTTCTCGTCGATCCAGGCGCTCGCAGCCTCTTTTCGGAGGGACGGTGGCCCCGCCAACCCCCTCTAGAATCAGTTCGTGAGGCTCCTGCGCTGGACTACGTTCGCGGGCATCCTCGTGATCATCGGCTTGTACATGTTCAATAACAACTCGATCGCCCTCGGGCCGTTTATCGTCCTTGTGGTCGTCGGACTTGCGGTGGACGGGGTCGCGTCCTTGCGGAGGCGAAGCGAGGGCTGAGGCTCGCGGTGTTTCGCCGAACCTCTTTAGGTCGTGACGCGGGCGAGCTCTTCGATGGACGTGAGCCCGGACGCGACCTTGGCGAGGCCGTCGTCCCACAGCGTCCTCATGCCTTCCGCGATCCCGGCGCGCTCGAGCTCCTCGCGGTTCGCGCCGCTGGCGGCGAGGCTCTCGAGATTCTCGCTCATGACGAGCAGCTGGAAGATGCCGATCCGGCCCTTGTAGCCCGTCTGGCCGCAGCGCGGGCAGCCCTTCTTCCGATAGAAGACGACACCGTCGGCCGCAGCCGCGACGTCGGGGGAAACGCGCGCCTTGATCATGTCCTCGACCGAGGGCGAGTACATCTCGCAGCAGTGGGTGCAGAGCTTCCGGGCGAGTCGCTGGGCGAGCACCGCAGAGACGGCTGAGCCGGTCAGGAACGGCTCGACGCCCATCTCGTTCAGGCGCGAGATCGCCCCCGGCGCATCATTGGTGTGCATGGTCGAGAGCACGAGGTGGCCGGTCAGCGCTGCCTCGATCGAGATCTTGGCGGTCTCGCTGTCGCGGATCTCGCCGACCATGACGACGTCGGGGTCCGAGCGCAGGATCGAGCGCAGCGCCGCGGCGAAGGTCAGGCCGGCGCGTGCGTTGATCTGCACCTGGTTGACGCCCGGAAGCCGGAACTCGACCGGATCCTCGACCGTGATGATGTTGATCTCGGGGCTGCTGATCTCGGTCATCGCCGCATAGAGCGTCGTCGACTTACCGGAGCCCGTCGGCCCGGTGGCGAGAATCGCGCCGGTGGGGCGCCGGATGATCTCCGCCAGCTTGTCGCGCATGTCCTCGGAGAGCGCGAGATCGACGAGCGTCGGTGCCTTCTTCGACTTGTCGAGCAGACGCATGACGACCGACTCGCCCTCGACCGTCGGCAGCGTCGCGACGCGGATGTCGAGCAGGCGGCCTGCTGCGGCAGCGTTGAGCGAGATGCGGCCGTCCTGCGGCTTACGCCGCTCCGCGATGTCGAGCTTCGCCAGCACCTTCAGGCGCGTCGTCACTCCGGCGGTCATCCGCTTCGGGATGCGCTGCACCTCGTGGAGCACGCCGTCGATGCGTAGGCGCACTGCCAGCGCGTCCTCCTGCGGCTCGAAATGGATGTCGCTCGCCCCGTCCTCTGCGGCCTGGAAAATGATCGAGTTGACGAGGCGGACGAGCGGTACGTCGGAGATCCCGTCGTCGGCTTCGAGGTCGTCGACCTCCTCCGCTTCCTCCGCCAGCAGTGCCCCTTCTTCCTCCAGGACGGCACGGGCGCCGAAGGCCTCGGAGGCGCGGGTAAGCCGGCGGATCTCGTTGGCGATGTCCTCACGGGAGGCGACGCCCAGCTCGAGCTGGAAGCTGGTTGCCAGGCGCAGCTCATCGATCGCCTGGACGTTGCCGGGATCCGCGACAGCGACTCGGAGAATGCCGTTATCGAGCGCGTAGGGAAGCGCGGTGATGCGCTCGAGGACATGCAGAGGGATGTGCCCCTTGGACTCCTCCTTGACGCCGACGAGCGGCAGGTCGACGAACGGAAGCTGGAAGCGGCTCGCAAGCGTCCGTGCGATGCCCTCCGGCGATGCGACTCCCTCGTCCAGGACCGCCTGCGCGAACGAGCCGCCCTGCTTCGCGCGCCCGCGGACCTGGGCGAGCCGGTCGCCCGGGACGAGCCCGGTCGTCTCGATCAGGTCGGCGACGAGCTCGGCGAGCTCGTTGACCGGAAAGGCCGCAGGCAGCCCGCCGCTCTTGGCAGCCTGTTTCGAGCCGGCCCGGCCGGATGTGCGCAGTTTGGGCAGGTCCATGAGTACCTCGATTGAGGTATCGGCAGAACCGGCCGCTTAGCTGAGGCTAGAAGGTGGAGAAATAGGCGTCCAGCAGCGGTTTTCCGACGAACAGCGCCACTACGGCGCCGAAGGCCAGGAACGGCGCGAACGGGATGCCCATCTTCCGCGCGGCCGCGCCGTGACGGGCGAACAAAACGACACTCGGGACGAGGGCCGCGAACATGCCGAGCATCAGGCCGACCCCGACCAGGCGGCCGAGCATCGCGCCGAGCAGCAGCGCGAGCTTGACGTCGCCCATGCCCATCCCGGCCGGATACGCGATGGCGGCCACGAGCAGGAAGCCTGCTGCTCCGAGTGCGCCGAGCGCCCACTCCGGGCTCGGCGAGAGCGCCGTGTGCGCGACGAGCACGACGGCCGCCGCGGGCAGGACGATCCGGTTCGGGACGATCCGGTGCGTGATGTCCGTGGCGGTGATCGCGACCAGCACGGCGCAGAAGAAGGCGGCGAGGACCGCCTTGCCGGAGAGCCCGAAGACGACGAAGCAGGCCGCGACGAGCCCCGCCGTCGCCAGCTCGACCGCCGGGTAGAGCAGGCTGATCCCGGTTCCGCAGGAGCGGCAGCGGCCGCGCAGCAGGAAATAAGAGAGGACGGGCACGTTGTCGTACCACGCGAGCTCCGACCCGCAGCTCATGCAGGCCGAGCGCGGGCGCACGACCGAGCGGCGCAGCGGCACGCGTGCCGCGACGACGTTCACGAAGCTGCCGAGCGCGAGCGCAGGCCAGAAGGCGAGCAGGCCGAGAGCGACGTCCACCCGCCTCCTATCGGCAGCCGCGGCGGCTCAGTTGAGGGCGCTAGCCGGTGAAGCCCTGCGGCGGGTTCGGCTGCGCGTAAACGTCCTTGTTGGACGGCATGCCGACCGGGACGACCGAGATCGTCGGGAACGCGTTCGTCGTCAGGTTGTTCGAGAGCAGGATCTGGCTGCCGACGATCGGCCCATCGACGTTGACGTTGTTGCCGAACTCGACTGCGTTGGTGCCGTACAGCCCGCCCTGCCAGGAGAAGTTGTTGTCGATCTGGATGCTGTCGCCGGGGTTGTTCTGGCCACCGCTCCCGTTCGCGACGACCATGAACATGTCGAAGTTCGGGTTCCAGCTCGGGAAGTCGCAGCTCGAGCCGGAGACCGACGCGCAGAGCGAACCGGTCGCGTGGAACGTGCCGGAGAGGTACAGCGTCGCCTGGCCGTCGTACGAGTTGAGCGCGCTGTTCGAGATCTTGGCGCTGCCGTCGATGTAGATCGTGCCGCTCACGGTGAGCGTCTTCGTCGTCGCGTTCCAGCCGATCTCGCCGCTCGGCGCCGTGGCCCACTCGACGGTCTGGCTGTTGACGTGGGCTGCGGCAGTCGAGCCGGCCACGCCGCGCACGACCGTCCAGGTCGTTGTGCCGAAACCGGCCGTCACCGTCATGTACTCGTTGTCGATCCGGATGTTGAACTGGGTCGTCGGGAAGCCGGCTGCGGAGCTCACGCTCACGGTCGTGGCGCTCGCGGTCAACGCGCTCGTGAGCGTCGTGTTCGCGCCGGTGCCGACCCGGCAGAAGTACGAGCTCGACGGCGTCAGGTCGAAGACGGTGTTGACGCTGTTGTCGCGGCTCGGGTAGTTGCCGTCGAAGGTCGGAACTGTCCCGCTCGAGGTCGTGCACGACTGCGACGGCCCCGGGATCGCGTTCTCGTACCAGGTGGCGTAGTCGGCCGCGGGCGGCGCGACCACCGGGGCGACGTGGTTGACGCCGATCGTCGTGCCGTCGGAGAGCTTGCTGAAGATGTGCCGCGCGTCCTGGTTGCCGCTGCAAGCGGCCCACGATCCGGTCGCGTAAAGGCAGTTGCCGCCGACGTACGTCTCGACGCGGGTGCCCATGCTCGTGCTCGCGCCGATGGCGGCGTTGTTCGCGACGTTGACGTCGCCGCCGACGATGACCGTCGACTGG